>DATLUE010000283.1:0-6637 GCA_035533255.1 Allostellaceae bacterium | reverse complement strand
TTTCGGCCGGCGCTCTTTCGGCACGCTCTACGGCCTGATCTTCGCGGCCTTCACGATCGGCATCGGTGTCGGGCCGGCCATCCTCGGCTTCGGCTTCGATCATTTCCACAGCTACGACCAGGTGCTCGGGGCGTTCGTCGTGATGCTGATCGTGGCCGCGTTGCTGTTCCTGCCGCTCGGCAAATACAACTACCCGAAGGGCACCGAATAGGCGAAGGATCGGGCGCGCGAGGGGCCATGTTGCGTAATGGCTGATGAATCGCATTTGCCTACGCGGTCGGGCTGATGGTCGGCACCGGTTCGATCCCGATCCTGAGCTTCGGCGTGTTCCTGAAGCCGATCACCGAGGAGATGGGGTGGAGCCGGGCCGCGTTCTCGGCGACGCTGCTCGTCACCGGCGCCTGCTCGGTGATCTTCACCCCGATCTTCGGCCACATGCTCGACCGTTACACATCCGCAAAGCGACCCTGCCGATGGTGATCGTGTTGTCGCGCTGCTTCGCCAGCCTCTCGACGATCGGACCGTCGCTGATGGTGCTCTAGACTTCCTTCACGTCGAGGCCCTCGGCCTTGAAATAGCCGTGCGCGATCCTGACTGGCACGCCGACAAAGCCGACGAGCCGTGTCATTCCGACCTGCACCATTTTGGCCCGGGTGCCCGCGGCAAGAACGCAGACGATCGCGAGCGCTAGCGACAGGCTTCATCTCGTTCCTCCCTTCGTTTGGTGCCGTACGTCTACGCCCGCGCCGCGGTCCATCGCATTATTTGAGCCGCGCGGCCGCCTCATGGACGAGGCTCAGATCGGCATAACGCTTCACGTCGATCTTCGTCTTTTGTATGCCCATTTGGTCCTGCAGATCGAGGCTATGCTGCAGCGATTGCAGATTCGGCTCGGCATTGGGATCGCGGTAATTGTCTTGCTTGGTGAAGAGCCGCTCAAGTTGCGCCGCCGGCTGCTTGGTCAGCGCCGCGGCGAGCGCGATCGCCGCCTCGTGATTCTTGGGATTCGTGAACCACCGCACCGTACGGATCATGTCTTCCAAGAAATCAACCAGGACGGCCCGGTTCTTCTCGATAAAGGACTTGCGCGCGGCCAGAGCAAGCAGCTGCGTCGGTCCCATCACATCGGTCTCGGTGAAGAACATGCGGCTTTTCGCGCGCAGCTCTGGGTCGTAGGCAAAGGGCGGTGCGATGGCCACCATGGCCGCTTTCCCTTCGAAGAGGAGGCTTTTCATGTTGGGGAAAAGCGCTTCGATGATGCTGTAATCGCGGTTGGGTTCGAGACCGTGGCGGCGCAACATGATCCGCGCCTGCATGTCGGTGGCGCTGCCGATCGTCAACACCGCGACGGCTTTTCCCTTCAGATCGTCGAAGGTCTTGATCGGCCCGTCATTCAGCACAAGAAACCCGCTGCCGTTCTCGTGTCCGTCAATGCCGTCCTGGATCTCGTCGGCAATGATGCGCAGATCGTCAAGATGCGCGTTGACGATCGCCGCACCAATCGCGGAATAGGAAATGTCGATGATGTCGACCCGATTGCTAGCGAACGGCACCAGTTCCACCGCGGTCGAGGCGAAATGCATCGGTTCGAAGGAATAGGTGACGCCGCGATGCACGGAGGCGTCCGGCTTCATCATCAGCAGAGCTGCGGTCGAGCCTGGCGCGACCACCCAGCCGAGGCGAATCTTGGGTAGTTCGGCGCTCCACGCCGCGTGGCTGATGAGGAAAATAGCGGCTGCAGCCGTAAGAATACGCATCGTCTTCATGCTCCCCTTGCGATACCTTTTATCTTCTCCGGCTGAAGCGAAAGGATCATCCAGGTCGCGCGCGATTGCCAGGAAAAAAGCGATTGGTTTGTTCTCGCGACGCGCGTGTTTCGGCCCACGCCCCGACAATGGAGAACCGGCGACGAGAGGCCGAGAAGGTCGCGGGACAACGCGGTTGGAAGATCGTCGAGGTCTCCATCATCCGGGCGTTCGATGCGTTCAGCCACTGTATCTCCTCGCGCAGCGCCGCAATCTTCTCATTAAGCCGCGTGATCTTGGCTTCCGGCACGGTCGGGCCCTGACGATCGGCGATCTCGAGTTGAGACAGATAGCGGACGATGCTCTCGTCGATCTGCTCCAGTCGGCACTGCATCTTGGCCTGCGTGAAGTTCCGGTCTCGCGTATTGACCGCTTTGAACTCGCTGCCGTCGATCGCAACGCTCGCGTCACTGAACAGATCGATCCTCCCGCCACTTCGCAGAAGACTCATATCAGCCAAAGCGTCTTCACACAGCCTGAACCCAAAGCGGAAAAGGCGAGCAGCCTCGGTACTTGCGGTCGCGGGTTCTTCCCTGGTCGAACGGATATGGCTACGCTCCCGGCGTCATGGCACAACGTCGACATTTCCCAGACGGGATTATTCTTCGGGTGACATGCCAGAGGTGCGCGAAGCAACTCCGGCAGGCCCTGAGTTAGTTCCAGGGCTAGGACCACGTTTCGTGCGTGCGGTCTCACGATATCGGATTAAATCGTACTCGTATCGAGACGCGTTTGCGTGACGCCGCGCGGGCGGATGTAGCGATCGCTCCCCGGTACGCAGGTGAACAGGCGGTTTGAGAGGGTGCAGAGCCGCGCCCGATCAAGATCCTCAAACGTAATAGTCTCCGCCACAGCGGCGCCACGTTCGACGTGGCGCCGCTTCCTTTGAGATACGCGAGCTACTCGCCGACGACCAGCTGTTCGAGCGTGCCGTCCTTCAGGACGAGATGCCCGTGGACACGCTTACCCGTCGATTGCCCTGCCATGTAGTAGCCACGATCGTTGCTTTCGTCCCACGTGCCGGTGCGCGTGCCCACCGCCGTGTCCAAAGTCTGGACGAGAGCGACGTGCTGCGCGTTGGCCACCGAGATGACGTAGAGCTTGCCTTCTTCCTGGCACGGGATCATGGCGAGCTGATCCTTTTCGTCGTACTGGACCGAATCCGCGCTATGTCCGATCGGCACCGAGGCCACCGTCTTGCCCGTCTTGGCGTCGACGACTTCCGCAAGGCCGTCATCGTCGCATTCCGCGATCAAGAGACCCGACCTCGAGGCGTAGGCCATGCCGCTGGCACCGCAAGAGAGCGGGTAGTGGCCTGTCACCTTCTGGGTCTTGGTGTCGATCACGCTGATTTCTTTCGAGCCCGGGGCAGCGATGAAGAGGTGCCCTTTGCCGTCGGCCGCCGGAAACTCCTGATCCTTTGTTCCGACCGCGATCGTTGCCACCAGCTTCCTGGCTCTCGGATCGACGGCGTAGGCGACGGCGTCGAAATGCGTCATCACGTAAACGAGCTTCGAGGCGGGATCGTAGGTCGCGCCGTCAGGAAAACCGGTGGGCGGGCCCTTCGGAGCATTAGCCGCCGGGCGGCCGGCCGGGATGTCGGCCAAGATCTTGTTCGCCTTGACGTCGATGATCGAGATCCCGCTTTGATCGGCGCCCGGAGCGACGCTCGGAACGCCATGCGACTCCACCAACAGATCGGTGCCGGGTACCGGCACCGCCACGTGGCCGTTCGCACTGCCGACAAGCTGCGTTATCTGGCCGGTCTTGACGTTCAACATGGTGATTTGGCCGTCTCGCGCCCAGTAGACGCTGCCCTTCGCCGAATCGACCGAGCCGTAATCGAAGTCGCCATCCGGCATTTTGATGTGTTGGACGACCTTGAACGCGGGGCCGGCGGCAAAGCTCGGCGTGGCCAGCAAAGTTCCGACGGCAACGGCCGCAAGCGCGGCCAGCGATATTTGTTTCATACCTCTTCCTCCCTATCCTGGATATTGCATCAATCGATTTCGGAGGAAACTAGACCTGACTCGCTGTGCTGCCTAGCAAATTGTTTTCGGACCCTTTCCGTGCCGTCGCCCGGGGATCGACGCGCCTCGGGGAGCGTGGCCGACGCCAAGGCTTGGGTTCGGCTTAAGAAACGGGCAACACCCGGCGACAAATGGGTGCGCCGCGCGGCTTCAACTGGTAGGCGATAACCACGAAGCGCTGCCGGAGGGGCCTTAGCTTTCCCACCCCTGGACGTTAAGCCGCTCGGCTTCGCTATCCGCTTTAGCGCCTTATGAAAGTCAGCCTCATCCTCGCTCGCGCCGGCCTTGTGTGCGGCTTAAATGAATCGGTCACTTTTGCTTTTGCTGTTGTAGCTTGTTGGGCCGCCGAGTCTCGGCCTGGACGATTCCCACCGATGAAGATTTGATGATAGCGTGGCACGCCTGGACCGTCTTGAACCCAAACAGCAGCCGCCAGTTGAGTTACAGTACGCAGACAGCAGCGGAGAAGTGATGTGGAAAACACAGGCTTGCACCCAGGGCTCGAAAAGCGATTGACGGCTTTCGCAACACGGATCGCCGAGCTTCGGCAAAAAATGAGCCAGGCGAAGGGTCTTGAGAAGATCGAGGAATTTGCCGAAATCGAGGACTTGGAAGGGCGGTACAAGCTGCTCGCGGACCGGTTGCAGGCGCTCAATGGCGAAGGGCCCGGCTTTCGACCGGACATGAAGGCCGAACTCGAAAAGGTGGCTGACGATCTAACCGGCACGGTCAACGATTTCGTAAGCTGGGTCGATTCTGGCTACCGGCCCGATTGGCGGCCTAAGCGATCGAACAAGTCATAGAGATAGACGCGCACTCACGAGCGCGACTTAAGAGCTGATCCAGAAAGTTTCGGTATCATGGCACAACCGCCCCAAGACGATGTGTGCGCCAATATCCGATTCACGCTGGCTGGGCCTGTCGTTCAAGGTCGCCTGCAGCTCCACATAACCGATCAGGGGGCTTCCGGGGGCTCCATCTGAGGTGGAGCGTGATGGTAGAAGCGATCTGGTTCGACCGTCGATGCAATCCGATCAGAATCCAAAGCTACTCGCTACACGCCCAGCAGACGTTCGGCGTTGCGATACGCAACCTTTTCCTTATCGGCAGCGCTGATCGGCAGATCTTCTAGGAACTTCATCGCGACCATGTTGGCTTCATATGGCCAGTCCACGGCAAAAAGAATATTGTCGATCCCAAGCGCGAGTAGCGTGCATAGGAAAGCGGGTTCGTACCAGTTTCCGCTTGTCGTCACGACCAGGTTATCTTTGAGATATTCGATCGGCGCTCTCTTTAGTCCGCGCCGTCGGGCGGCTTCGTGGGTATGGTTGTTGAGGCGGTGCATGCTGAACGGCAGGCCTTCGCCGAGATGGCCAAGGATGATTTTGAGATCGGGATAGGCGTCGAACACGCCGGCGAACACGATCCGCAGGAAATGCGTCGCCGTATCGATGGCGAAGCCCCAGGCCGAGCCTTGCAGCTCTTCATAGCCGACAAAATACGTTTTGATGGCGCCCGGATGCGGCATGGTCGGATGGAGATAGATCGGAACGCCGAGCGCCTGCGCCGTCTCGAAAATCCCCCAGAACCTCTTCTCATCGTGGAACGCACCCTGTGTGTGGCCATGGATCAAGGCGCCCTTGAATCCCAGCTGCTTCACGCAGCGTTCGAATTCGCGCGCTGCGGCGTCGGGATCCGCGGTTGGCAAGGCGGCGAAGCCGGCGAATCGCATGGGGTGCTTTTCAATGGCATCGTAGAGCCGCTCATTCGCATCCCGCGCCAATGGGATTGCGATCTCGGCCGGAAAGCCCTGTGCGCCGGGCTGCGTGAAAGAGAGGACTTGGACGTCGATACCGGCGGCATCCATATGCCGCAGCCGTTCGTCCGCAAGATTGCCAAGCTGCGCGACGATATCATGGCCGATCTGATTGCCGCGGCTCGTGAGGAAGAAGTCGCGGTACGCATTCGCGGCCACATGCTGATGATAAAGCGGCGTCGTGAAATGCTCTTCAAGGGCGATGATTTTGGTCGGCCGCTTGCTGGCGAGATAATCAGACATCTTTCTCCTCCGCGGCATACTCGGCTGGCCGATGCGCTATTTTGGCATCACGGTTCCTAACTTTGGCAACCTGCGATCATCCATTCTGATGATTGCCATGACGCCCCTGAAAACGGCGCCAGCCACTCCTTCTTAAAGAACGTCGGGTCGAGCCGTGCAGTTGAGTTCGCGGACGATCATCCGCGCGTACTCGAATCTGCCATGACAGGACCACGCCAAAGTCATAATATCCCCATACCCTCAGAAGTTGCCGAAGTCACGAATACGACAATGGAGCATCGTAGGGACGGCCAATGATTGAGCCGTTCACGGCGCGCGACGTTTGGCGAAGGCACGCATCTCCCTAGGAGGGACGTCTGCCGATGTCCGAGTTGCGAATCCCCGTTCAGTCGCACCTGATCGATTTCTCATCGGCACGGGCCGATCCGGCTTTATCTCATCGGCGCCGGATCCAATTCGGGGAGATTACGCTCACGCGCGGTGCGCTTCTGCCGAATCCCGGCATATATCTCGGCGCCGAGCAAGTGATTGTCGTACGCCATTGCGGCCCTCCCGTGCGCCTCGATTGGCGGCCGCCCGACTCCGATGTATCGCGCTCACAGCAGATCATTCGTGGGACCGTCCATATCAAGTTTGCCGGAGAGCAATTCTGGCAACGGTGGTTACTTCCGGCCGATGTGCTGGTGATCGCCATCGAGCGCATTTTCTTTGCGAACCTTTCCAGCCAAGCCGCCGGTACGGAC
>DATLUE010000282.1:0-6529 GCA_035533255.1 Allostellaceae bacterium | reverse complement strand
ACGGCCAGGCGCCGCATGTGCAGGATTTCTTCGGCAAGACCAAGGACATGATCGTAGGCCGCGGCGCGCGGCGTCTGACGCGGCTCGCCGGCTTCCACAAGCATTGACGCGTACCGTCATTGCGAGCCCCTTCGACGAGAGCTCAGGAGCGAAGCAATCCAGCCATGCCGTTATTTCTCCTGGATCGCCGCGGTCGCTGCACGGCCTCGCGATGACGACGAAAATTGCGCTGAGATGTAACAGATGAGCAATGTCGCAACGCCGCTGCGGGTGCGGGTGCATTCCGTCACCTGGGAAGCCGAGGGCATTCTCGCTTACGAGCTGCGCGACCCCGCCGGCGGCGCGCTGCCGGCTTTCACCGCCGGCTCGCATATCGATCTCAACCTGCCGAATGGCATGGTGCGCTCCTATTCGCTGGTCAATAGCCAGGACGAGCGGCATCGCTATGTGGTCGCGGTGCAGAAAGATCGCGCCAGCCGCGGCGGCTCGAGCTGGGTGCATGAGAAGCTGCGCACCGGCGACATCCTCGTCATCAGCGCGCCGCGCAACAATTTCCCGCTCGCCGAGGATGCGCCGCATTCGCTGCTGATCGCGGGCGGCATCGGCGTGACGCCGCTGTGGTGCATGATGCAGCGGCTGACCGCGCTCGGCCGCAGCGCCGAGCTGATCTATTGCGTGCGCACGCGCAAGGAGGCCGCGTTCCACGCGGCGATCGCCGCCCTCGATGGCAAGGCGGGCGCCAAGGTCACGTTCAATTTCGACGGCGAGCCCGGCGGCAAGCTGCTCGATCTCGCCGCGGTCACGGCCGCCGCCTCGTCGCAGACGCATCTCTATTGCTGCGGCCCGCTGCCGATGCTCCAAGCGTTCGAGGCTGCGACCAAGGATTTGCCGCGCGCGCGCGTGCATGTCGAATACTTCACCGCCAAGGACGCGCCCGCGGCCGAAGGCGGCTTCACCGTCGTCCTCGCAAAAAGCGGCAAGAGCTTCCAGATCGCGCCCGGCAAGACCATCCTCGAGACCTTGCTCGACGCCGGAATGAACGTCGCCTCGTCCTGCCTCGAAGGCGTCTGCGGCACCTGCGAGACCCGTGTCCTCGAAGGCGTGCCCGACCACCGCGACGTCGTCTTGACCGACAACGAGCGCAAGGCCAACAAGACGATGATGATCTGCTGCTCGGGCGCGAAGACCGAGAAGCTGGTGCTGGACCTATGATTGGTACACTCAGACGAACATAGCGGCGCACCAATTTAAAAAATCGCTTCTGTGGGCCACTCAAACAATTTTTCAATTTGCGAGTCGATCCGCCCAGCCTCGATGCGAGCCTTTCCTTTAGGCCTCAATTTCAATTCGCGCCAGATTTTCGGGGTCATCGTAGTCCAACTCGGGTCTTCGAAGGGGCTACGTGGCGGGCGTCGTTTGAAATTGACGATGTCCCACTCGTCAGGAGTAAGAAAATCATAGTGTTCTAGCCAAACAAGGCGGTTCGGTGGGATTTCAAAACGCTCACAAACCTGAAGGCAAAGCTCTTCGATACTATTTGTAATGCTTTGCCCTGGATTACCTTCAGTCTGAGTACAAACAATAACGATTCTACCGTCGGGTAGATCGATACGTTCGATCAAGCAAATTCCATCACACCCGTTGCTAGCCTTATAGGCAAAGAGCTGGGGCTGATTGGCAACTTGCCACAACGGATATCGCCACGGCTTCGAAGTGAACGCGAGTTCTTTCGGAAAGCGCTTCCGTAGCAGTTCATACTGTGATGCTTTCGGCAATGGCTCGATTTCAGTACCTACCTTTGTCATATGTTCAAAAGCTGCTGCTTTGGCTTCGGGATTTCTGTCGTAGAGGCGGTCACGGTACGAGCGTACCTCGTCCAACATGAGGCCTTTCGACTGGCTCGTCCTGCTGTCGTATTCGTCATGATGTTCCAAACAGAGGTAGACCAGATTTTCGAATTTAGAGTCACTCGGATCGCGATTCAGATGCGCGATTTGCCCCTTGCACGTCTCATCACGGTCTTTGAGGAAGACGCATAAGCAGCAACGTCGACGCGACGCGATAGCAACGGCTGCTACGATCGGATTGCTCGGTGGTTCTCGTTTGATCGGCATGCTTTGAACATTGCACGGGAAGGACATTCAAACCAAGGGGCACCTAAACACGCCAAGGATGACTGGAGTGTCGCGGTTTGACGTCATCGCCTTCACCGTCCATGTGCTCGTACGGTGAAAGCGTTCCCACAAGACAACGGAAAGCGATCGAATCCAACCCGAAAATTACGAAACGAACCCAATCTTTTGGGCTGTGACCGTAAAACCGGACGACCCAACCCCTTGAAAAACCATTTAGTTGCGAGGGCACGACCTCGGGACTAGGCTTTTCGGCCCGTTTTATCGCCTGGACCCCAAGCCTTTGCCCTATCTCAGCACCCGCGATCGCAGTCAGCCGCCTGAGCGCGTCGCCTTCGATGCGGTGCTGCGTGACGGCCTCGCCCATGATGGCGGGCTCTATCTGCCGACCGAGTGGCCGCGGCTGACCGCGGCCGACCTCAAGAGCTTGCGCGGCAAGAGCTATGCCGAGATCGCGGCGCGCGTCACCGCGCCGTTTCTCGACGGCATCGTCGCGCCGGCGGCGTGGGAGCGCATGGTCGCCGACGCGTATCGCGGTTTCGATCACCAGCCCGACATCGCGCCCCTGAATTCGCTCGGCGATGGCTTCTGGCTCATGGAGCTGTTCCACGGCCCGACGCTCGCCTTCAAGGATTACGCGCTTCAACTCGTCGGCCGGCTGTTCGAGCAGGTGCTGGAACAGCGCCGCGCGCGCGTCACCATCATCGGCGCGACCTCGGGCGATACCGGCTCGGCGGCGATCGCCGGCTGTAGCGGCGCCGAGCTGGTCGACATCTTCATGCTCTACCCGAAGGGCCGCATCGCCGAGGCGCAGCGCCGCCAGATGACGACGGTGACGGCGCCCAATGTTCATGCCATCGCGGTCGACGGCACGTTCGACGATTGCCAGGATTTGGTGAAGGCGATGTTCGCCGATGTGCCGTTCCGGCGCGACCTGAACCTTTCGGCGGTCAATTCGATTAACTGGGCAAGGATCATGGCCCAGATTGTGTATTACGTCGCCGCCGCGATTGCGCTCGGCGCGCCCGAGCGCAGCGTCGGCTTCACCGTGCCGACCGGCAATTTCGGCAACGTCTTCGCGTGCCACGTCGCGCGCCGCATGGGCGTGCCGATTTCCGAGATCGTCGTCGCGACCAACCGCAACGATATCCTGACGCGGTTCTTTACGACCGGCACGATGAGCCTGGGCGCGGTCGAGGCGTCGCTGTCGCCCAGCATGGACATCCAGGTCGCGAGTAATTTCGAGCGCTTCTATTACGAGCTCAAGGCCGGCGATGCCGCGGCCGTGGCCGACGGCGTCGCCGCCTTCCGCCAGAGCGGCACCTTGCCGGTCAGCGCCGCCGAATGGCAGGCAGCGCGCACGCTGTTCGAGGCAGCAAAGATCGACGACGCGGCAACGCTGGCCGAGATCGCCGCGACCCATCGCGCGACCGGCGTGGTGCTCGATCCGCACAGCGCGATCGCGGTCGCCGCGGCCAAGGCCAAGCGCCGCGATCCCAATCTGCCGATGGTCGCGCTGGCGACCGCCCATCCGGCGAAATTCCCCGATGCGGTCGCCCGCGCGATCGGCCGCGCGCCCGAGATGCCGGCGCGGCTGGCGGCGGTGATGCACCTCCCCGAGCGCGCGCCGTCGCTGCCCAACGATCTCGCCGCTATCGAGGATTACGTTCGCACCCATGCCCGCGCGACACTCGCGCTTGGAGCCGCTTCATGACCGTTCAAGTAACCCGGCTCGCCAACGGCATGCGGGTCGTTACCGACCGCATGGACTCGGTCGAGACCGTATCGCTCGGCGTCTGGGTCGATGTCGGCACGCGCCACGAGCCCGCGCCGGTCAACGGCGTCGCGCATCTTCTCGAGCACATGGCATTCAAGGGCACCCAGCGGCGCAACGCGCGCGACATCGCCTCCGAGATCGAGGCGGTCGGCGGCCATCTCAACGCCTACACCTCGCGCGAGCACACGGCCTATTACGCCAAGGTGCTGAAGGCCGATGTCGGGCTCGCGGTCGATATCCTCGCCGACATCCTGCAGCATTCGACCTTCGATGCGGGCGAGCTCGAGCGCGAGCGCACGGTCATCCTGCAAGAGCTCGGCCAGGCGCAGGACACGCCCGACGACATCATCTTCGATTTGTTTCAAGAGCGCGCCTTTCCCGGCCAGCCGATGGGCCAGCCGGTGCTCGGCCGCGCCGACATCATCAAGCGGCTCGATCGCGACGCGATCGCCGGCTACATGCGCGACACCTACGCGGCGCCGGGCATGCTGCTGGTCGCGGCCGGCAATGTGACGCATGAGGCAATGGTCGCGCTGGCCGAGCGCGGCTTCACGGCGCTGACCCTGCGCGGCGACGCACATACCGAGGCCGCGCGCTATGAGGGCGGCGAGCACCGCGAGGCGCGCGATCTCGAGCAGGTGCATGTGCTGCTGGGTTTCCCGGGCGTCACCTTCGGCGATCGCGATTACTTCGCGGCCTCGGTGCTCTCGACCGCTTTCGGCGGCGGCATGTCGTCGCGGCTCTTCCAAGAGGTGCGCGAGACCCGCGGCCTCGCCTATTCGATCTATTCCTTCAGCCACAGCTATAGCGACGGCGGCGTGTTCGGCATTTATGCCGGGACCGGCGAGGATCAGGCGGCCGAGCTGATGCCGGTGCTGTGCGACGAGCTGCGCCAATTGGTCGACGGCCTCTCCGGCGACGAGCTGGCGCGCGCGCGCGCGCAGCTCAAGGCCGGGCTGCTGATGTCGATGGAAGGCACCACGGCGCGCTGCGAGCAGCAGGCCAGCCACATGCTGATCCACGGCCGGCCGCTCGAGCCGCGCGAGCTGGTCGAGCATATCGATGCGGTCGATGAGGACGCCGTGATCCGGGTCGCGAAGCGCGTGATCGCCGGCCGGCCGACCCTCGCCGCGCTCGGGCCGGTCGGCAAGATCGAGGATTACACGCGCCTCGTCGAGCGATTGAGACTCTGACGGGAGAAACGGGGGGCGGGGGTGGCGCTCGATCTCTTGCGGTTGCAACGGCTGTTCGGAACGACCCCGCCGCCCTTTCGCCTGGTCGGGAGGCGCACCGTGCTGCGCGCGCCCGACCGCCAGGACTGGCGCGTCTGGGCCGAGCTGCGGAGCGCCTCGCGCGCATTCCTGACGCCGTGGGAGCCGAGCTGGGGCGAGGATGCGCTGACGCGCGCCGCGTTCCGCCGCAGGCTCGCGCGCTATGCGCTCGAATGGCATAGCGACCAGGGCTACACCTTCCTGCTGTTCCGGCTCGAGGACGACGCGCTGGTGGGCGGGATCAGCGTCACCAATGTCCGGCGCGGCGTCGCCGAAAGCGCCAGCGTCGGTTACTGGGTCGGCGAGAGCCACGCGCATCAGGGCTATATGAGCGAAGGCCTGGCGCTGACGCTGAAATTCGCCTTCGAGCGGCTGCGGCTGCATCGCGTCGAGGCGGCCTGCCTGCCGCACAACGCGCCGAGCCGCGGGCTGCTGCTCAAATCGGGCTTTCGCGAGGAAGGCTATGCCAGCGAGTATCTCTGCATCGACGGCAAATGGCAGGACCATGTCCTGTTCGGGATTCTCGCGAGCGATTGGACGACGCGCGCCTAATTACGGGGCGCAACTATTGCTACCGTCATCGCGAGAAGCCCCTTCGACAAGAGTTCAGGAGCGACAAAGCGATCCAGAGACCGGATTGCTTCGCCCTCATCCTGAGCTTGGCGAAGGACGCTCGCAATGACGAACCGAAATCTACGCATGTCCCGCATCGCCCGACAGCGCGAACGGATCGACGCCCAGCTTCGCGATCGCGCGTCGCCATTTGTCGTCATTGCCGCGATCGAACAGCAGCGCGTCGTCGGCGGCGACGGTGAGCCAGCCATTGGCCTGGATCTCGGCGTCGAGCTGGCCCGGCCCCCAGCCGGCATAGCCCAGCGCGAAGAGGATGCGGCGCGGCCCTTCGCCGCGGCCGATCGCGCGCAGGATGTCGAGCGTCGCGGTCAGCCCGATGCTGTCGTCCACCACCAAGGTCGCCTCTTCGGTGTAGTCGGTCGAATGGAGGATGAACCCGCGCCCGGCCTCGACCGGCCCGCCGAAATGCACCCGCGCCCGATCGAAGCCGTTGCCCTCGATGTTGAGCTGGCGCAGCAGCTCGGGCATCGCGGGTTGCTCGATCGGCTTATTGACGACGAGGCCCATCGCGCCCTCGGCATTGTGCGCGCACAGAAAGACCACCGAGCGGCTGAAGCGCGGGTCTTCCATTTGCGGCATGGCGATGAGCAACTGGCCCGCGAGCGAGGTCATGAACCGATCCTTTGCCGGCTTGAGATAGGGGCGGGACTGGCGGCTTGCAAGAATCCGGTGCGACGGCCGCCGGCGCCCGCGACGATTCCGCGCTTGGCGAGGGC
>DATLUE010000281.1:0-6270 GCA_035533255.1 Allostellaceae bacterium | reverse complement strand
CGCATCACCATCCAAAGCGACGATTTCCGCTTTTTCGAATCCTATGAGGGCTTCGAGACGATCCCGCGCGCCGGCACCGCGATCGCGCGCGACGGCGGCCGCGACATCCGCACGCCCTATGACAATTGCGTGCTGATCATGCCGTCGCGGCGCTTCGCCCGCGGCCAGACCGCGGTGCGGCTGGGGCGGTTCGAGGATTAGGCCGGCGCGCGCATCTTGCGCCGGTCAGAATCAAGACGCGGCGGGATGTTTCGCCTGCCACGCATGCATCTCGGCGATTTCTTTCTTCTGCGCCGCGACGATGCCCCGAGCCAACCGGTGGAGGACCGGGTCCTTGCCGTATTTGAGCTCCACCCTCGCCATATCGATCGCGCCCTGATGATGCGGGATCATATTGGCGACGAAGTCCTGATCGGTATTGCCGGTCATCGGCTTGCGCATATCTTGCATCATTTTGTCGTTGGCGGCCTTGAGCGCTTGCGAGGAAGCGCTGCTGTCCGGCGACGATGCCGCAGTCATGCCGGGCATCGGCTGGGCGGCGTTTTGAGCGAGCGCCGGAACCCCAAGCGCCGCCAACATCGTCACGACGGACAGGGTCCGATGGAAGGACAAAGTCTTTCCGATCGACATGATTTGCTCCCTTGGTTGCCGTTAACCGATTCGGTGTACCGTTTGACCGCCCTCGGCTACAAGCTTTTAACGCATCCCCGTCGATCGGCGGACCGTGGGCGGGCCGGCGTAAGCCGCCTTAAACGATTGGCTTGTACCGTTGCTTAGAAGTGTCGCCCGGGCATTTGCGCGGCGACCATCCATGAGCGAGAAGCCGGCTATGGACCATTCCAAGACCAATCTCAATTCCACCTTGGGAACGAAATCCTCGTGGGTCTTCAACTGCAATAAAGTTACGCGCCAATTAAAGAAGGGCAAGGACCAGACGCCGTGCTTCTTCATGACCGACGCGCTGAACTATCTCGTGCTGATGAAGGAGATATTAACGCGCGACGATCCCCGCCGTCTCGACGCCTCGCCCATCGGCACGAAACTGTACCTGCCCTTCGAAGCCGATATCCCGGAAAAGGGCGGTCGGTCGATCCTCATCCACAGCCCGAAGCTTGCCTCGTTCCTCGCCGAAACGGTCGGGCTGACCGCAGTGGGAGGCAAGGCAGAGGCCTTCGAAAACGATCTGGCGATTTTGCGTACGATCGACGAGCTTCCTTCGCTGGACGGGTTTTTGTTGCGCGACGCGCTCTCGCTTCAGGGCATCGAACCCAACGACGCGTATTTCGAAGTCTCGCCCGACGAACGAGGGGCGATCCAGCGATTTATCCGCGACAAGATGGAAATGCTGGTTCGCGCCGCATTCGGCGGAACCAAGCCCGATCAGAACAAAGTGACCCAACTGATCGATACGGTCTGGGAAGCGAAGGATCTGCACGCGCTCGAGCCCTTGATCGTCGCGCTGCGCTGCCCGAGAGACGAAGCGCTTTCGATCTTCGCCGCCTGGAAAGGCATCATGTTTTACAGCTTCGATTATTACCGCAGCGAGGAGAAGCGTAAGAGCCTCGCCCTGTGGTTGAACAAAAACGCGAAGCCCGCCGCCGGCCTGCCCAAGGAGTACGCCCAATACATCCGCGAGCGCGTGCAGGGTATCGGCCTGCGCCTGCGCAACCACTGGGTAGGCGTCGATACCGTGCTCAAGGATTACAACCAGCTCTACGATAATTTCGTCACGAGCATGGATCCCGCCGGGTTCATTAATTTCCTTCGCAACGCGAAAGACGTCTCCTACGCGGTGGGGATTTCGCTCGGCAAGATCAGCCAGGCTGTCGGCTGTCTGGAAATGATGACAAAAAAAGGCTCGGATCGCGGCATCAGCGAGCAAAACTTCGACACTTTGCTCGGTCAATTGGGCGCCGCACTGGCGCCGCTGCAAAAGCAGAAGGCGCAAGCCGCCTGATCGTCAGGACGATCGCCTCCCGTCGATCAGCACGAAACAGATGCGCGCTGGCTTGCCGGAGCGGTTCGCCCAGGCGTGGTTGGTGCCGCGCTGGATGAGGATATCGCCGGCGCGCAGCACGGTTTCGCTGTCGTCGAGCATCGCGACGATCTCGCCTTCCAGCACGATCGCGTAATCGACCGTCTCGGTGCGATGCATGCCGGGATGCTTGTCGTCGATGCGATGCTCGGCATCGGGATAGAGCGTGCCGAAGGTCGCCGCGAGCTGGCGCCGCCGCTCGGCCGGATCGCTCGCCTCGGGCGGATAATCGATCACCCGCAGCACGGTGCCGCGTGGCGGCGGCAAGACGCCTTTATGGGCAGCGACCGCATCGGCTGCGGCAATCGGCGCCGGCGTGTCGCCGGTCACCCAGACGTTGCTGACGTTGTAGCCCGGCCGCTCGGGCACGGTGATGACGGCGGGTTGCCCATCCGCGACGATGCGCGCGCGCCCCGCCGCATCCTCCTCTGTCACGACCCGCCTGACGCCGCGCATCGTTTGCTCCGCCATGATGACCCTCGACCTTGCTGCCCTCCTCTGCTTACCATGAAGCCACGATAAAGACAGCGGGAGGATGCGCATCATGCGGTGGATGAAATCGGGCCTGGTCGCGGCCGCGCTTGTCGTGTTGCTGTCGCCGGCGGCAATGTCCGCGCAGACCATCGCGATCGATCCCGCGCTCGCCACGATCATCGCCGGCGCCAAGCGGGAAGGCAAGCTGCTGATCCGCTCCACCCCCGCCTCGACCCTCGCCGGCCCCGAGGCGCAGCACGCGGCGCAGCAAGGCATCGAGCGCATGTTCGGCGTCGACATTCCGATCGAATGGAGCCCGGGCGCGGCATACGGCCCGCTCGCCGCGCAGCTCTACCAGGAGAAGCAGGCGGGCATTGCGGCGAGCACCGACGTGCTGGCGCTGACCCCGCCGCAGATCGTGCCTTATCTCGACAAAGGTCTCTTCCGCACGATCGATTGGCAGGCCGCGATGCCGTCGCTGCCGCCCGATCTGGTCGAGGCCGGCGGCAAGGCGCTGCGCGTCGCGCTGTCGCTGCCGAACATCCTCTACAACCCGAAAGCCGCGCCCTGGGTCGCCGATATCGCGAACGCAGGCGATCTCTTGAAGCCCGAATACAAGGGCAAGTTCGTCACGACGCCGTTCCTCGGCGGCTTCGACGCACTGTTGGCGGACGACGTCTGGGGCGTCGCCAAGACCACCGCCTATATCAAGCAATTCGCCGGCCAGATCGCCGGCTTTGCGAGCTGCGGCAGCGTCGATCGCATCGCCTCGGGCGAGCTCGCGGCGCTGGCGCTCGATTGCGGCGGCGGCTGGCCGAACAATCTGCGCTATCGCGGCACCGGTCTGATCGCGACCAAGATCGTCAGCGACATCGCCGAGCGGCGCTATGCCTATATCACGATTCCGACCCACGCGGCGCATCCCAATGCCGCGATCCTCTACGCGCTCTATCTCGACAGCCCGGAAGGCCAGCGGCGCGTGATGGCCGATTACAACGGCTTCGATCTCGGGCTTTATCCCGGCAGCTATGCCCGCAAGGTGCTCGACACCGAGCGCGCCAAGGGCGTCAAATTCACCGATGTCACGGTCGATTGGTGGAAGACCCATCCCCATATCGACCGCGAGGTCATCGACCTGATCAAGCTCGTGCAGCATTGAGAAGGACGGTGCCGTTCGATCCTGCGTCGATTAGGCTGAGGGAGATTGGGAGTCCCTTGCCCTAAGCATCTCCACTCATTGCCCCTCACCCGAATCGATTGCTCTGCGGAAACCCTCGCGGCGCCACCCGGCCGGCGCTGGCCCGGCTCCCTCGCCAATTGTCGAGGTCCATTTCGGTGCGGGTGCGTTCGCCCGAGCGCCAGCTCAGGCCCTCGGCGGCGGTGATCACCTTGGCGTCGCTGAGGCCGCCATCGTGGAAACGTTGCAGGATGACGCCGCGGCCGCGGGTCATCTCGGGCATTTCGGCAATCGCGAACAGCAGCAGCTTGTGATTGTCGCCGATCGTCGCGACCGTGTCGCCCTCGGCCGGCACGCAGGCGATCGCCTTGGCATCATCGCCGACATTCAGCACCTGCTTGCCGTTGCGCGTCTGCGCCACCACCTCGTCGGCCGGCACGATGAAGCCGCGGCCGTCGCTCGCCGCCAGCAGCAGCTTCGCGCCCGGCCGGTGCGTCATCATCGTCACCAGATCGTGCTCGTTATCGAGATCGACCATCAGCCTGATCGGCTCGCCGTGGCCGCGCGCCGACGGTAGCTTCCCCACGTCCAACGTATAAAACCGCCCGTTGCTGGCGAAGGCGAGCAGCTTGTCGGCGCTCGTGGTCTCGATCGCGAAGCGCGCCGCGTCGCCTTCCTTGTATTTGAGCTCGCCGAGCGCGAGGCCATGGCCCTTGGCGGCGCGGATCCAGCCTTTGGCCGAGCACAGCACCGTCACCGGCTCGCGCTCCATCAGCGCCTCGTCCGGCACGTCGATCGCCGCCGGCGGCGTGCCGATCTCGGTGCGGCGCTTGCCGAGGCTGCCATGCGCATATTCGCGACGTAGCTCGGCGAGCTCGGCGCCGATCGCCTTCCATTGCTGCTTCTCGTCGGCGATCAGCGATTTCTTTTCCTTTTCCTCGATCGTGAGCGCGGCTAGCTCTTTCTTGATCTCGATCTCTTCCAAGCGGCGCAGCGAGCGCAGCCGCATGTTGAGGATCGCCTCGGCCTGAATGTCGGTGAGCTTCCAGCGCTTGATCATGCGCTCTTTGGCGTCGTCATATTCGCGGATGATGCGGATCACCTCGTCGAGATTGAGGTAGACGATCATCTGGCCGCGCAATATCTCCATGCGGCGGTTAATCGCGGCGAGGCGGAATTCGGTGCGGCGCTGCAGCACCTCGCGGCGATGGTCGAGCCAGGCCTGCAGCGCCTCTTTCAAATTCATGACGCGCGGGATGCTCTGCGCGTCGAGGACGTTGAGGTTCAAGGGCACGCGGGTCTCGAGCTCGGTCGCGCGGAACAGCGATTCCATCAGCACCGCGGCCTCGACGTTGCGGGTCTTGGGCTCGAGGATGAGGCGCACCTGCTCGGTCGATTCGTCGCGCACATCGGCGAGCAGCGGCAGCTTGCGCTCTTCGAGGAGCGTCGCGATCCTTTCAATCAGCCGCGATTTCTGCACCTGGTAGGGAATCTCGGTGACGACGATCTGATAGCCGGCGCGGGGCAGCTCCTCGACCTGCCAGCGTGCGCGCAGGCGAAAGCTGCCATGTCCGGTCGAATAGGCGTCGAGAATCGACGCCTTATCGCTGATCAGCACCCCGCCGGTCGGAAAATCCGGGCCGGGCATCAGCTCGACCAGCTCTTCGATCGACATCGCGCGCGGCCGGCGCAAAAGATTCGCCAACGCGTCGCACAGCTCGACGATGTTGTGCGGCGGGATGCTGGTCGCCATGCCGACCGCGATGCCGGCGGCGCCGTTGGCGAGCAGATTGGGGAACCGCGCCGGCATGACCACCGGCTCTGCGCTCTCGCCGTCATAGGTGGCGCGGAAATCGACCGCGTCTTCCTCGAGGCCGGCCAGCATCGCCTGGGCAACGTCGGTGAGGCGGCTTTCGGTATAGCGCATCGCCGCGGCGCCATCGCCGTCGAGCGAGCCGAAATTCCCCTGGCCGTCGACCAGCGGATAGCGCTGTGCGAAATCCTGCGCGAGGCGGACCAGCGCCTCGTAGACCGCGATGTCGCCATGCGGATGGTATTTGCCGATGACGTCGCCGACGACGCGGGCGCATTTCTTGTAGCCCGATTTCGGGTCGAGCCCGAGCTGCTGCATCGCGAACAGCAGGCGCCGGTGAACCGGCTTCAGTCCGTCTCGAACATCCGGCAGCGAGCGCGAGACGATGGTCGAGAGCGCATAGGACAGATAGCGCTCGCCGAGGGCCTCGGCGAAATCGACGTCGCGCATCTCGGCGGCGGGTGAATCGGGGGTCATTCGCTAGGTATAGTAAGAACCTGCGTCAGAACGTCAACATATCGGCTGCGCGCCGCCGGCAATTTGTGCTGATGCGGCGCGAAAACCCGCTGCTCGAGGAAGAAACCGGTGAGGCGCAGCCCGTCCAGCATGTCCTTGACCTCGGGGCGCTTTCCGTTGCCGGGCGCCTGCCCTTTAGGGACCGCCCGAAGGAAGGCCGGCAGCGGCAGCAGCTTCTCGCGATACGGCGCGCCGGCCGCGGCCGAGACCGCATGGCCCGAGCGCGGCGAGACATAGAGCAAATTCTCGGTGACG
>DATLUE010000280.1:0-3781 GCA_035533255.1 Allostellaceae bacterium | reverse complement strand
CTGCCGCGCCGCGTTCTCGTTGTACTGCGCCTCGGGCGGCAAATTCACCCCGACATCGGTGAAGGAATGATAGAGGCCGCCGAAATTCAGCATCTGCCACTTCGCGCCACAATATTGCATCTCGGCCTCGAACGCGTCGCGTCGCGATTTCGGCGCGATCGGGTCTTCGCTGCCGTGGATCGCCAGCATCGCCGCCTTGATCTGGCGCGGCGCCGCCGGCAGCGAGCCGATCAGGTCGCCATGCACCGAGACCGCGGCCTGGATGTCGGCGCCCATGCGCGCCAGCTCGAAGACGCAGCCGCCGCCGAAGCAGAAGCCGATCGCCGCGCGCTTGCCGCTATCGGCGATGCCGGCGCGCTCGGCCGCGCGCATCGCGTGCTGGAGCGCGGTTGCCATGCGCCGCCGCCATTCCGGCGCATCGGCACGCTGCGCATTGGCCATCGCCGCGGCGGCCGGCCGGTCCTGGGGGCGCTTGCCTTCGCCGTAAACGTCGACCAGGAACGCGGCGTAGCGCTCGCCGGCCAGCGCCCGCGTGCGATTGGTCCAATCCGGCGTCACGCCAAACCAATTGGGCGCGACCAGCAGGACCGGCCGCTTGCCCGCTTTGCGCTCGTCGTAGATCAGCTCGCTGGCGAAGGTCTCGCCGCCGACCGCATAGCGAATGATTTCGACGGTCATCGCGGCTCCCGCGCCGCTCTCACGCGCGGCCCCACAGCTCTTTGGTCGCGATCCGCGCGCCTTCGGCCAAAGCGCCGAGCTTTGCCCAGACGATCGAGGGATGAATTTCCTTCGAGCTCGCGAAGGTCGCAAAGCCGCAATCCGATCCGGCGATGACGTTCTCGCGCCCGACCACCTTGGCAAAACGCACGATCCAATCGGCGATCAATTGCCGATGCTCGACCAGCATGGTGGTGTGCGAAATGACGCCCGGGATGATGATCTTGCCGTCCGGCAGCTTGGTATCCTCCCAGACGCGCCATTCATGCTCGTGGCGCGGATTGGCGGTCTCGAAGGAATAGGCGCCGGCCTTGATCTTCAGCATCAAATCGACGATGTCCTTCAATTCGATGTCGTGGACCCGCGGCCCCATGTTGATGCTGTAGCAGGTGTGATAGCGGATGCGATCCTCGGGAATGCCCTTGAGCGCGTGGTTCAGCGCCTCGACGCGCAGCGCCGCCCAGGTGCGGCATTCCTCGATCGTGACCTCGCTCATCGCGTAATAGGTGGCGAAGCGCGGATCGTCGATCTGCAAGAGGAAGCCGGCATCGACGATCGCCTTGTATTCGACATGCATCGCGTCGGCGATGGCGAACAGATATTCCTCGGCGGTCTTATAATATTCGTTCTTCTGCCACTCCTCGATATTGGTGATCGAGATCGAGGGGATGAAGGCATCGCCGGCGTCGGCGCCGCCCAGCGCCGCTTTGAAATTGTCGATGTCGTTCCGGAGCTGGGCGTGGCCCTTATAGGTAACCGGGGCACGGCACACCATCTTGATTGCCGCGGCCGGTCCGCCGCCGCCGCGCGCCATTGCTTCGTAATATTCCGGAAAGGCTTTGACCTCGCGCGAGCCGGCCCAAGGGCTGCCGCGCGGTCCATCGGCTTCATAGCCGCCGAGCCGGTCGTTGACATAGGTGAGAAAGCTCGGCTTGCCCTGCTCGCCGTCGTCGATCACGTCGATGCCGAGCTCGCGCTGCTTCGTGACGATGTCGCTCACCGCCTGCCGGTTGCGCTGCGCATAGGCTTGCGCATCGACCTTCGCGCCTTTCTCCCGCTCCATCATCATCGCCAGCCAATCCTCGGGACGCGGCAGGCTGCCGGCATGGGTGGTGAGGATTTTGTCGATGCTGTGCTTCATCGCGCTCTCCCGGTTTTGGTTCAGTGTTCTTTGAACATCGCGCGCTCGCGCGCGAGGAAGGCCGCCACTTCGGGGCCTTCGTAAGGTACGTCCGCCGCCATCGTTTCATAGGCGGCGACAAAACGCCCGCCATAAGGCGCGCCGCAGTAATGCGCCGACCTGACCCTGTCCCAAATCACATAGCCTTCGCCGTCGATGCAATCCGCATCGACCGAGGCGGCGACCACCCTGCCGACCACCATCAGCCGCCCCGACCATTCCTTGGTCCATTCGACTTTGCATTCGAAATGGCGCGGGCATTCGGCGATCCGCGGCGGCGCGACCAGGACCCCCGGCAGCGCGGTCAGCCCGGCTTTCTCGATCTCGCTGACACCGGGCGCGAATGGCAGGCCGACGATGCGGACCTGTTCGAGGCTCGCGCGCTCGAAGCGCGGCAGGTTCACGACGAAATCGCTGCCGGCAAGGATGTTGTCGGCGTTGCCGGCGCCGATATTGGCGGTGAAGGCAATGAAGACCGGCTCGTGATGGACGCGCGTGCAGGTGCCGTAGGACGCGGCGTTGACGCGGCCTTCGCGATCGACCGTGGTGATCATCGCAAGGCACGAGCTCGGCGCGAACAGGCGGTCCCAGTATTTCGGTGGCTGATCGAGCTTTTGCGGCGGCGTCATCGGCGTGTCTCTCTCCCTTTCCCGCGACGTTAAGGCGGTCGCCGGTGAGGGTCAACGCGCTCCGCTATCGTAAGACAGGCCGCGACAATTGGGGTGAAGCGCTATACGCTTCGTGGTATTGCTAGCGCGATGCACCGCGAGCGCGTGGACGGGGGGGATACGATGAGCGAGCAAGCCGCCATCATGGGCGCGGGCGTCAACGAGCGGATGATCGCCGCGCGCATCGAGCGGCTGCCCTTCACCTCGTGGCAGCTCATCGTCGCCATCATCATCGCGAGCGCATGGTTCTTCGATGCGGTCGACGCGCTGGCGATCGCCTATGTGCTGCCGGTGCTCAACGGCCTCTGGAAGCTGACGCCGGGCGAGACCGGCATGCTGATTGCCTGCGGCTATGCCGGGCAGACCATCGGCTCGATCGGCGCCGGCTGGTTCGCCGAGCGCTGGGGCCGAGTGCCGGTGCTGCTGGTGACGCTGTTGATCTTCAGCGTCATGAGTCTCGCCTGCGCGCTCGCCTGGAGCTTCCAGTCGATGCTGTGGTTCCGCCTTATCCAGGGCATCGGCCTCGGCGGCGAAGTGCCGATCATGATCACCTACATCAACGAATTCTCGAAGGCGAAGGGGCGCGGCTTCTTCGCGCTCGGCGTCCAGGTGCTGTTCGCGTTCGGCTTGACCGCGAGCGCGTTTCTCGGCGCCTGGGTGGTGCCGCGCTTCGGCTGGCAATGGATGTTCGTCATTGGCGCGTTGCCGGCGCTGATCGCCTTGCCGCTGCGCTGGGTGGTGCCGGAATCCGCGCGCTGGCTCGCCAGCAAGGGGCGCTTTGCCGAAGCCGACGCGGTTCTCGGCAAGATCGAGGCGGTCGCGATGCGCGCCGGCAAAACGTTGCCGCCGCTGCCGGCCGATCTGCCGGCGGCGCGCCCGGCGCCGTGCCGCTTCGGCGATCTGTTCCGGGGCATTTATCGGAAGCGCACGCTCAGCGTCTGGTGCCTCTGGATCGCGTGCTTCGGCTTGAGCTACAGCATCGGCACCTGGCTGCCCTCGATCTATCGCACGGTGTTCCACCTGCCGCTGCAGCAGGCGCTGACCTACGGCTTCATCCAGACCGCGGCGACCCTGGTCGGGACGATCATCACCGTGTTCACGATCGATCTGGTCGGGCGCCGGCCGATGTTCATCATCGGGCTCTTGGGCACGGCGCTGCCGCTGCTGTCGTTCTTGGCGATCGGTGCCGTCAGCCCGGAAAGCATCTTGCTGCGGG
>DATLUE010000279.1:0-6186 GCA_035533255.1 Allostellaceae bacterium | reverse complement strand
CAGCAAAACGCATCGGCGAATTATTGCCCTGGCATTGGAAGCTCCAACACCAGCCCCAAGCAAAGGCGGCATAACGCGCCTTCAGAAAAGGTCGGCCTTTACCTGGGGTGCAAAGCGGATGGATACGTTGCTGCGCCCCTCCCCGACGAAGGGACGGCTCTCGCAGCGCCATCGAAAGCTTTCGCCGGCCCGGATGTGGAGCGAAAGACGTTCCCGCCGCTCGCCTTGAAACCGAGCGGCGAGGCGGCCGTCGATGACGCGAGGATCATCGAGGAGATCGACCTCGGCGCCCGCCTGCCGTTCGCGGGCTCCCCGGATATGGATCGCGTCGGCGAGGCACTTCACCGTTTCCTTGCCGCAGACGACCCGACGTGGGACGACGGGCGCCGTAATGCGCTAGCCAAGCGCCTGCTCGATGCGTGGGGCGTGACCGGACTCGATCCTAAGGACGTCGTGATCATGGGATCGCGCTTCCGCACCTTCGTCGGTACGCGATGGCCGGGGGCCGTGCTGCGCCGCGAGGCTCCGATCACTTACCACATGGGCGATCGCACCCTGTCCGGTCGCATTGATGTCTTCGTCGAGACGACCGACGCCATCATTGTCGTCGACCATAAAAGCTTCCCCGGCGCTCGAACTCAGCGGCTCGATCAAGCGAGAAAGCACGCCGGTCAATTGCGCCTCTATGGCGACGCAGTCAGGGCGACGACGCCGGCGCCGAAGCGGATCCGGCTTGCTCTGCATCTGCCGATCTCGGGCGAGGTGCTAATGGTTGAATGATACGGTTTCCGGCTGATTGACTCGACGTTGGACAGGGGGGATTCACGCAGGCTTGCGAAGCAGTTATGCTGGTGCGCCATGAGTTGGGAGGCTGACACATGGCGACGGTCTATGAGCATTCGAGTGTTGAGGAGTTGGAGGAGCGCTACGTGGGGTGTCAAGATGCCGCCGCATCGCGGCATTTCCAGGTGATCTGACTTTTGGCGCGTGGTCACACCGTTGCGCAAGTGTCAGAGACGACAGCATTTGGCGAGCGATGGATCGAACAATTGCTCGTGCGCTACAACGCCAAGGGACCTGAGGCTCTTGGTGATTTGCGCCACCGCAATGGCGCTGTGGCGACGATCCTGGAGCCGGAGCTGCTGGCGAAGTTGCGCGATCGCCTCGGCGAGTCGGCGACCGATGGCGGTCTGTGGTCGAGCCGCAAGGTGGCAGCCTGGATGGCTGGCGAACTCGGCCTCAAGTCGGTCGCGCCCCAACGGGGCTGGGAGGCTTTGAAGGCGATCGGCTGGTCGATCCAGCAGCCACGCCCAAAGAACCCGAAATCGGCCACGCCTGGAGAAGCGGTAGCGTTCAAAAAAAGCGCTCGGAGCTTCTTGGATGTCGGCCGTTCGCGCCGACAGTATCCGGGCGGAACTGAAAAACTCAGCATCTTCGTGATCGAATTGCGGTGAACCACAAATCGCTTCGCCGCTTCCCTGCGGCTCAGCCCATCAATCATCACTGCGTGTCTGATCTTGGCATAAAGTTCCACTGTGAACATCCTTCCAGCCCCTCAATGCCGATCAACGGCATCGAGACGGCTTATACCAAGTCTTGATGATCATGACCGGTATGCCCATTCACGCGTTCCGATGGACATGATTTTCCAGGGCATATCGATTAGCTTGTTCCATGCGAAGCAGCAGTGGTCGAGGATGTCGTCGTAGGATTTGAAGACGCGGTTCGAGAGCCAGTTGTCGCGCATGTACTGCCAAATGTTCTCCACCGGATTGAGTTCGGGTGATTTCGGCGGCAGCGGCAAGAGCGTGATGTTGCCGGGAACCAGCAGCTTCTTCGAGACATGCCATCCCGCTTGATCGAGGACGAGGATGGCGTGCGCCCCAGGCGCGACCGCAAGCGAGATTTCCTCAAGGTGCAAGGCCATCGCCTCGCTGTTGCAGGAGGGTAGGACGAGCCCGGCGCCTTTTCCTTCGGCCGGACAGATTGCGCCGAAAATATAGGCTGACGCCGTTCTCTGGTCGTGCGGCGCAGAGGGTCGCGTCCCGCGTTTCGCCCATCTCCGAGTGATCTTGTTCTTTTGCCCGACCCGAGCCTCATCTTGGAACCAAATCTCTATCGGTTTGCCGTAAGCCTGCTGTGCGGCAGTTTCCTCCACGATGGCGCGGAAACTTTTTTAAAATCCGCTGCGGCCTCCTCGTCTTGCGCATGATGGCGCGGCCGCGCCGAGAGCTTGCGGAACCCCATGGCTCGCAGCTCCCGGCTGAGCGTCTGCTTGGAGATCGAGACCCTGAACTCCTCGAAAATCCATTGCGCCAGATCGATGAGGCGCCAGCGCACGACGCCATGGATGGCCGGGATCGGGCCGTCCTCCACGACCTGCCGCAGCGCCTGGCGCTGATCGTCGTTGAGAAGGCTGGGAGCGCCCGGCGCCTTGCCATTCAAAAGACCATCAGGACCGTCGGCGTTGAAACGGACAACCCAGTCACGCACGATCTGCAACCCGACGCCACCGACCCGCGCCGCGACCGAGCGTGCGCCCCCTTCATAAATCTCGGCCAGCGCCAAAAGACGCCGGGTCTGATCGGGATCACGCGATCCCCTCGCAAGCCTGCGCAGATCAACTGCCTCAAAATCCGAGCGAAGCGGAACCGGAGTGGACATGGCAAACCCTCCAAAGGCTGTTCGCCATGTTGAATCACATCGACCCCGATTCGGGAATCGGCCGCAGGAGTCACAATTTCAGAGACTTGGTATTACAAGGACCGGTACACTTTTGCGCCGCTGTCACAGCGCAGCGTACAGCCGGTTCAGTGGTACACTTTGCCTCCGCGATTTATATGGCCAACCAGCGCGGGACCGCCGCACAAAGCGACAATTGAACCAACGGCCGAGCACCGGTCTTAAGCAAGGCTGCTTCCGGCGGATTGCCTCCGAGGGCGGATAGGTCTCAATATCGACGAGCGTTCAAAAACGTCGTGATAATGTTGTCGGCGATACGGCCTCCTTTCAGGAAAACGCCGACTTCCTGTAGTGGCGAGTTGTGCCCCGGATCTGCGGACAGCCAGTTCTGACTCGTAACTACTGCTGAGTCGTCGTCCCACGCGAGTATCTTGGCATGCAGCCGAGGCTCGTGCACCGAGCGGACCTGCACACCCGCCTTTCCGGCATCCAACGTCATCTCTGCCGCGACGATACCCGTCATCTGACCGGATGGTCGACCAAAGAAAACCTGCGTCTCAATTCCTCGCCTGTCACGAGCCGCAGCAACTGCTGGAATAATGATAGCTTGCTTGGCGGCTACGCCGAGGCGACGACTTGCGACGAGGATACGCTTCTGAGCGCGGTCTCTTGCCTCGCGAACAAAATGGCCATGCTGCGCGCCAAGCACCAAACATCCTTCTGTTCGGACGCCCGCCAAACGGGGACGAGAGCGGACTTCCCGAGCCAGCGTCGCAAGATGAATCGTCAACGGCTTCCACAATCCATCTCGGCCGCACGACAAATCTGACAAGATGTCCAGCACGTCTGCGACGATCTCTGGATCGCGGAGCCTGACGGACGCTTCGAAGCTTTTGAAGCCGGAATAAAGCCAGTTGCAAGATCCGACGATCGCAACGTCTCGCCCCGTCTGACTGTCGTCGGCGACCAATATCTTGGCATGTGAATGGGTGGAAAAGGGATGAATCGTGACAAGGCTGTCAAGCGAAGATCCGGCGAGCTTTGCGCGAGCGTCTGCAAGAACTTTCCTCGTCGCTATCGCCTCGGGCTTGTCCTCGTTTTCTCCCCATAAGATGTCGACTCGAACCGCGCGCCGGGCTGCATCGATGATCAGCGGCAGCGCGTACTGCAGGCTGCTCTCCGAAACGAACGTAGAATGAATGATCACGCGCTCGCGGGCTCGCTTGATCAAATTGGTAAAAGCGGTCTCATGGGCACTTCCACCAAGGATCAAGTCGCTGGATTGAAACGAGATCTGACGGGGCGCCGACGCGGCACCGTCAAGGCGGCGCGGTGTAGCAGTGGAACGAACGCTCAGCGACTCCGATGAAGGCGCCGCCGCTGTCGCTTTCTCGGCGGCCTCAATGACGGCAGCTTCAAGCGGGGAGGCGGATTTTGGCAGGCCCTCTGGCTTGCCGTTTCTCACGAGGATTAGCGCGTAACGCTCGGCGAGCCGGTCGCCGGCGGCGTCAACGTCGACGATGGTTTCGTCTTCCTCGAGCAAAGCTGCAAACACCGCGCGCAGCTCTTCGCGGAGAATTTCCGCCGATGGCTCCAGCCAGACGATGGGCTCTTGCTCTGCTCGTTGCTGAACGACGTGCCGCTCGAATATCGGCAACTCGCGCCCGCGAAACGTCATGCCTATCACGCGGTCAATGACGAAGGTCATCCATCGCGTCATCGCCTTCGGCACATTTGGCAATTCGTCTAGGCTCGCCTTCTCGTGTCCGCCTGCCGTGGCCCTGAAGATGGTTCCGCTTGCCTGAGGCGCGAGTTCGACCCAGTCGGCGCGCATCAAACGAATGAGGGCCTCGATCACGAGCCGCTTTGGCAGCGCCGAGCGCTCCGCCAGTGCCGCCGCCGTGCGGGCTTCAGTTGCAACAGCCTGGAGTATGAGATGTTCGACAGGGCTCCACGGTCTGCCTTTCAAAAGATGAAAGCGACGCTTTCCGCGGAACACCGGGACGGCAACTCGGACGACGCTCATCATCATCCTCCGAGCGTTGCGGGAGACAAGACTGAAACCTCGCCAGCGCGGCGTCCTGTCTCAACGGCGTGCATGAGCTTCGAGAGGAATTTGTATTTCTCGATATCATCGCCGGTCATTGCTTCGCGGACAGTTTCGATGAAGCGAAGGCTCCCCACGAGCACCAACTTCCATCGCGCTCGACTGAGGAGGACGTTCATGCGTCGGCTATCGCGCAAGAAGCCGAGAGCCTTAGCCGGTGACGTGTGCTGATTGTTCCGAACCAGGGAAACAACGACCACATCCGCCTCGCTTCCTTGAAAGGAATCAACGGTGCTGCAGAAGGATCCGCTCCGCGTCGCCGTCTGGAAGCTGTTGAGATTCGCCAATCTGCCGGATCGCGCGGCTTCGATCTCGCGGTCAAGAAGCGTCACCTGCCGCGCGTAGGGCGACAGCACCGCCAGTGTCGGTGGCTTCTTGGCGGCGGGGTCTACTTGCAGCAGCGCCAGTGCATTGACGACGGCTGTTGCCTCGCTGGCGTTGCGCCACGGTGGCCGTTGGTCTCCTTCCCGTTGGCCGATTTGCTCCTGCAAGTAGGGCATATTGACCACGACCACGGGCTCGGCGGGGAGTCGGCTAGGGTCGACGCTTTGAAATGGCGGCGCTTCGGCCAAGAACTTCTTTTCGCGCTTAGGATCCGTTGAGAGGCGGTCTTCGTAGAAACAGTGGGAAACGATGCGAGCAATCGCTGGATGCATGCGATGCTGGGTCTCCAGACGACGAGCGATCGGTCGACCCGGCCGCTTTCCCGCCTGCCGTGTGAACTCGCGTTCGACCAACGTTTCAAAAAGCATCATCGTATTGATGGCGTCCGCGCACAGCGGAGCGAGATCAGCATTTTCCTCCTCGATTTCATCGAGCAGTTCTTCCATATCGGGGTCGCGTAACGATCGGCTTATGAGATCGCCAGCGATTCGGACGACCTTGCGAACATCCTCGGGATTCTCCAGGAGTTGCTTCATCTCGTCGGATCGATAGGGAGGTAGTTGCTTGTGGTCGCCGATCATCAGGCGCCGGTGGGACAGCAGGAGCGGAGACAACAGCTCGCTCCCGGTCGCCTTTCCAGCCTCCTCCACAATCGACCAGTCGAACTGTCCGCGCTCATCGATCAGGCGTTCGATCTCACCGGAATTTGTCGTCGCGAACACGACATTGGCAGCGCGAAGAATGAGACCCTCGAAGGCGCGGCGCGAATATTCAGGTGATTGGCGGCCTGACCCGCGGCGTGGAGCGTCGCGTCGTCCCACGGCCGCCGACGTCGTATTCAACATTGCAGTTAGCTTGGATTGCAATGCCGCTGGCGTTTCCTTGAAGAGAGGACTCGCGATCAACCGCGCCAACATACGATCGGTCTGGTCGCCGATCTCGAAACTGCTGGAGGCGCCCACCTTGTCCCTGCTACGACAGCGTACGACAAGTGGCGCTTGCTCGTCAGTTGT
>DATLUE010000278.1:0-10596 GCA_035533255.1 Allostellaceae bacterium | reverse complement strand
ACATGACACGAGAGGCCGATAGCGTAATTGATCAGGCATCCGTGGTTGGGCAAGGCATGAGAACATCGCGAGAGTACTGCTAGCGCCCCCAGCGCGGCAGCAGGCGCTCGACATTGCCGCTGTCGATCGCGCGCAGCTCGTCGGCGGAAAAGCCGTAATCCTTGAGTTGCTGCGCGGTCTCGGCCGCGCTGCGCCATGGGAAATCGGTGCCGAACACGACCTGCGTGATCGCGACGAGGCGCATCAGCGAGGCGAGCGCATAAGGGTGCGCCGCCTGCGCCGTATCGTAATAGAAGCGCTTCATATAGTTCAGAACGCCGTCGGGAACCCGGGCCGCCATGCCCTTCTCGGTCGCCGCAAAGCGCACGAGCCGCTCGGTCAGGAACGGCGCGGTGCCGCCGGCATGCGACCAGATCCATTGGATATCGGGATAGCGTGCGGCCGCGCCGTTGAACAGCATGCGCGCGATCGCGCGCGTCGTATCGGTGCCGAATTCGATCACCGCGTCGCGGATCTCGGGCAGCACGCCGGCGGTGCAATGCGGCACGGCCGGATGGGTATAGACCACAGCCTTACGGCGGTTGAGCGCCTCGAAGATCGGATCGTAGTAAGGATCGCCGAGCCATTTGTCGCCGATATTGGTCATCAGATTGATGCCGTCGGCCTTCAGCACGTCATAGGCGTAGTCCATCTCGCGCAGGCTGCCCTCGATGTCGAGGATCGGCAGCATCGCGAACTGGCCGAAGCGGCCGGGATGATCGTGCACCAGCATCGCGACGTAATCGTTCCATTCGCGGGTGATGCCGCGCGTGTCCTTGGGGTTCGGCCAGACATCGACCGGATGCGGCAGCGAGATGACGACGCCGCGCACGTCGCCCTGCTCCATGTCGTCGAGGGTCTTCTGCAAGGTCCAGCCATAGGTCGGGCCGCCGCCCGCGCCGGCGCGAATCTTCTCGGTGACGAGGCTCGGCGGCGTGACATGGTGATGAACGTCGATGCGATGCGGCGCGGCCATGCGCTTCTCCCTTGCCATTCGTCGAAAGCGCACCGAGGATGTCATAGCGGCCCGGTTGCGACAAGGCGGGCAACGACCAGATCGCACGGGCCGCTGCAAGGGAGGATCGGCCATGAGTGCATCGTCAACGGGCAAGGTCGCGATCGTCACCGGCGCGGCGCACGGCATCGGCCACGCGATGGCGTTAGGCCTGCTCGGCGCCGGGCATCGCGTGATGGCGAACGACATCGACGCGGCGAGCCTCGCCGCGCTGGTCGCCGGCGCCGGCGAGGATGCAAGCGGCCGGCTCGAGACCATCGCCGCCGATGTCGGACGCGACGAGACCGCCGACCGCATCGTCGCCGCGACGCTCGATCGCTTCGGCCGGCTCGACATCCTCATCAACAATGCCGGCGTCGGCCCCAACACGGTGCGCCCGGGCGCCTCGCCGACCGGCGATTTCCGCAAAGTCGAGCCGGCGGATTTCCGGCGCATCATCGAAGTCAACACCGTGGCGCCGTTCCTCATGACGCGCGCGGCGGTCGAGCCGATGGTGGAGCAAGGCTGGGGCCGCGTGATCAACGTCACCACCAGCCTCGATTCGATGTGGCGGCGCGGCATGCTGCCCTATGGCGGATCGAAAGCGGCGAACGAGGCGCATTGCTGCATCATGGCCGAGGAGCTCGCCGGCACCGGCGTCACGGTCAACATCCTGGTGCCGGGCGGACCGGTGAACACGCGCCTTGTCGGCGACAATTTCTCGGCCGAAGAAAAGCTCAAGCTCATCCAGCCGGGTATCATGGTCACGCCGCTGCTGTGGCTGGTCTCGCCGGCGAGCGACGCCATCACCGGCCAGCGCTTCGTTGCCGCGTTCTGGGACCAGAAGCTCCCGCCCAATCAGGCCGCGGAGAAATGCAGCGCGCCGATGGCCTGGCAACAACTCGGCCGCCAGGCGATCTTTCCCGGCGGCGAGGCGCGGTAGCGGCACCGCGGCGGCGCGAATACACCAAAAACGCGAATTGGGTTCGTTTCGTAATTTTTGTGAAAGACCTTTTGCCACAATGGCTTCAGATAGGTCCACTGTCGATTTGGCGACAAGGTCGCCGAGCGTCAGCTCAAGCCGCTCGGGATTGACGATCACCCGTGGCGCGCTGCCTTTGCGACCGCGCGCGCCGATCTGCCGTCCGGCCTCCACCTTAGCGCCTCCCGAGGCAAAGAAACCGCCATCTTAGAACAAATCATGAACGAAATCAAGTGCAAAATCGCCGCGATCGGCAAGCGACCTCGCCGCGGACGATGAGCGTTCGAGCTACTTCCCGTTCACCCGCTTGCCCGCCTCCTGGACGAGGCTGAGATCGGCGAATTTATCCGGGTCGACATCGATCTTGAGGAAGCCCGCTTCTTTCTGCACCGCGAGATTGCGCTTCAGCGCGGCAAGGTCCGGCAGATCGTTCGGATCGCGATAGGTGTCTTTGTGGGTGAACAGCCAAGGCTCCAGCGCGGCTTTCGGAATATGGGTGAAGTTCGACACGATCGTCACCGCCGCGTCGTGATTCGCGGGATCGAGGTACCAATGCAGCGCGCGGATTTCGTCCTCGAAATAATCGACCAGCGCCGCGCGATGTTTCTCGATGTAAGCGGCGCGGGCAACGCGCAACAGGATCTGGGTCGGACCGCCCATCGCGTCGCGCAAGGTGAAGAGCGGCCGAGCGACGGCGAGCGCCTTCGGATCGTTCATGATGTTGGGGATGGTCGTGACCATGTCCGCCTTGCCCGAGGTCAAGAACGGAATCATGGTGAAGAAATTGGTCTCGACGACGTTGTAGTCGCGGCCGGCTTCGAGACCGATGCGGCGAAGATAGGCGCGGGTGGCGATGTCGGTGCCGGCGCCGATGACGTTGGTCGCGAGCGTCTTCCCTTTGAGATCGTGGATGGTCTTGATCGGACCGTCCTTCAGCACCAGGAATCCATTCGACAGATAGCCGGGGTGGCCGTCCTGCAGCTCGTCCGCGATGATGCGGAGGTCGGTCATGTGGCCGTTCTGGATGGCCAGCCCGAACGACGCGAAGGCCAGCTCGGCAATGTCGAGATCGCCGGTGGCGATGGCGGTGATCATCGGCGCCGTGCCCTCGAAATGCACCGCATCGACCGTGTAGGTCTTGCCGTAATGCTTGGCCAGCTCGGGCTTGGCGAACAGGATCGGCGCGAGCGAGGTCGGCACCGTGATCCAGCCGGTCCTGATTTTGAGCGGCGCGTCGGCCCGCGCCGGGCCGCCGGCCAGAATCGAAATAATAGCGCATGCGATCAGCATTGCCCGACGCATCGGATAACCTCCCGGCTTACGAACTTCGTTGCCGCCAACCCTATGCCGGTCTCGCGGCAAAGGAAAGCGCGGTGTGAGATCCGCGTTTGACCCTATCGGGCGCGCTTCATATAGTCGGCGCGACAAGAAATTCGGGAGGACATCATGGCCCAGCCATTCCGCATCGACGTTCATCATCATCCGACGCCCGCCGGCACGATCGCCAACGGCCGCCGCGCGGTGCCGCCGCACATGAAGGACTGGACCGCCGCCATGTCGATCGACGACATGGATAAGAACGGCGTCGCGACCGCGGTACTGTCGCTCAACCACCCGATCGTCGTCTGGCCGAGCGATCAAGCCGCTGCGATCAAGCAGGCGCGCGAATGGAACGAGTTCATGACGAAGCAGGGCCGCGATCATCCCGGCCGCTTCGGCGTCTTCGCGGTGCTGCCGATTCTCAATATCGAGGCCAGCCTCAAAGAGCTTGAATACGCGCTCGACACGCTGAAGGCCGACGGCATCAACATGATGACCAATATCGGCGACAAATGGCTCGGCGACCCCTACTACTTTCCGCTGTTCGAGGAGCTCAACCGGCGCAAGGCGGTGATCTACACCCACCCGATGGCGCCGACCTGCACGGCCAATATGATGATGCCGGAAGTGAACGATTCGATGATCGAATTCGGCACCGACACCGCACGCGCGATCGCGCGGATGCTGTTCAGCGGCGCGGCGCACCGCTTCCAGGACATCAAATTCATCTTCTCGCATGCCGGCGGGACGATGCCCTACATCCTCGAGCGCTACACCCGCCATCCGCTGACCGACAAGAAGATCGCGGATTCGGTGCCCGAGGGCGTGATCAACTATCTGAAACGCTTCTATTACGATACCGCGCAGGCCTCGCATCCCTATGCCATGTCGTCGATCACGAAATTCATCGCGATCTCGCAGCTTCTGTTCGGCACCGACTTCCCCTATCGCAACGCCGAGGACCACGTCCAAGGCTTGCGCGGATGCGGCTTCTCCGACGGCGATCTCAAGGCGATCGAGCGCGACAACGCGCTGAAGCTTTTGCCACAGCGGAAGTGATGCTCCAGCCGCCCAAGCGCAGCAACAACGGCGCCGGCCGCAAGCCCGCGGCCGCCGGCGGCGAGCGAAAAAGCACGGGCAAGTCCGCGGTGCGCGAATTGCCGCGGATCACGGTTCGCACCGACACGCGCGACATTCTCGCCCATGCCGCCAAGGACGCGCAGAAGCTCAAAGATTATTTCATCGTCGATGTCGACGCGCATGTGACCGAGGTCGCGTTCTGGAACGAGATCACCGACCTGCTCGACAGCGATGTCTATCGCCAATGGGCGCAATCCTTCCGCGATCGCGCCGGCGGCGGCGGCACCGCGCTGATGAACATCGCCGGCGGCATGAGCTATCAGGACGTGTTCGGCCGCATCCCGCACGACCACATGCAGGGCGAGACCTCGAGCAGCAAGACCAAGCATCGCCAGGTCGAGCTGACCGAGCGCGCGATGGACTCGATGGGCATCGATTATATGATCGTGTTCCCGACGCCGATGCTGCAACTCGGCATGCATCCGCAGCCCGATGTCGAGGTGATGCTGGGCAAGGCGTTCAACCGCTGGATGACCGACAAGATTCTGCCGCAGCAATCGCGCATGAAGATGCTGGTCTATCTTCCGTTCTGCGAGCCCGAGGCCTGTCTCGCCGCGATCAAGGAATTCGGCGACAAGCCGGGCGTGATCGGCTTCTGCATCACCGCGACGCGCTACAAGCCGGTGCATCACAACCAGTACATGAGGCTCTATCGCGCGATCGAGGAGACCGGCAAGCCGCTTGCCTTCCATGCCGGCTATTACTGGGGCGATCCGTCGATGATGCAGATCAACCGCTTCATCGGCATGCACGCGATCTCGTTCGTGCATTTCAGCATCCTGCACATGACCAACTGGATCCTCAACGGCTTGCCCGAGCGGTTCCCGAAATTGAAGGTGATCTGGATCGAGAGCGGCCTCGCCTGGGTGCCGTTCCTGATGCAGCGGCTCGATTCCGAATATCTGATGCGCAGCTCGGAAGCGCCGCTGCTGAAGCGCCGGCCGAGCGATTACATGCGCGACATGTTCTTCACCTCGCAGCCGCTCGAGACCAGCAATCTCGATCTCACCGCGGCGACCTTCAAGGCGGTCAATGCCGAAAGCCAATTGCTGTTCTCGTCGGACTGGCCGCATTGGGACTTTAACCCGCCCAATTCGATCGCCAATTTGCCGTTCCTCAACGAGCAGCAGAAGCGCAACATCCTCGGCCTCAACGCGGCCAAGCTCTTCAATCTGAAAGTGCCGAAGACGAAGCTCGCGAACATTCCCGATTTTCCGATCCGGGAAGCCGCCGAATGAAATTGGCGCGTTTCCGCGGGCTGCTGATACCGGTGGTGCTGGTGGCGCTGTGGGAAATCGGCGCGCGGGTCGGCACCTTGCCGCCCGATACCATGTCGCAGCCGAGCGCGATCGCGGTTGCCGGCTGGAACGCGCTGCTCGACGGCAGCCTGCTGCTCGAGACCGCGCAAACCTTCCAGACCGCGCTGCTCGGCCTCGCCATCGGCACCGTCATCGGCATCGCGCTCGGCATCCTCATCGGCCTCTCGCCGGTGCTCGAAGCGGTGATCGGGCCGACGCTCGACACCATCCGCCCGGTGCCGGCGGTGGCGCTCATTCCGCTGGCGCTGCTGATCTACGGCTTTGGCGTGCGAATGGAGGTGCTGGTCATCGTGTTCGCCTGCGTCTGGCCGGTGCTGATCGTGACCGTCTCGGCGGTGCGCGGGATCGAGCCGCGGCTGATCGAGGTCGCGCGCATGCTGGAGATGCCGGCGCTCAGCCGCATGCGGCGGATCGTGCTGCCGGCGGCGATGGCGCGGATCGCGGTCGGCATCCGGGTCGGCGCCGGTGTCGCGCTGGTGGTCGCGGTCACGGTCGAGATCGTGCTCAACCCGCAAGGCCTCGGCTACGGCATGATCATCGCCGCGCAATCGCTGCGGCCCGAGCTGATGTGGGCGCAGTTGCTCTGGGTCGGATTCGCCGGCTGGGCATTCAACCGCTTGCTGACGACCATCGATCGCCGCTGGTTGCAGCGCTACCAGACCGGCGGCGCGCGATGAGGGGCCGGGGGATCATGCTCAAGCTCGCCGCGGTCGCCTTTGCGGCGGCGGTGATCTATCTCTGGCAGATCGCGGCCGACGCGCGACTGATCTCGCCGGTGTTCTTCCCCTCGCCGACGCGGACCTTCGCCGCCCTCGTTGCGATGGAAGAGCGCGGCGATCTGTGGCGGCCGATGGCGGCAACCGCCTTGCGCATGTTTTACGGCTGGGTGCTGGCCTCGCTGGTCGGCGTGTTGCTCGGTGCGGCGATCGCACGCTCGGGCCCCGTGCGCGCCTATCTCGAGCCGCTCTTGGAATTCCTGCGCCCCCTGCCCGCCTCGGCGATCATTCCGCCGGCGATCCTGTTCCTCGGCCTCACCAGCAAGATGGCGGTGACCGTGATCGCCTTCGGCGCGCTCTGGCCGGTGCTGCTCGGCGCCTATCACGGCTTCCGCAGCGTCGAGCCGCAGCTTGCCGAGATGGCGGCGGCGATGCGGATGAAATCCGTCGCGTTCATCTGGAAAGTGGCGCTGCCGAGCGCGCTGCCCGACATTTTCGCGGGCGTGCGCGTGAGCCTCGCGATCGCGCTGATCCTCGCCGTCGTGACCGAAATGCAGGCCGCGCAAACCGGCCTCGGCTTCAACATCCTGATGGCGCAGCGCAGCTTCCGCAGCCCCGAGCTCTATGCCGGCATCATCGTGCTCGGCGTGCTCGGCCTCTTCACCAACCAGGCGCTGGTCATGACCGAGCGCCGGCTGCTGCGCTGGCGGACGCTGACGCGCTGAGCCGTCCCTCCGCGCCGACCTGCCGGTCGTTGGCGTATTGCGGCAGAATGCCCGAGAGATTGGTGCGATCGATGCCGCGCAGCTCCCAATTGTCGAACACGCCCGATTGCCGCAAGCCCTCGACATGCTCGAGCGCGCCGCGATAGGGGTAATCCGTGCCGAAGACGAAATGCGAGGGCGGGATCACCATCCGCGCCGCGGTCAGCGCGACTTTGTTCGAGGCCTGCGCCGTGTCGTAATAGAAGCGCTGCGCCTCGGGCAGGAAGCCGCCGGGCAGAAGCTTGCGGAATTCCGGGAAGGTCGCTGTGCGCATGAAGCGCTCGATCAGGAACGGCATGGTGCCGCCGGCATGCGACCAGATCATGCGGATATTGGGAAAGCGTCGCGCCGCGCCGCCGAAGATCATCCGCGCGATCGCGCGCGTCGTGTCGGTGCCGTATTCGATATTCGCGTCCTGCATGCCGGGGACGAGATTGACGCAGCAATCCGGCGTCGCGGGATGGACGTAAATGACGGCCTTGCGGCGATCGAGCTCGGCGAGCACCGGATCGAACGCCGGATCGCCCAGCCATTTGTCGCGATAGCTGGTGTAGAGGCCAACGCCGTCGGCCTTCAGCACATCCATGCCGTATGCGATCTCTTCGAGACTGGCATCGATATCGGGCATCGGCAGCGCGGCGAACATGCCGAAGCGGCCGCGATGATCCGCGACCAGCCGTGCCGCAAAATCGTTGCAGCTCCGAGCCAATGCGCGCAACGCGTCGCGCCTGTCGAGACGCATCGAAAGCTGCGTCACCGACACGATGGCGGTGGCGACCCCGCCCTCGTCCATATCTTCGAGCGATTTGGCGAGCGACCATTTCTGCAGCGGCGGCCCAACCTCGCTGCCGACCGCCGCAAGGTAAGCGGGCGGCGCGATGTGGTGATGGACATCGATGCGGCGCAGTTCTTCTGCCATGATCGCCTCGGCCCTCAGCAGAATTGCGGCAGGATGCGCAGCGCGTTGTCGCGATCGATCTTGCGCAGCTCGTCGGCGCTGAAGACGCCGCATTCGGCCACGTCCTTCGCGATCTCGGCCGGATCGCCCCACGGCACGTCGGTGCCGAACACGATCTGCTCGAGCGTGACCGCTTCGCGCAACGCCAATAGCGGCGCCCGGGCGTAGACCGCGGCGGTGTCGTAGTAAAAGCGACGCGCCTCGTGGAGGAAGCCTTTCGGCAGATTATTCTTGAACTGTCCCTTCGCGGCCCGCGTGAAGCGCACGAGCAGGAACGGCATCGTGCCGCCGCCATGCGACCAGATGAAGCGAATATCGGCGAAGCGCGCGGCGCGGCCGGTGAGCACGATCTGCGCGATGCAGCGCGTCGTATCGGTGCCATATTCGATGATCGGATCGCCGATGCCGTGCAGCAGGTTGGTGCAGCAGGTCGCGGTCGTCGGATGGGTATAGACCACCGCCTTGCGGCGGTTGAGCTCGTCGAACACGGGATCGAACGCCGGGTCGCCCAGCCATTTATCGCCATAGCTGGTGAAGAACACCACGCCATCGGCCTTCAGCACGTCGAGGCCGTACTCGATCTCCTTGAGGCTCGCCGCGATATCGGGCATCGGCAGGTTGACGAACATGCCGAAGCGCTTGGGATGGTCCGCGACCAGCCCGGCGGCGTAATCGTTGCAGAGCCGCGCGAGTTTCTTCGCGGCCATCGCATCGCCGAACCACAGGCCCGGCGTGGTGATCGAGGTCAGCGCGACCTGAATGCCGCCCTGGTCCATCAGATCGATCGATTGCTGCGGCGTCCACGCGCGCGTCTCGCGCGTCAGGATGCCCTTGGGATCGAGCTCGGCGATGTAGCCGGGCGGCGAGATGTGGTGATGAACGTCGATGCGATTAGGCGTGGCGTCGGCCATCGTCGTGTTGTCCTCCCGTTGGCGCGTCCTTGACGCAATTGATGCAAAGTATCGCGCGGCGGAACGCGACTTGGCAAGCCGCGCGCGGGATACAGCCGTGTGCGGGATGCACCGTTTCGGCGCAGAGGCTCGCGCGCTCCGGGCTCACGGCCGATCCGCGCAACCGAACAACGCTCGATGCGGTGAAGAACGAGATCGCGAGGCTGCGCGCGGCCGGCTAGTCGATCCCTTCTTCCGCGCCCTGCATCGCCCTGCGGCGCAAGGCCGGTGCGCAGAACACCACCAGCAGCGCCGCGGTCGCGACCAAGATCGCGAGGCTGATCGGCTGGGTGACGAATACCGAGGCGTCGCCGCGCGAGATCAGCAAGGCGCGGCGGAAATTCTCTTCCAGCATCGGCTCGAGGATGAGGCCGAGGATCAGCGGCGCCGGCGAGCATTTGAGCTTCACGAAGAGAAAGCCGATGAGGCTCACCCCGGCGGCGAACAGCACGTCGAAAGCCGAGTTGTTGACGCTGTAGACGCCGATGCAGCAGCACACCAGCACGAGCGGATAAAGGAAGCGATAGGGCACGGCGAGCAGCCGGATCCACAGCCCGACCAGCGGCAAGTTCAGCACCAGCAGCATCGCATTGCCGATGAACATGCTGGCGATCACGCCCCAGAACAGATCGGCGTGCTGGGTCATGAGCTGCGGGCCGGCGGTGATGCCCTGGATCATCAGCGCGGCGAGCATCAACGCCATCGGCGCGCCGGCGGGAATGCCGAGCGTCAGCATCGGAATGAAATGCGTGAAGGTCGCGGCGTTGTTGGCGGATTCGGGACCGGCGACGCCCTCGATCGCGCCTTGGCCGAAGCGCGTCGGGTCTTTGGCGAGCCGCCGCTCCATGCTGTAGGAGGCAAAGGACGCGATCAGCGGTCCGGTGCCGGGAAAAATGCCGATCGCCGAGCCGAGCGCGGTGCCGCGCCAGATCGCTCCCCAGGCCGCCTTGAGGTCGGCGCGCGTCGGAATGAGGCCGGTTACCTTGCCGGCGAGGACGCGCGTGGTCTTGGCGCCGAGATTGGCGGTGATCTGCGCCAGCGCGAAGAGCCCGACCGCGACCGCGACGAAATTCAGCCCGTCATCGAACTGATGGAATCCCAAGGTGAAGCGCATCAGCCCGGTCGAGACGTCGGTGCCGATCGTGCCGAGCAGCAAGCCCAGCACCGCCATCGCGATCGTGGTGACCGCATCCTCGCTGGTGATCACCGATACCGCGACCAGCGCCAGCACGATCATCGAGGCGTATTCGACCGGCCCGAAGCTCTGCGCGATCATGGCGAGCGGCGGCGAGAACAGCGCGATCACGCCGACGCTGACGCAGCCGGCGAAGAACGAGCCCAGCGCCGAGACGCACAAAGCCGGCCCGGCGCGGCCTTGCTTGGCCATCGGATGGCCGTCGAGGCAGATCACCAC
>DATLUE010000277.1:0-11034 GCA_035533255.1 Allostellaceae bacterium | reverse complement strand
TCGCTGCGGGTCAAAGGGGGCCAGAGCTTCGTCGTCGATTTGCCGGCGCCGGTCGCCGACCGGCCGCTGCCGCAAGCGATGGCGCTCGATATCCGGTTCGAGGACGACGACCTGATCGTGCTCGACAAGCCCGCCGGTCTGGTCGTCCATCCGGCGCCCGGCAATCCCGACCATACCTTGGTAAACGCGCTGCTCGCCCATTGCGGCGACAGCCTTGCCGGCATCGGCGGCGTCCGGCGGCCGGGCATCGTCCATCGCATCGACAAAGACACCAGCGGCCTGATGCTGGTGGCAAAGACCGAGCGCGCGCAGCAAAAGCTCAGCGCCGATTTTGCCGCGCACCGCCTCACGCGCTCTTATCTTGCGGTGGTGCGCGGCGTGCCCAGCCCGCGCGCGGGCACGATCGCGACCCGCATTGGCCGCAGCCGGGTCAATCGCAAGAAGATGGCGGTGGTGTCGGGTGGCGGGAAGGAAGCGGTGACCCATTACCGGGTGCTGCGCGCCCTCGGGCTGCGGGCAGCGCTGGTCGAATGCCGGCTGGCGACCGGACGGACGCATCAGATTCGCGTCCACCTGACCAATATCGGCCACCCGCTGATCGGCGACCAGACCTATGGGCGCGGACGTGCCAGCGGCTTGCCGGATGAAGCGCGCGCGTTCCCGCGTCAAGCGCTGCACGCGAATTTGATCGGCTTCCGTCACCCGGCGAGCGGCGACTATATGGAATTCTCGTCGCCCTTACCCGCCGACATCGCGCGCTTGGTCGAGGTCTTGGAAAGACCTGAATTGGACAGCCCCCGGGGGTTTGAGTAGCATTTCGACGATGGCGACAACCCCTGCCCTTCCCAGCATTGCGTCGGAAGGCGCGCTGGCGCGGTATCTGCAAGAAATCCGTCGGTTTCCGATGCTCGCGGCCGACGAGGAATACATGCTCGCCAAGCGCTGGCGCGAGCACGAAGACCCCGAGGCCGCGCATCGCCTGGTGACCAGCCATCTGCGCCTGGTCGCCAAGATCGCGATGGGCTATCGCGGCTATGGCTTGCCGCTGTCCGAGCTGATCTCCGAAGGCAATGTCGGAATGATGCAGGCGGTCAAGCGCTTCGATCCCGATCGCGGCTTCCGCCTGGCCACCTATGCGATGTGGTGGATCCGCGCGTCGATGCAGGAATACATCCTTCATTCGTGGTCGCTGGTGAAGATCGGCACCACCGCGGCGCAGAAAAAGCTGTTCTTCAACTTGCGCCGCCTCAAAGGTCAGATCCGGGCGATCGAGGAAGGCGACCTGACGCCCGAGCATGTGGCGAAAATCGCCCAAGAGCTCGACGTGCCGGAAGGCGACGTCGTCAGCATGAATCGTCGGATGATGGGTGCCGATCAGTCGCTGAATGCGCCGGTGCGCGCCGACGGCGAGGGCGAATGGCAGGATTGGCTGGTCGACGACGAGGCCAGCCAGGAAGCCAAGCTCTCCGACCGGCAGGAGCTGGGCTTGCGGCGCGATCTTCTGAAGACCGCGATGTCGCATCTGAGCGAGCGCGAGCGCGACATTCTGAAGGAGCGGCGTCTCCGCGAGAATCCGACCACCCTCGAGGATCTGTCGGCCAAATACGGCATCTCGCGCGAGCGCGTCCGCCAGATCGAGGTCCGCGCTTTCGAGAAGCTGCAGAAGGCGATCAAAGCCGGCGCGACCGAGCGGCAGCTCCTTCCCGGCTAAGCTTTCGGCTTGGCGGCCACAAGCAGCATCGCGTCGATCGAAAAGCTGCCGTCCGGCTCGATCGCGAAATGCCGCCGGACGCTCGCCGAGGTGACGGCTTGAAGCGCGCGGATGGCGTCCGCCAGAACCGGCGGCGTTCGCATCCGCTCGAGCCATGATCGAATCTCCAGCCGCACGCGATGCTGGCTGGCCGCGCCGGGAATGAGGCCGGCGCGAATGATCGCGGCAACCCATTCCGCCCGGGTGTAGTCGCGAACATGCGAGGGATCGCGCAGCAGCTCGATCGCCTGGAAGAACGTGTCGAGCAGCGGCGTCGCCGGCGAAATTGCATCGACGAAACCCGCAATCCCGCTTGGCTTCAGCACGCGCGCCGCCTCGCGCAGCCCGGCATCGAAGTCGCGCCAGTGATGGGCGCTGTACCGGCTGAAGACATAGTCGAAGCTCTCGCCATCGAAAGGCAGGTTTTCCGCCACGCCCTGTCGGGTCGCAAGGTTGCGCAAGCCGCGCTCGGTCGCGGCCTGTGCCGCGACCGCCAGCATCTCGGCCGACAGATCGTAGGCAACGACCTCGCGCACATGCGGGGCGACCGTGAAGCTGACATGGCCGCCGCCGCAGCCGAGATCGAGCACGCGCGCTTGCGCTTGACCGGCGACGAGCGCCGCCAGCGCTTGCAGATCGGCGCCTTGGGCGTGGACAGCGCTGGTCAGATAGGCGCCCGCGCGCGCGCCGAATTGATCGCCGACCAAAGCCTCGTGAGTCTTGTCCGTCACGTCGTTCTCCGGTCCGCGTAGAACAGCACGCCGCCGGTGAGCGGCTGAGGCACGCCGGTGGTGCCGGGAAAGCTCAACGGCAAGCCGGCGCGCGCGCGCAAGGCGAGATAGGCGAAAGCCTGCGCCTCGATCGCATCGCCTTCCCAGCCCACCGCTTCGACCGGCGCAACCGGCAAAGCCAGCCGCGCTGCCAGCATCTGCATCAGCACCGGATTGTGCCGCCCGCCGCCGGTCACGAGCACGCGGCGCGGCGGCACCGGAAAATGAACGCGGGCGCGGGCGATCGCGGCCGCCGTGATCGCGGTCAGCGTCGCGGCGCCGTCTGCGGTCGCGAGCCCGTCGAGCTTGAACGCGGCAAAGTCATCGCGGTCGAGCGATTTCGGCGGCCGGCGCGCGAAATAGGGCTGATCGAGAAAGCGCGCGACCTGCGCTTCGTCGACCTTGCCCGCCGCCGCCAAGGCACCGTCGTAATCGGCCGCCGCGCCGGTTCGGGCACGCACCCAATCGTCGATCAGCGCATTGCCCGGCCCGGTATCGAAGGCGATCAGCGCATCCGCCGTCGCGCCGATCCAGGTGACGTTGGCGACGCCGCCGATATTGACCACCGCCAGCGGCCGCTCGAGCGTGGCGCTGAGCGCGGCATGAAAGATCGGCGCGAACGGCGCGCCCTCGCCGCCCGCCGCGACATCGGCCGAGCGAAAATCGCCGACCACGTCGATGCCGGTGAGGCGCGCCAGCAAGGCGCCGTCGCCGAGCTGCCAGGTCCGCCGCCGTGCCGGCTCGTGCAGGATCGTGTGGCCGTGAAAGCCGATGAGCTCGACACCCGCGATGGCGTGGCGCTCGATCAGGCGCTGCACCACGGCGGCATGCGCTTCGGTCAGCCGGCGCTCGATATCCGCGGTCGGCCCCTTGCCGCCGAGCGTGCCGCGCAGCGCCTCGCGCAAGTCGCGATCGTAGGGCACGGTCAGCCACCGCCCGGTCGCGACCGCGCTGTCGCCGTCGCTCTCGATGACGGCGGCGTCGATACCGTCGAGCGAGGTGCCGCTCATCAATCCGATCGCGCGATAGAGCCGTGCGCCGGTTTGTGAGCGTCCCGCGCCTGTGCTAATCACCCGCTCCATGTCCAGCGCTCGCTCATCCTTCTTTGTCGCCGCGGAAGAGCGCGGCTTCATCCATCAATCCACCGACCGCGACGCGCTCGACGCGCGGCTCGCGACGGGGCCGGTGACCGCTTATATCGGCTTCGATTGTACCGCGGACAGCCTCCATGTCGGGAGTCTCTTGCAGATCATGCTGCTGCGGCTGTGGCAGAAGACTGGCAACAAGCCGATCGTCTTGATGGGCGGCGGCACCACCAAGGTCGGCGACCCCTCCGGCAAAGACGAAGCCCGCAAGCTTTTGAGCGATGCCGAGATCGACGCCAACATGGCCGGCATCCGGCGCATCTTCGATCGCTTCCTCGCCTTCGGCGACGGCACGACCGATGCCGTCATGACCAACAACGCGCTCTGGCTCGACCGGCTCGCTTATATCCCCTTCCTGCGCGAGGTCGGACGGCATTTCTCGATCAACCGCATGCTGGCTTTCGACAGCGTGAAATTGCGATTGGAGCGCGAGCAGGCGCTGTCGTTCCTCGAATTCAACTACATGGTGCTGCAAGCCTACGACTTCCTCGAGCTCGCGCGGCGCCACGATTGCGCGGTGCAAATGGGCGGCTCGGATCAATGGGGCAATATCGTCTCCGGCGTCGAGCTCGGGCGGCGGATCGAGGATCGTGCGCTGTTCGGCGTCACCTCGCCGCTGATCACCACCGCGTCGGGGACGAAAATGGGCAAGACCGCGCAAGGCGCGGTGTGGCTCAATGCCGAGCGCTTGAGCGCTTACGACTATTGGCAATTCTGGCGCAACACCGAAGACGCCGATGTCGGCCGCTTCCTCCGGCTCTTCACCGAGCTGCCGCTCGCCGAAATCGCGCGGCTCGAAAACCTTCCAGGCAGCGAGATCAACGCGGCGAAGATCGTGCTCGCCAATGAAGCGACCGCGCTGTGCCACGGCAGCGAAGCCGCTGCTGCCGCCGCCGAGACTGCACGGCGCGTCTTCGCCGAAGGCGGCATCGGCGAGGATTTGCCGGTGATCGAGACGCCGCGCGCCGCTCTCGATCGCGGCCTTTCGGCCTTGTCGGCATTCCATCAGGCTGGGCTCGCTGCCAGCCTCGGCGAAGCGCGGCGCCTCTTCCGCGGCAACGGCGCGCGCATCAACGACCAGCCGGCGACCGACGAGAAGCGGCTGCTGACCCTGGGCGATCTCACCGCCGATGGCGTCATCAAACTCTCCGCCGGCCGCAAGCGGCACGCGCTGATTAAGGCGGTTTAGTCTTATTTCCAGAGGGTTCTGCGGCAACGCCGCGCGCTCCCTGCGCGTTATGAGTCTAGCGAACTCATCTGGAGAACGATCATGTCGGTTAAGCCGTTCATTCTCGGCGCAGCGCTGCTCGGGTTGGCGGGCTGCGTGGCCGCACCTTACAGCCCCGATACCGGCTACAGCCAAGGCTACCCCGCCGGCTACTACGCCGCACCCGGCTATTATCAGCAGCCGGGCTACTATCAGCAGCCGGGCTATGTCGCCGCGGCTCCTGCACCCGCGCATGTCTGCGGCAGCGGCACCGTGATCGGCGCGCTCGGCGGCGCCGCGGCGGGCGGCTTGATCGGCTCGCAATTCGGCCACGGCTCGGGCAATACCGCCGCGACGGTGGGCGGCGTCGCGGGCGGCGCGCTGCTCGGCGGCGCGGTCGGCAATTCCTACGATCAGTCGGCCGGGTGCTAGCGAACGACGAAAACCAGCTTACCCTGTAGGTGACGACCCTCGCTGACGCGGTGCGCCTCCGCCGCGTCGGCGAGCTGGTAGCGGGCGATCGCGGGCGGCCATACCGCGCCGGCCTCGACCAGCGCATTCATGCGCTCGAGATGCGCGCGGTCGCGCGCGACGGCCGGGCGCAGGGTCTCGACGTCGCTGCGCGGCACCTTGAAGCCTTCGGGCGCGCCCGCGATCCACACCAGCCGCCCGCCCGGCTTCAGCACCTGGTAGCAGCCGGCGCGCACCTCGCCGCCGACCGTGTCGAAGACGACGTCGCAACCGGACAGCGATTGGGCGAAATCTTCTTTCTGATAGTCGATCACGCGATCGGCGCCGAGGCTCTTCACATAGTCGCGGTTGCGCGCGCTGGCGGTGGTGACCACGGTAGCGCCGATATGCTTGGCAAGCTGGATCGCGAAGCCGGCGACGCCGCCCGCGCCGCCCTGGATCAGGATGGTCTCGCCGCGCCTGAGCTTCGCCGTATCCTCGAGCGCCCAGATCGCGGTGAGGCTGGTCAGCGCCATTGCCGCGGCCTCCTCATGCGTGAGGCGCGGCGATTTCTTGGCGACGATCGCCGCCTTGATCGCGATCTTCTCGGCATAAGCGCCTTCCTTGCCTTGGTCGGTGACGCCGAAGACTTCGTCGCCGAGCGCGAGATCGGTCACGCCCGCGCCCAGCGCGCCGACCACGCCCGAGAAATCGCGGCCGAGGATGTAGGGAAACGCGATCTTGCCGTAGGAACCGCCCAGCCGCACCTTGTAATCGGCCGCGTTGACGCTGGCGGCGTGAATATCGACCACGATCTCGCCCGGCGCCGCGACCGGGTCGGGGGCGTTGCCATAGCGCAGCATTTCCGGTCCGCCATGCGCCGTCAACAATACCGCTTTCATCTGCGTCCTCCTTATCTTCTCCGCGTCATTCTAGCGCAAGCGGTCGACAGCGGCGATTTTCGTTCTAGCATGCGCCCGAACCACCGCGGATGGCGCGGCGAGAAAGGCAGGGCCCATGGCGCTCGATCCGCTTCTCCTGTCGCGATTGCAATTCGCCTGGGTGATCGCCTTTCACATTCTGCTGCCGGCCTTCACCGTCGGCCTCGCGTCCTACATTGCCGTGCTCGAGGGGATTCATTTCTTCACCGACCGCGACGTCTATCGTCGTCTATCCAATTTCTGGATCAAAATCTTCGCCGTGTCCTTCGGCATGGGCGTGGTCTCCGGCATCGTCATGCCGTTTCAGTTCGGCACCAATTGGAGCCGGTTCTCCGACGCCACCGCCAACATCATCTCGCCACTGCTCGCTTATGAAGGGCTGATGGCGTTCTTCCTCGAATCCGCGTTTCTCGGCGTTCTTCTCTTTGGCCGCGCGCTGGTGCCGCGTTGGGCGTATTTCGTCGCCGCGCTGATGGTCGCGGTCGGCACTTTGTTCTCGTCATTCTGGATCATCGCCACCAATAGCTGGATGCAGACGCCGGCGGGCTACGAGATTATCGATGGGCGTTTCTTTCCGAAGGACTGGTTCGCGATCATCTTCAACCCGTCCTTCCCCTACCGGCTCGCGCACACGGTCGTCGGCTTTTATGTAACCACGGCTTTCGTCGTGGTCGGCGTGGCGGCTTTTTACCTGCGTCGCGCGCGTTTTCTCGACGAAGCGCGAGCCATGTTGTCGATGACGCTGTGGCTGCTGACGGTGCTGGTGCCGTTGCAGATCGCGCTCGGCGACGCCCAGGGCCTCAATACGCTCGAATATCAGCCGGCGAAGCTCGCTGCGATCGAGGCGCGCTGGGACACCGCCAGCCGCGTGCCCCTGACCCTCTTTGCGTTGCCCGACCCGCAAGCCGAAACCAATCGCGATGCGATCGACATTCCCGACCTCGGCAGCCTGATCCTGACGCACAGCCTCGACGGCACGGTCAAAGGCCTCAAGGATTTTCCCAAGGACGAGCGGCCGCCGGTCGCCATCCCGTTCTTCGCGTTCCGCATCATGGTCGGGATCGGGTTCGCGATGCTCGGGCTGATCGCGCTGAGTCTGTGGTTGCGCGCGCGGCGTGACCTCTTCGAGGCGCGCTGGTTCTTCGCATGCTGCGAGATCGCCGCGCCGTTCGGATTCATCGCCGTGCTCGCGGGCTGGACGACCACCGAAGTCGGGCGTCAACCTTGGACCGTCTATGGCGTGATGCGCACGGCGGATTCGGTCACGCCGTCGCTGACCGGCGCCGACGTGCTGCTGTCGCTGCTCGGCTATGCGATCGTCTATCTCGTGATGTATCCCGCCGGCGCGATCATGATCGCACGCCTCATCCGCAAAGGCCCGAGCGATACGGCGACGGTCGAGCCGGTCGCAAGTGGTCGGCCGCGGCATCCGGTGACGGCGCTGCCCACTGCCACGACGGAGCGCGCGCCGTGATCGACTTGGTGCCACTCTGGACCATCATCCTCGGCCTCGGCGTCTTCTTCTATGTGCTGCTCGACGGGTTCGACCTCGGCGTCGGCATCCTTTACGGCTTCGCGCCCGACCGCGATTCGCGCAACCTCGTGATGAACGCGATCGCGCCGATCTGGGATGGCAACGAGACCTGGCTGGTGCTCGGCAGCGTCGGGCTCATGGCCGCGTTTCCCCTCGCCTTCGCCATCATTCTGCCGGCGGTCTATTTTCCGATCCTGGCGATGGTGCTGGCGCTGGTGTTCCGCGGCGTCGCTTTCGAGTTCCGCTATCGCGACAGCGAGCACCGCACCTTCTGGGATCATGCCTTCTGCTACGGGTCGATGCTGGCGACCTTCGCCCAAGGCATCGTGCTCGGCGCTTTCATCCAGGGCTTCCAGACCGACGGGCGGCATTTCATCGGCGGCTCCTTCGACTGCTTCACCCTGTTCTCGCTGTTCACCGGCCTGGCATTGATCTGCGGCTACGCATTGCTCGGCGCCGGCTGGCTGGTGCTCAAAACCGAAGGCGCGTTGCAGGATTGGGCGCGGCGTCTCGGCCGACGCTGCTTCCTCGGCGTGCTGGTCGCGGTCGCGATCGTCAGTCTGTGGACGCCGCTGATGGAAGCGGATATCGCGCGCCGCTGGTTCTCTTGGCCCAACATCGCCATCCTGTCGCCGGTGCCGATCGTCACCGCGCTGATCGCCTGGTACGAATGGCGCGCGCTGGACGACCACTCGGAAGCGGCGCCCTTCATCGGCGCGATTGGGCTGTTTGTCATGTCCTATCTCGGCATCGGCATCAGCCTCTGGCCGATGATCGTGCCCTATAAATTCACGCTGTGGCAGGCTGCGTCGTCGCCGAGCACGCAGGTCTTTCTGCTGATCGGCACGATGTTCCTGCTGCCGGTGATCCTGATGTACACCGGTTGGTCCTATTGGGTATTTCGCGGCAAGGTGCGCGGCGATATCGGCTATCACTGAGGCACACGCTTTGCGCTAAGATGGGATCGAGAGACGGAGGAAGCCGATGCCGATGGATACGGTCAATTTCCGCGACCTGTCGGTCGAGGAATTTGATACGCGCACCTTGCTCGCCCATGCGGATCAGCAGGCGAGGCAGCGGCGCTACGAAGATTTCCTGATCGTCGATGTCGACGGCCATCATTGGGAGATGATGTCGTTCCCGCAGATCCTCGAATACATCGAAGACCCGGTGATGCGCGACCAGGCCAAGTATCAGGGCTATGGCGGCGGCGGGATCACCGCGCCCTCGGCCTCCTACCAGGAATTGGGCGGCCGCATCACGCGCCAGGACGGGCGCCGCCAGGAAGCCCTGCCGCACGGCCAACAGCGCGACATCGTCCTGACCAAACGCTGGATGGACGCGATCGGCATCGACATCGTGTGCCTCTTTCCGACGCCGATGCTCGGCCTGCCGTTCACGCCGCGGCCCGAGGTCGAGACCGCGATGGCGCGCGCCTACAATCGCTGGCTGTGCGACAATGTGCTGGCGCATGAGCCGCGCATCCGCTCGTCGCTCTATCTGCCGCTGAACGACCCCGCGGGCGCGATCGAGGTGGTGAAGAATTTCGCCGACCGCAAAGGCGTCGTCGGCTTCACCGTCATCGCGTCCCATACCAAGCCGGTCTACGACAACGTCTTCATCCCGATCTGGCGCATGCTCGAGGAGCGCGGGCTGCCGGTCGTCTTCCATGCCGGCCTCACCTGGGGCCAGGACAAGAGTCTCGCGCTCTGCAACCGCTTCATCGCCGCGCACGCGCTGAGCTTCTCGTGGTCGAACATCCTCCACATGACCAACTGGCTGTGCAACGGCATGCCCGAGCGTTTCCCCAAGCTCAAGACCGTCTGGGTCGAGAGCGGCCTCGCCTGGGTCCCGTTCCTGATGCAGCGGCTGGACAACGAGTGGATGATGCGCAGCTCCGAGGTGCCGCTGTTGAAGCGGCGGCCCAGCGACTACATGCGCGAGATGTATTACTCGACCCAGCCGATGGAGATGGTCGGCAATCGCGCGGCGCTCGAGCTGACCTTCAAGATGATCGACGCCGAGACGCAGCTTTGCTATTCCTCGGATTATCCGCATTGGGACACGGATCTGCCGAGCACGATCTACGACCTCCCGTTCTTGAGCGAGCAAGCAAAGCGCAACATTCTCGGCGGCAACGCGAAGCGCGTCTTCAACCTCGAGCCGGCGATGTCGGACGTGAAGCAACGGCGTCTGGCCGAACGGGCGCAGCTCTAACTGCGCCATCAATCCCCCAACCCAAGCCAGGAGGAAACCATCATGGCCAAAGGATATTGGATCACATTCTATCGCTCGGTCAAAAACCCCGACGCGCTCGCCAACTATGCCAAGCTCGCCGGCCCAGCAATCGAAGCACGCGGCGGAAAATTCATCGCGCGCGGCATGCCGACCAAGGTCTATGAAGCGGGGCTCGAGCAGCGCACGGTGATGATCGAATTCCCGAGCGTGCAGGACGCGATCGCCGCCCATGACAGTCCCGGCTATCAGGAGGCACTCAAAGCCCTCGCCGGCGCGGTCGAGCGCGACATGCGGATCGTCGAGGGCGTTTGACACCGCCCATTAAGCCTAGAGCATTGTCCGGCGAAGTGTGTAGCGGTTCGCCGCAGACAATGCGACCAAATCAAGAAACTTGGAGCGTGATCCGATTCTATCCGATCGGATCGCGCTCTAAGCGCGCTTACGGTCCGCCGGGCGCGAACAGGAACAGCTTGCGCAGCACGCCCGGCGCCAGCGTGCTGAGCGGGTTGACCGAGACGCGCGGGTCGTCGCGCTGGCCATAGATGCGGAAATTGGCGGCGAAGATGCCCTGCCCCGCGCCACCGAGCAGCAGATTGCCGAGCACCGGAATATTACCCAGCACCGAGTTGAGGGTGTAGGCGGGAACCAGCGTGCCGGTGATGTTCATCGCCCCGGTGATGCGATCGACATCGCCGCTGGCGTTGATGCCGAGCGCGCCGCCATAGGCGCGCATGCCATTCAAGCTGATGAGGTCGCCGGCAAAGATCACCTGGCCGCCGAGCTGGCTGAAAGGAATGCCTTGGCCGCTGAGCAGCGCGCCGATCCCCGACAGCGACGCCACCGATAGGAGCTGCGCGAGCGCCGGCGCGCCGACGACGCGATAATCGCCGCCGGTCGCCTCGGCGACGAGCACGCGCTTGCCGTCGCGATCTTCCGCCGTGCCGGTCAGCGCGAAATTGCCGCCTTGGACATTGTCGTAGACGTCGACCAGCTTCAATA
>DATLUE010000276.1:0-7774 GCA_035533255.1 Allostellaceae bacterium | reverse complement strand
ATTTCGCGCTCTTGCGGCACGAAGCCGATGCCGAGGCGCGCGCGGCGATAGGCCGGAAATCCGCCGATGCTGTGGCCGGCAAATGCGATCGTGCCGCCGTGGAGCGTCGTATGCCCCATGACGGTCGCGAGCAGCGTCGTTTTGCCGACGCCATTGCGGCCCAGCACCGCGAGCGTCCCGCCGGGCGGCAGATCGAGCGCGACGCCCTCGAGCACCACGGTCTCGCCATAGCCGGCGCGCAAATTCTCGATCCGCAGCCCCCCGTGGTTGCTCGCGGGTTGCGCGCTCATGGGTGCGCGCGCTCGCCGAGATAGACCTCGCGCACGCGCGGGTCGGCGGCGATCTCCTGCGGCGTGCCCTCGACCAGGATGGCGCCCTGCACCAGCACGGTGATCCGCCGCGCGAGGCGAAACACCAGCTCCATGTCGTGCTCGATGATCAGCAGCGCGATCTCCGGACCCAGGCGCTCGATGATGTCGATGATCGTGCCGGTCTCGCCCGAAGGCACGCCGGCCGCGGGCTCGTCGAGCAACAGCACCTTGGGATCGAGGCCGAGCGCGACCGCGATCTCGACGAGGCGCTGGCGTCCATAAGCAAGCTCGCGCACCGGGCGCAACGCCTCGCCGGCAATGCCGAGGCGCTCGAGCAAGGCATGGGCTTCCTCGATCACCGCGCGGCGCTTGCCGGCCGGGCGGAAGAAATCGCCCGCGACGCCATGCCGCTCGCTCACCGCGAGGGTAACGTTCTCGAGGACGGTCAGGGCGCGGAACAATTGATTGATCTGGAACGTGCGCGCTAGGCCGCGCTTCACACGCTGCGCTTGCGACAGCCGCGTGACGTCGTGCCCACCGAGCAAGATCTGCCCGGTCGAGGGCGCGAGCGCCCCGGAGACGAGATTGACGAAACTGGTCTTGCCGGCGCCGTTGGGGCCGATCAGCGCATGGCGCGCGCCGGGCGCGAGCTGGAAATCGATCGCATGGGCGACCGTCAGCGCACCGAAGCTCTTGCACAAGGCGCGGGTTTCGAGCGCGGCCCCGCTCATCGCCGGCCCCGACCCAGTCGCCGCGCCAGCGCATCGACCAGGCCAAGCACGCCGCCGCGCCCGAACGCCACGACCAGCACCAGCAGCAGCCCGATCCAGAAATACCAATCGGTCGGATCGATCTCGGAAAAGCGGTCCTGCGCGATCATATAGAGCGGCACGCCGATGAACGCGCCATAGAGCCGGCCGACGCCGCCGAGAATCACCATCACCAGGATCGTGCCCGAAAGCTCGATGCTCAGCGAATTAAGCGCGACCAACTGCGTCGTCTGAGCGATCAGCGCGCCGGCGGCGCCCGCCATTGCCGCCGAGATCGTGTAGATCGTCACCAGGCGGAAGAACACCGGCGAGCCGATCGCGTGCATGCGTGCGACGTTCTCGCGAATCCCGGTGAGCGAGCGGCCGAACGAGGAATGGACGATGATGCGCGCGACCGCCCAGCCGAAAAACAGAACCACCAGCGCGTAGCAGTAAGCGGTCTTGCCATAGAGATCGAAATCGAAGATGCCGAGCACCGGCGACACGTCCATTCCTTGCAGCCCGTCGGCACCGCCGGTGATCGAGGTCAGCTTGTTCGCCGCTTCCTGCAGCATGACGCACACCACCAGCGTCAGCATCAGGATCGAGAGACCCTGCGTGCGCAGGATCACGAGGCCCGAGAGAAAGCCGGCCAAGCCCGCCATCGCGATCGCGGCCAAGAGCCCGACCGCCGGCGCACCCACGCCATGCGCCGCAAGATAGCCCGCGGTATAGGCGCCCACGCCATAGAACGCGGCGTGCCCTAAGGTGACGATGCCGGCATAGCCGAGCACGAGATCGACCGAGAGGCCGAATAGGACCGTCGCCAGAACTTGCGCGCCGAGCGCGAGGTAGTCGGGGAAAACGAAATAGACCGCGACCGCCAGCAGCCAGGGCAGCAGCTCGGCGAGGCGCAGGCGATGACGCCGGGCGAACAACGCGGTCGCACCGGTGTCGCGGCCTTGCGTCACGCTTGCCCGAACAGGCCGCGGGGCTTCCACAGCAGGACCGCCATCGTCAGGGCGTAGATGAAGAAGGCGCCGAATTCCGGCAGCAGATATTTGAAGGCGGTATCGGAGATGCCGAGCAGCATTGCCGCGACGAACGGCCCCCGGATCGTGCCCAGGCCGCCGACCGAGACGACGATCAGGAAATAGACCAGATGCTCGAGCGCATAGCCGGGATCGATCGCCAGGATATCGGCGCCGAGCGCGCCGCCGAGCGCCGCGAGCGCGCTGCCGAAGGCGAACGCGACCGTGAACAGCCGCGCGGTATTGATGCCGACCGATTGCGCCATGCGCCGGTTATCGACCGCGGCGCGAATTTGCGCGCCGAAACGCGTGCGCTCGAGCCCGAGCCAGAGCAGCGTCACCAGCACGGCGCCGCTGCCGATCAGAAAGCTGCGATAGGCGGGAAAACTGCGCGTCCCGAAATCGAGCTGGCCGCTTAATGCCGGCGGCGGGAAAAAGGGCTGCGCGGTCGGCCCCCAGAAATATTTTCCGATGGCGACCGACATGAACACCAGCCCCATCGTCATCAGCACCTGGTCGAGCTCGTCGGCGCCGTAGAGCGGGCGGTAGAGAAAGCGCTCGAGCGGCACCGCGAGCGCCGCGACCGCGATCATCGCGCCCGGCACGGCCAGCGCGAAGGGCACGCCGAACTGCCCCATCAGCGTGGTCATGAAATAGCCGCCGGCGACCGCGAACACGCCATGCGCGAGATTGACGAATCCCATCAGCCCCATCGTGACCGACAGGCCGACCGAAACCAGGTAGAGCACCATCGCAAAAGCAGTGCCGTGGAAGGCGATGCTGATCGCGGCGGAGACCGCGGTATCCATGTCAGCTTGGACGGCGCATCGTCCCGCTTCCGGCGACGGAAGAGGGGCGGCGGAGAAAATACCGAATGCTCGAGAACCTCATGGACCGGCGAAAGGCGCGCGCCAAATCTCCGGAGCGGCCGGTCACTTCGGGGGATTGGCTTCTTTCCACGGGTCCTTCACGTTCGGGATCGTCTCGAATTCGACATTGGCAAGCTTGCCGTTCACCATCTCGCCGCGGCGGATATAGACGTTCTCGACGATATCGCGCGTTTCCGGATCGATCGAGATCGGCCCGCGCGGGCTGTCCGCATCTGTCCAATTCGACAGGATCTTCATCGCCTGATCGCCGTCGAATTTTCCGTTGGTCTGCTTGATGACGGCGTAGATCGCAGCCATCCCGTCCCAGCCTTGCACCGAGAAGAAATCGGGGATCGCCTTGTCGTCGTACATGGCGTGCCAGGCATTGAGGAACACCTGGTTGGCGGGACGGGTCGCGGCGACGGAATAGGTTCCCGCGCTGACGATGCCGAGCGGCACCTGGCCCATATTCGGCAGCTCCTCGTCGAGCATCACATCCTGGGTCGTGACCAAGGTCACGCCGGCCTGCTTCAGCCCGAGATCGCTCCAGGCTTTCATGACCGCCGTCGCCTTCTTGCCGGCGGGCACGAAGATGAAGGCGACGTCGGGCTTGCTGTCCTTGATGCGCTGGATGAAGGGCGAATAATCCTCGGTGCCGAAGGCCATGCGGACCTTGTCGATCACCTGGCCGCCGCCCTTGGTGAAGGATTGCGTGAAGCCGCCCTCGGCATCATAGCCGGGCGGATAATCGGTGACCGCGGTGTAAGCCTTCTTCCAGCCTTGCTTCGCCGCCCACGCGCCGATCGGTCCTGCCACTTGCCACAAGGTGAAGGAATCGCGAACGATATAGGGCGAAAGCCGCGTGATCGGCGCCGCGGCGGCATTCATGTCGATGAACGGCACCTTGGCCGCGGTCGCGACCGGGGCGATCGCCGACGCATTCGGCGACCATACCACGCCGGCGAGGAAGTTGACGTGATCGCGCGTCACCAGCTCGGTCGCCAAACGCTTGGCGACATCGGGATTGGCGCCGGTGTCGTCGCGGTAGATGAGCGTGACCTTGACCCCCGGCGGCAGGTCTTTCCGATGCTCTTTGACGTAGAGATCGATGCCCTTGTTCATCTCGTCGCCGGGCTGCGCGTCGGGCCCCGACATGGTCGAGATGATGCCGACCTTGATCTCGGTCTGCGCCGCGGCGATGCCAATGCTCGCGACCGCGGCAACCAAAAGCGCTGCCAGGAATCGTGCGATAAATGGCATGCGGAACCCTCCCCTCCAGCAATGCTGCCGCGCTCGGCGGGCAACCCCGATCTTGCCGGCACTATAGCGAGGGTCTCGGGAGCGGGCCAAGCTTCTTGGCCACGACGTGGCAACCGCGGCGGCTAAACCACCAGATCGATAAGCTGACCGCGACCGACGGCGTTCAAAGCCAACCAAGGTCGCGGCTGCGCGCGAGCGGTCGGCGCCGGGTCGCGCGCGAGCGGCGCGGGAGGAAGCACCCGCATCGCTTCGAGGATCGCTGGCCCGATGGCCATTGGCATGGTTAAAGTCGCCGCGTTTTTAAGACGCTAAAACCCTATCATTTTCCAATGGTTAGAACAAGATTAATAGCGCATATCCGGTAAGCTTAACGCCGCGGATTTAGCTTAATTGCGAGGCTTCAAGGCCGCGACGCCAGGCAAGATGCGGCCTTCGAGCCATTCGAGGAACGCGCCGCCAGCGGTCGAGACATAGCTCAACTGCTCGACCACACCCGCGGCATGGAGCGCGGCCACGGTGTCGCCGCCGCCCGCGACGCTCAGCAGCTTGCCTTCGCTTGTGAGCGCGGCGACGCGTCGCGCCAGGGCGATGGTGCCGGCATCGAAGGGCTTGATCTCGAACGCGCCCACCGGTCCATTCCAGACGAGGGTTGGACAATGCGCGAGCCGGCTGACGATCGCCGCCACGCTTTGCGGCCCGATATCGAGGATCATCTGGTCGTCGGGCACGCGATCGATCGCCACGGTCCGGATCGCGACGCCTTCCTTCAATTCGGGGGCGACCACCGCGTCGATCGGCAGAACCAGCTCGCAAGCGGCCGACCGCGCCTCGGCCAAGATCGCGCGCGCCGCATCGATCATGTTGGTCTCGACCAGCGAGCGGCCGACCTTGCGCCCTTGCGCCACGAGCAAGGTGTTGGCCATCGCGCCGCCGATCACCAGAACCTGCGCCTTGTTGAGCATGAAATCGAGCAGCTTCAACTTGCTCGAGACTTTGGAGCCGGCGACGATCACCGCGACCGGGCGCTTGGGCGCGCCCAGCGCCGCGTGCAGCGCCTCGAGCTCTTCCTGCATCAAACGTCCGGCGGCCGACGGCAAGAGTCGCGCGACCGCGTCGATCGACGCATGCGCGCGATGTGCCGTCGAGAACGCGTCGTCGACATAGATATCGGCGAGCGAGGCCAGCGCCTGCGCGAAACCGCGGTCGTTCTTTTCCTCTTCTGGATGGAAGCGGACATTTTCCAACAGCGCGATATCGCCGTCCTTCAAGCCCGCGACCACGCGCCGCGCGGTCTCGCCGATGCAATCCTCGGCGAAGGCGACCGGCTGCCCGAGCGCCTTTTCCAACGGAGCGAGCACCGGCTTCAGCGACAGCGCCGGATCGTAGCCATGCTCGGGCCGGCCGAAATGCGACATCAGGATCACGCGCGCGCCCTTGTCGGCCAGCTCGCGGATGGTCGGCGCCAAGCGCTCGATGCGCGACGCGTCGGCGACCCGGCCGTCGCTGACCGGCACGTTCAGATCGGCGCGCAGCAAGACTCGTTTGCCGCGAACCTCGATGTCATCGAGGGTGAGAAAATCGGCCATTGCAGCGCTGGTTCAGGCGTCGCTCGTCGGAACCCAGGGAATCGCGGCGATCTCGATGCCATCGTCGGCGAGCTTCTTCGCCTCGGCCGGGCTGGCATCGCCGTAGATGCCGCGGGCTTTCGCTTCGCCCTTGTGGATGCGCCGCGCCTCTTCGACAAAGCGCTTGCCGACATTCTCGCAATTGCTTTCGACATGATGCCGCAACACTTGCAGCGCGCGACGAAACTCGGCTTGGGTCGGGGGACGATCCGGCGACGGTGCGAGCGACGGCGTCGCCGGCACGGCCTCGGCCGGGGCTTCGCTGCTGGTGTCTCCGCTCACCTCGCGCGGCCCCGAACCGGATTTCGACGAGCGGCCAAGGCGCGGCGCCATCGGCGCCTTCTCAATGTCGGTCGCGCCGCATTCGGGACAGGCGACGAGCCCGCGCCGCGCCTGGCGGTCATAAGCCGCATTGTCGCGAAACCAGGTCTCGAATTCATGCCCATCCGGACATTTGAGGGTGAAGACGATCATTTCTCGGCTGGCATTCTCGGCTGGGCGCCAATGCTGGAAGGCAAAGCTTTATATTGACTTAGCAGTCCCTGAGATCAAGTGCCAGGGTGATTACTCGGCCGCCAGGGGTCGCTTCGGCGGCAACGCGAAGGGCCGGTCGTGATGCAGCGCCGGCACCGCGCGGCGGGCCTCGGCGACGCGGCCGGGATCGATCTCGGCGAGGATGAATTCGACCGCCTCGCCGGCCTCGGCCAGCACCTCGCCCCAGGGCGCCACGATCAGGCTATGGCCATAGGTGCGCCGGCCCTCGGCATGCTCGCCGCATTGCGCTGGCGCGAACACGAAGCAGCCATTCTCGATCGCGCGCGCCCGCATCAGCACATGCCAATGCGCCTTCCCGGTCGGCACGGTGAAGGCGGCGGGGATCGACAGGAAATCCGCCCCGCTCTGGGCAAGACCGCGGTAAAGCTGCGGAAATCGAAGATCGTAGCAGATGCTGAGCCCGAGGACACCCCAGGGCAAGGGCGCCAGCACCGCCGCTTCGCCCGGCCGGAACACCGCCGATTCGCGATAGCTTTCGCCGCCGGGCAGATCGACGTCGAACATGTGGATCTTGTCGTAGCGCGCAAGAATATTGCCGTCGGGCGCGATGAGGAACGAACGATTGGCAAGGCGGTTGTTCCCTCTTTGGCTATCGCCCGCGGCGCGGATCATGATCGAGCCGAGCAGCAGATGGGCACCGGTCTCGCGCGCCAGAGCGCGGAACGCGGCCAGCATCGGATGCGACGCCTCGTCGCGCGCCTTCTCGAGCCGCGCGGAGCGCTTGGGCTCGATCATATCGCTGACCTCGGGCGTCATGATGAGATCGGCGCCGGCATCGCGCGCGCGCCGCACCAGATCGGCCGCAGCCCGGATATTCGGCTCGATCTCGCGACCGGCGTTGAGCTGGATGCACGCCGCCTTGAAGGACGCGGTCACCGGCCGAGGCCGAGCAGCGGGTCGAGCTTGCCGGCGCGATCGAGCGCGGCGAGGTCATCCGACCCGCCGACATGCACGCCGTCGATGAAGATTTGCGGCACCGAGGTCCGGCCGCCGGCGCGCTCGATCATCTCGTCGCGCTTGGACTCGTCCGCCTCGACATCGATGTCCGCGAAGGCGACGCCCTTGCTCTGCAGCAATCCGCGTGCCCGGGCGCAATAACCGCACCACATCGTCGTGTAGATCTCGACTTTCGCCATGACGTCCTTTCTTACCCCAGGCGCTTGCTTACCCAAGCTCTGCCTTATGCTCGCACCACGCGCGCCAGGGTCAAGACATCGACCCGCGCCGCGCCCGCCCGCTTCAAGACCCGCGCGCATTCCTCGACGGTCGCGCCGGTGGTCAATACGTCGTCGATCAGAACAACGCGCCGGCCGCGCAGCTTATCCGGCCGCCTGACGGCGAACGCGCCGGCGACGTTGCGGCGCCGCGCCGAAG
>DATLUE010000275.1:0-10910 GCA_035533255.1 Allostellaceae bacterium | reverse complement strand
AAGAAAATTGGGGCGAGTGACCGGGTTCGAACCGGCGACATCCAGATCCACAATCTGGCGCTCTAACCAACTGAGCTACACCCGCCGCCGCGGGGCTGCTCCTAACCCGGGTGCTTGCCAGCGTCAAGTTGCGCCCATTGTTTGAATGCGAGTCGCGTCTTTCGCCGGTCGCGAGCGAAGGATAGACTCAAAACGCGTGGCACCGGCACGACAGGATCGAGCTTCAGGATGCGGGCTTCCGACAACGCGCTGCTGACACCCGCCGAGATGAGCGCGGCGGACCAGGCCGCGGCGGCCGCGGGCATCGGCGAATTGGCGCTGATGGAGGCGGCGGGACGCGCCGTCGCGGACGCCGTTCGTGCCCGCTGGTTGCAGCGACCGGTCGTGGTGCTGTGCGGGCCGGGCAATAATGGTGGCGATGGCTTCGTCGCGGCGCGCCATCTGGCGGCCAGGGGCTGGCCGGTGCGGTTGGCCCTCCTTGGCGCGCGCGATCGTCTTGCGGGCCCCGCGGCTCACCATGCGGCGCGCTTTCGCGGGTCCATCGAGCCGCTGTCGCCCGCTACGCTCGATGGCGCCGGCATCGTCATCGACGCGCTGTTCGGCGCCGGCCTGTCGCGGCCGCTCGACGGGGTCGCGCGCGCGACGATCGAAGCGCTGGCTGGCACGTCGATCCCGGTCGTGGCGGTCGACATGCCGAGCGGTGTCGACGGCGCAAGCGGCGCGATTCGCGGCGTTGCCCCCGGCGCCGACGTTACCGTCACGTTCTTCCGCAAGAAGCCCGGCCACCTGCTTTATCCCGGGCGCGGGCGGTGCGGCACGGTGATGCTTGCGCAGATCGGCATTCCCGCCGCCGTGCTCGGCGACATCCAGCCGCGCTGTTTCGAAAACGGTCCGCCTTTATGGTTGGAAACCTATCCGTGGCCGAAAGCCGAGGATCACAAATATCGCCGCGGCCACGTCGTCGTGGCGGGTGGTCCGATGCTGACCGGCGCGGCCCGGCTAGCCGCGCGCGCGGCGGCGCGCGCCGGTGCCGGCCTTGTGACGGTGGCGGCGCCCGAATCGGCCTGGGCGGTCTATGCGGCCGCGCTGGCCGGGATCATCGTCCGACCGATGCGGCGGCAGGAAGATTTCGTAGCGCTGATCGGCGACGACCGGGTGCGCGCGACCGTGGTCGGACCGGGTGCGGGCGTCACGTCCGAAACCCGCGCGGCGGCGCTGGCGGCGCTGCACACGGGGCGGCCCGTCGTCCTCGATGCCGATGCGCTCACCGTGCTTGCCGAGTCGCCCCAAACGCTGTTCGCCGCGATCAACGGGCCGACGGTTCTGACACCGCATGAGGGCGAGTTCGCGCGCCTCTTCGCGCTTGAAGGCGACCGCCTGACGCGCGCCCGCGCGGCTGCGAAGATCGCCGGCGCGGCGGTCGTCCTGAAAGGTCCCGATACCGTGATCGCCGCGCCCGACGGCCGTGCGGCGATCAACGCCAATGCGCCGCCCGATCTGGCGACCGGCGGCACGGGCGACGTGCTTTCGGGTCTGATTGCCGGTTTGCTGGCGCAGGGCCTCGCCCCGTTCGAGGCGGCCTGCGCCGGCTGCTGGCTCCACGGCGAGGCGGCGCGCGAATTCGGCCCGGGGCTTGTCGCCGATGATTTGATCGATACCTTGCCCGTGGCGCTGCGCCGCCTCAAAGCGCTCGCCGCGACCTTTCGCAGGCTGAAGGACCCATGAGCGACCGCAGCGGCTTCCTCGACGGCGTCTATGATTTCACGCTGAGCAATCTGCGCACGCTCAAGGCGCGATGGCGCGACTTCGCCGGCGAGAAAAGCGCCATACCCACGCTGCTGACCGATGGCGACGCCGCGCGGCTGCGCGATCAGATGCAGGACTGCCTCGAGGCGCGCGGCGGCGAGGTGTCGGCGCGCGCGCGGGCGGCGGCGCTCGGCCGGACTTATCTCGCGCTGCCGGCCGAGGGCAGGGCGCGTTTCCTGCACCTGCTCGCCACCGAGTTCGACATCGACCGCGTCGCGGTCGCCGCCGCCTGCCAGCGGATCGCGCATGCCCGCAGCGACGATGAGAAGCATCGCATCGAGCGTGCGCTGCGCCAGGCGCTCGAGCCGCCGCGCGTCAAGCTGCTGACGCAGTTCAATGCCTTGCCCAACGGCGTGAAGTTCCTGGTCGACATGCGCGCCGAGCTGATGCAGCTCGCGCGTCACGACGAGGCGCTCACCTCGCTCGACCACGATCTGCGCGGCCTGCTGGCGAGCTGGTTCGACGAGGGCTTTCTCGAAGTGCGGCGCATCACTTGGGATTCGCCCGCGGCGCTGCTCGAGAAGCTGATGTTCTACGAAGCAGTACATGAGATCCGAGGCTGGTCCGATCTCAAGAACCGGCTCGAAGCCGATCGCCGCTGCTTTGCCTATTTCCATCCGCGCATGCCCGACGAGCCGCTGATCTTCGTCGAAGTGGCGCTGGTCCAGGGCATGGCCGACAATGTGCAGTCGTTGCTCGACGAGACCGCGCCGGTCGGCGATCCCGATACCGCCGACACGGCGATCTTCTATTCGATCTCGAATTGTCAGCGCGGCTTGAGCGGCATCAGCTTCGGCGCTTTCCTCATCAAGCGGGTAGCCGACCGCCTCGCCGCCGAGCTGCCGCATCTGACGCGCTATGCAACGCTGTCGCCGCTGCCGGGTTTTCGCTCGTGGCTCGATCAGCGCTGTGTCGAGGAAGGCGACGATCTTCTGCTGCCGACCGAGCGGCGCGCGATCGAGGTGCTGCCGAACGTGCCGACCGAGCACCCGCTGACGACCTTGTTGTCGCGGCCGGATTGGTATGAGGACCCGGCGGTGGCGCAGGCGCTCAAGGTGCCTTTGCTGCGGCTGGCCACGCGCTACATCGTCAACGAGAAATCGCCCCGCGGCCGCGCGCTTGATTCGGTTGCGCATTTCCATCTCAGCAACGGCGCGCGGCTCGAGCGGATCAATTGGCTGGGCGATCTTTCGCCCAAGGGGCTGCAGCAAGCGGCCGGTCTGATGATCAATTATCTCTATCGCCTGCAAGACATCGAAGAAAATCACGAGGCCTATAGCGGCGAAGGCCGTGTCACCGCGTCGCAATCTGTCCTCCGGCTGTTGAAAGCTTAAAAAAGGCATTGATCGCACGGGCAAATTCCGGTTTCTTAGCGAGCTATCCCCAGGGCGATGTGGATAATGGCAAAAGCCATCCGCGCCCGGGTTTTCGGGGGGCCGGCGAACGGACATGACGGATTCACTGCGCAAGCTATGGGGCGAGCGGCGTCCCCTGGTCGACGTCAAGCCGGGTCATCGTTTTTTCCGGCGCCGTCGCGGCAATGTCACCGAAACCGCCACCGTGGTCGATCTGCGTAGCGACATCGTCGGCATTCCCCATGTCCACTTCTCGCTCGCCTTCGAAGAAGCCGCGATCGGCTATATCGACGGCGGCAATCGCGTGCTGGCGTTGCCCTCGTTCGTGGCAATTTATCAACAGCGCGCCTGAGCCGAGGCGCCGCCCTCGGGTGTCGGTAAAGGCCGGCGCCAGACCGGCCTATGTGCCTTCCCCTGCCAGAACGCTTATGCTATGTACCCGCCCCTATCGGCGGCGGCCGGCCATGCCCGGACGCCGCGCTACGCCAGCGAGCAGGTAAAAAAAGCGGGCGTGGCGGAATTGGTAGACGCACTGGATTTAGGTTCCAGCGACGCAAGTCGTGGGGGTTCAAATCCCTCCGCCCGCACCACCCAGGAAACGAGCTTTCGAAGATCGGCATGCAAATCACCGAGACCACCGCAGAGGGCCTCAAGCACGAGATGACGGTCGTCATCGCCGCCGCCGATATCGAGCGGCGCGTGACCGACCGGCTCAACGAGATCGGCCGCACCGTCCGCCTGCCGGGCTTCCGCCCGGGCAAGGTCCCGCTCACCGTGCTGCGCAAGCGTTACGGCCCGTCGGTCATGGGCGAGGTGCTGGAGCGGACGGTGTCCGACAGCTCCTCGGAAGCGATGCGCGAGCGCAACCTGCGCCCGGCGCTGCAGCCCAAGATCGAGATCCTGTCCTTCAACGAAGGCACGGATCTGCAATACAAGCTTGCGGTCGAGGTGCTGCCGCAGATCGAGATCGCCAATCTCGGCGAACTGCAGCTCGATCGGCTGAAGCCCGACCTGCCCGAGGACGAGATCGATCGCGCGCTCGAGCGCATCGCGAAGCAGCAGCGCAAAGCCGAGCCGGTCGATCGCGCGGCCGAAAAGGGCGATATCGTCGAGATGGATTTCGTCGGCTCGGTCGACGGGGTCGAGTTTCCCGGCGGGACCGCCAAGGACTATTCGCTCGAGCTCGGCAGCGGCAGCTTCATTCCCGGCTTCGAGGACCAGCTTGTCGGCGTCACGGCCGGCGAGGCGCGCATCGTCAAGGTCGATTTCCCGGCCGATTACGGCAGCGCCGATCTCGCCGGAAAGGCCGCCGTATTCGCCGTGACCGCCAAGACGGTCAAGGCGATGGCGCCGCAACCGATCGACGAATCGCTCGCCGCGGCGGTCGGCATGGAAAATCTCGCCATGCTGCGTCAAACCGTGCGCGAGCGCATCGAGCGCGACTATCAAGGCATCGCCCGCCAGAAGCTGAAACGCGCGCTGCTCGATCGTCTGGCCGAGCGGCACAGCTTCGCCGTGCCGGCGGGCATGGTCGAGATCGAGCTCGACACCATCTGGCGTCAGTACCAGGCGCAGGTCGAGCGCGCCAAGCAGTCGGGGACCGAGCCGACCGAGACGCCCAAGGACGAGGCGGCGGTCAAGGCCGAATACCGCGGCATCGCCGAGCGCCGGGTGCGCTTGGGGCTGGTCCTTGCGGAGATCGGCAGCAAGAACAACATTACGGTCTCGCAGGACGAGGTCAATCGCGCGATGGCCGAGGAAGCGCGGCGCTTTCCTGGCCAAGAGCGCCATGTGATCGAGTATTATCGCAACAATCCCGGCGCGGTCGACGGGCTGCGCGCGCCGATCTACGAGGATAAAGTGGTCGATTTCATCCTTGAGCTCGCCCAGGTCACCGACAAGCTGGTCTCGCTCAAGGAACTGTTAGCGATGGACGAGGATGATGACGCGCCTGCCGCCGCCGCGGATGGCGCGGCAACCGGCGAGGAGCAGTCGGCGGAGAAGAGGTAGCGGTCATGGACCCATACGAAATCTATATGAACAACCTCGTGCCGATGGTGGTCGAGCAAACCAATCGCGGCGAGCGCGCCTACGACATCTATTCGCGGCTCTTGAAGGAGCGCATCATCTTCCTGGTCGGGCCCGTCAACGACATGGTGGCGAGCCTGATCTGCGCGCAGCTCCTGTTCCTCGAGAGCGAGAATCCGACCAAGGATATCTCCTTCTATATCAACTCGCCGGGTGGGGTCGTGACCTCGGGGCTCGCGATCTACGACACGATGCAATATATCCGGCCCGACGTGGCCACGGTCTGCATCGGTCAGGCGGCCTCGATGGGCTCGCTGCTACTGACCGCCGGCGCCAAGGGCAAGCGGGTCTCGCTGCCGAATTCGCGGATCATGATCCACCAGCCTTCGGGCGGCGCCCAGGGCCAGGCGACCGACATCGAGATTCAGGCGCGGGAAATCCTGCAGCTTCGCCAGCGGCTCAACGAGATGTATGTCCGCCACACCGGCCAGACGCTCGACGTCATCCAGACGGCGGTGGAGCGCGACAAGTTCATGTCGCCCGAGGAAGCCAAGACGTTCGGCCTCATCGACGAGGTCATGAACAACCGGCCGCAGCGCGACGAGGAAATCAAGCTCCGGGCGTGATCGCCGTTTCGGCGAATCGCGGGGGAACGTGTCGGCTTGCCCTTGGGGCTGGTCGCCGCCGGATTTCGCGGTTGCTGCCGGCCGGTTCTTCCGATTTGAGGAAGAACATTCTTGCAACCTCGTGGTTAAAGTCACATCTTTAACTGGTTATTGAGCCCCATCGCGGCCATAATGTGCGGTTGTCGGCTGGTGGTAATTCGGCTGTCCAGTCGGGGCGATCCGTTCTCCGGTCGAGAGCGGCGAGTCTAAGCGGAATGGTGCGGGATCGAGACCCCGTCGGGTCGTTCACGGAGAGCGTATGACCAAAGCCAGCGGCGGCGATTCGAAGAACACCCTCTACTGCTCGTTCTGCGGCAAGAGCCAGCACGAGGTACGCAAGCTCATCGCCGGCCCGACCGTGTTCATCTGCGATGAATGCGTCGAGCTGTGCATGGACATCATCCGCGAAGAGCACAAGACGACGCTGGTCAAGTCGCGCGACGGCGTGCCGACGCCCAAGGACATCTGCAAAGTTCTCGACGATTACGTCATCGGCCAAGACCACGCCAAGCGCGTGCTATCGGTCGCGGTGCACAATCACTACAAGCGGCTGGCGCATGGCACCAAGAGCAACGACGTCGAGCTGGCAAAATCCAACATCCTGCTGGTTGGCCCGACCGGCTCGGGCAAGACGCTGCTGGCGCAGACGCTGGCGCGAATCATCGACGTGCCCTTCACGATGGCCGATGCGACCACGCTGACCGAGGCGGGCTATGTCGGCGAAGACGTCGAGAACATCATTCTGAAGCTGCTGCAATCCGCCGACTACAACGTCGAGCGCGCGCAGCGCGGCATCGTCTATATCGACGAGGTCGACAAGATCAGTCGCAAATCCGACAACCCCTCAATCACCCGCGACGTGTCGGGCGAGGGCGTGCAGCAAGCCTTGCTGAAGATCATGGAAGGCACCGTCGCCTCGGTGCCGCCGCAAGGCGGGCGCAAGCATCCGCAGCAGGAATTCCTGCAGGTCGACACCACCAACATCCTGTTCATCTGCGGCGGCGCGTTCGCCGGGCTCGAGAAGCTCATCGCGCAGCGCCGCCAGGGCACCTCGATCGGCTTCGGCGCTGAGGTCCGCTCGCCCGAAGAGCGCAAGACCGGCGAGGTCCTGAAGGAGCTCGAGCCCGAGGATTTGCTGAAATTCGGTCTCATTCCGGAATTCGTCGGCCGTCTGCCGGTGGTCGCGACTCTCGACGACCTGGATGAGAACACGCTGGTCGAGATTTTGACCAAGCCGAAGAACGCGCTGGTGAAGCAGTATCAGCGGCTGTTCGAGATGGAAGACGTGCGTCTCGAATTCAACGAAGAGGCGATGCGGGCGATTGCGCACAAGGCGATCGCGCGCAAGACCGGCGCGCGCGGCCTGCGCTCGATCATGGAAGCGATCCTGCTGGAGCCGATGTTCGAGCTTCCCGGCCTCGACGGCGTCACCGGCATGGTGATCAACAAGGAAGTCGTCGAAGGGCGTGCCAAGCCGCTCTATATCTATTCCGAGCGGCGCAGCGACTACGCGGATTGGCGCGGCGACACCGGCACCACCAGCGCCTGAGCGGCACGGCGGCGGGCCGGGTTGCGAGCGTGCCGCCACGCCTCGACACACTTCCCCTTGATCTGTCGCCGGTTGCGACCCACCTTATGATGGCATCTCATGCCGGTGCTGCGTCGATCGACGGGCGCCGCGAAGCGGAACTCCCCGTTTCGGTTTAGCGAGAAAGGCTGCCATGCTCGATATTGCCCGCGGTAATCTCTATCCCGTCCTTCCGCTCCGGGACATCGTCGTGTTCCCGCACATGATCGTCCCGCTGTTCGTCGGCCGCGAGAAATCCGTGCGCGCCCTCGAAGACGTGATGAAGGACGACAAGCAGATACTGCTCGTCACCCAGAAGAACGCCGCGCAGGACGATCCGGCGGCCGGCGACATTTATACCGTCGGCACCATCGGGACGGTGCTGCAATTGCTGAAGCTGCCGGACGGCACCGTGAAGGTGCTGGTCGAGGGCGGCCAGCGCGCGCGCATCCAGCGCTTCACCGATCACGAATCCTTTTTTCAGGCGGAAGCGGGCTTGATCGCCGACCAGGTCGGCGATGGCCAGGAGATCGAAGCGCTGGCGCGCACGGCCGTCGCGCAATTCGAGCAGTACATCAAGCTCAACAAGAAGATTCCGCCCGAGGTGCTGGTCTCGATCAATCAGATCGACGATCCGGCCAAGCTCGCCGACACGCTTGCCTCGCATCTCCAGCTCAAGATTCCCGAAAAGCAGGAAATGCTCGAGATCGATTCGGTTTCCGGCCGGCTGGAAAAGATTTTCAGCCACATGGAATCCGAAATCGGCGTCCTGCAAGTCGAGAAACGCATCCGCAGCCGCGTCAAGCGCCAGATGGAGAAGACGCAGCGCGAGTACTATCTCAACGAGCAGTTGAAGGCGATTCAGAAGGAGCTGGGCGAGGGCGAGGACGGCAAGGACGAGCTGGCCGAGCTCGACGAGCGCATCGGCAAGACTAAGCTCTCGAAAGAGGCGCGCGAGAAGGCGCAGGGCGAGCTCAAGAAGCTGCGTGCCATGAGTCCGATGTCGGCCGAGGCGACGGTGGTGCGCAACTACCTCGACTGGCTGCTGTCGATTCCGTGGGAGCAGCGCACCAAGGTGCGGCGCGATCTGCGTGCGGCCGAGAAAGTGCTGAACGACGACCACTACGGCCTCGAGAAGGTCAAGGAGCGCATCCTCGAATACCTCGCCGTGCAATTGCGGATGAAGAAGGTGAAGGGTCCGATCCTGTGCCTCGTCGGTCCGCCCGGCGTCGCCAAGACCTCGCTCGGCAAATCGGTCGCGCGCGCGACCGGCCGCAACTTCGTGCGCATGTCCTTGGGCGGCGTGCGCGACGAGGCGGAGGTCCGGGGCCATCGCCGCACCTATATCGGCTCGATGCCCGGCAAGGTCATCCAGGGCATGAAGAAGGCGAAGTCGTCGAACCCGCTGTTCCTCTTGGACGAGGTCGACAAGCTCGGCCAGGATTGGCGCGGCGACCCGAGCTCGGCGCTGCTCGAGGTGCTCGATCCCGAGCAGAACTCGACCTTCAACGACCATTATCTCGAGATCGACTACGATCTCTCGGACGTGATGTTCGTCACCACGGCCAACACGCTGCGCATGCCGCAGCCGCTGATGGACCGGATGGAGATCATCCGGCTCCCCGGCTATACCGAGGATGAGAAGGTCGAGATCGCCCGCCGTCACCTGATACCCAAGCAGGTCAAGGCGAACGGCCTCAAGAAGAGCGAATGGTCGATCACGCCGGACGCCCTGCGCGACCTGATTCGCTACTACACGCGCGAAGCGGGCGTGCGCAATCTCGAGCGCGAGATCGCCAATCTGGCGCGCAAATCGATCAAGGAGATCTTGATCAAGAAGCGCACCAAGGTCGTGGTCAGCCTGCGCAATCTCGAGAAATATGCCGGTGTGCGGCGGTTCCGCTATGGCGAGGTCGAGGAGACCGATCTCGTCGGCGTGGTGACCGGTCTGGCCTGGACCGAGGTCGGCGGCGAGCTGCTATCGATCGAAGCGGTGACTTTGCCCGGCAAGGGCCGCGTGACCGCGACCGGCAAGCTCGGCGACGTCATGAAGGAATCGATCCAGGCGGCGGAAAGCTATGTGAAGTCGCGCAGCATCGCCTTCGGCATCCCGCCGACGATCTTCGAGAAGAAGGACATCCACGTCCATGTGCCCGAAGGCGCGACGCCGAAAGACGGGCCGTCTGCGGGCGTCGCGATGGTGACGTCGATCGTCTCGGTGCTGACCGGCATCGCGGTGCGAAAAGACCTCGCGATGACCGGCGAGATCACGCTGCGCGGCCGCGTGCTGCCGATCGGCGGCCTCAAGGAGAAGCTGCTGGCGGCGCTGCGCGGGGGGCTGAAGACCGTGCTGATCCCGAAAGAGAACGAGAAGGACCTCGCCGAGATTCCCGACAATGTGAAGAAGGGTCTCGCCATCGTCCCCGTGAACTCGGTCGACGAACTCTTGCGGCACGCGCTGGTGAAGCCGCTGACGCCGATCGAATGGATCGAGCCGCCCGACCCGCCGGCTCTGGTGCCGCCGAAAGTGGAGGATGGTCGTCCCGGTCTTACCCACTGATCGCACGATCGTTGTGCCGACGCCGTCATTCTAGCGAATGACGGCGTCTCTTTTTGCGCCCATCACAATCGGGCGATGACGTTGACGCCCGCGAGAAGCGCGATCTACACTCCGCGGCCGTTGACGCGAGGTTGATCGGAAACGGAAATAAAAGGGAGCCCTCCGTGAATAAGAACGATCTTGTCGATGCCATTGCCGCTTCGGGCAGCATGACGAAGGCCGATGCGACCCAAGCCGTCGATGCCGTGATCGAGGCCATCACCAACGCGCTCAAATCGGGCGGCGAAGTTCGGATCGCGGGCTTCGGCACTTTCGTGGTATCGCAACGCGCCGCGTCCGAGGGACGCAACCCGCGCACCGGCGAGAAGATTCAAATTCCGGCATCGAAACTTCCAAAATTCCGCGCCGGTAAAGGCTTGAAAGACGCGATCCAATAGCGCGGCGCCTCGCCGCATCCTCGATCGCGCGATGGGGCGATTAGCTCAGCGGTAGAGCACCTCGTTTACACCGAGGGGGTCGGAGGTTCGAAACCTTCATCGCCCACCAGCCTTCGCTCGCGAAGCGAGCAAGGCTGCCACGCCGAAGCCCGACGGGCGAAGGCGGGCTCTTCGCGCGAGCTACGGCTTGGCAAGCCACCTTCGGCGCGGCGATGATGGGCATGCTCGCAAGCCACACTTTCGGGGCGTGAGATGAAGTACGTTTATATCCTTCAAAGTTTAGGAGACCCTGGGCGGCACTACACCGGCTGCACGGCAGACTTGAGAAAGCGATTGGCCAAACACAATGCCGGTGAGGTCCCTCACACCTCGAAATTCGCGCCGTGGCGATTAGCTACCTAGTCAGCCCTAAAAAAGTCTATTGAGCCTTTCAGGGCAGGGATTCCCGAGGGAACCGCGGTGATCTAAATTGCAAGGATCGGCGGTCTGCCG
>DATLUE010000274.1:0-12068 GCA_035533255.1 Allostellaceae bacterium | reverse complement strand
CCACCAAGATCGCGTTCATCAACGAGGTCGCCGATCTGTGCGAGAAGGTCGGCGCCGACGTCCAGGATGTCGCCAAGGGCATCGGGCTCGACGGCCGCATCGGCCGCAAATTCCTTCATGCCGGTCCGGGTTATGGCGGCTCGTGCTTCCCCAAGGATTGCCTGGCGCTGGTCAAGACCGCGCAAGAGGCCGGCTCGCCGATCAGCATCGTCGAAGCGGTGATCGGCGCGAATGACAGCCGCAAGGAAGCGATGGCGCAGCGCGTGATCCATGCGTGCGGCGGCAGTGTCGCCGGCAAGACGCTCGCGATCCTCGGCGTCACGTTCAAGCCGAACACCGACGACATGCGCGACAGCCCGAGCCTCGTAATCGTGCCGATGCTGCAGCAAGCCGGCGCCACGGTCCGCGCCTTCGACCCCGAAGGCATGAAAGAGGCGGCCAAGCTGATGGGCAATGTCGTCTTCTGCGTCAACGCCTACGAGGCGATGGCAGGGGCCGATGCGCTGGTGATCGTCACCGAATGGAACGAGTTCCGCGCCCTCGACTTGTCACGGGTGAAGAGCCTTTTGCGCACCCCGACCGTGATCGATTTGCGTAACATCTACGCGCCCGCCGACATGTCGGCGGCGGGCTTCTATTACGTCAGCGTCGGCCGCGTGCCGGTCGAGCCTTCGGCAACGCGCGAGCGGCGGCAAGCGATAGGAATCACGCGATGAGCTCCACCAAAAAGCGCATCCTCGTCACCGGCGGCGCCGGCTTCCTCGGCTCGCATCTGTGCGAGCGGCTGATCGCCGAGGGCAACGACGTGCTGTGCGTCGACAATTATTTCACCGGCCGCAAGGACAACGTCGCGTCGCTGCTGGGCAATTCCAGCTTCGAAGCGATGCGCCACGACGTCTGCTTCCCGCTCTATGTCGAGGTCGACGAGATCTACAACCTCGCCTGCCCGGCGTCGCCGATCCATTACCAGCACGATCCGGTGCAGACCACCAAGACCAGCGTCTCCGGCGCCATCAACATGCTGGGCCTGGCCAAGCGCTTGCGCGCAAAGATCTTCCAATCCTCGACCTCGGAGGTTTATGGCGATCCGAGCGTCCATCCGCAGACCGAGGATTATCGCGGCAACGTCAATCCGATCGGTCCCCGCGCCTGCTACGACGAAGGCAAGCGCTGCGCAGAGACGCTGTTCTTCGACTATCACCGCCAGCACAAGCTGCGCATCCGCGTCGCGCGCATCTTCAACACCTACGGCCCGCGCATGCATCCGAATGACGGGCGGGTGGTGTCGAACTTCATCGTCCAGGCGCTGAAAGGCGAATCGATCACGCTTTATGGCGATGGCAGCCAGACCCGCGCCTTCTGCTATGTCGACGATCTCATCGAAGGCTTCGTGCGCCTGATGGCCGCGCCCGATGACGTGACGGGGCCGATCAACCTCGGCAATCCGGTCGAGACCACGGTCGCCGAGCTGGCGCACAAGATCGTCGCGCTGACCGGCTCGCGCTCGAAGATCGAGCGCTGGCCGCTGCCGGTCGACGATCCGACGCAGCGCTGCCCCGACATCAGCCGCGCCAAGAGCCTGCTCGGCTGGCAGCCCTCGGTCGCGCTCGAGACCGGGTTGAAGAACACGATCGATTATTTCGACCGGCTGCTCGGCACCGAGGGCGCGGCGCAGGAACGCGCGCGGCCGGTCGCTTAAGCCTCGATACGACCGCTGCTCACGGCGACCCGCGCCGCGCCGGGCGTTAACCATGAGCCATGCGCGATTCTTAAAGGAATCTCGCCTAAGTTTTCGCTTGGTTCGGTGAACGCGTTGCGACCCTTCTCCTCCGCTCGAGCCGGCTTGCGCGCGTTGATCGGGTTCTGACCTCGGCGAGAGAATGGCGAACAGTTCCGCATCGATACGCGAGCGCACGCTGATCGGCGCCGGCTGGATGATTCTCTGGCGGGTCGCGACCCGCATTCTCGGCTTCATTTCGACCTTGGTTCTGGCGCGCGTCCTGGTGCCGGCCGATTTCGGCCTGGTCGCGATCGCGATGACCTATATCGCCGCATTCGACGCGTTCTCGATCTTCGGCCTGCCGGACGCGATCATTCGCGCGCCCGAGCACGATCGCGCGATGTTCGACACCGCCTTCACGCTGTCGGTGCTGCGCGGCCTCGCCAACGCCGCGATCATCGCCGCGACCGCGCCGGTGGCCGCGCATTTCTTTGCCGAGCCGCGGCTTTTGCCGCTGCTGCTGGTGCTGGCGCTGTTTCCGGCGATCGAAGGCACCGAGAATATCGGCATCGTCGAGTTTCGCCGCGACTTCCGCTTCGAGCGCGAGTTCCAGCTCTTCCTGCTGCCGCGGCTGGTGTCGGTCACGGTCACCATCGTCACGGCGCTGCTGTTCCATTCCTATTGGGTGCTGGTGGTCGGCAATCTGGTGCTGCGCCTCGTGCGCTGGGTCCTGACCTACACGATGCATCCCTATCGTCCGCGCTGGAGCTTTGGCGCCTGGCGCAAGCTCGTCGGCTTCTCGCTCTGGACCTGGGCCGCCACCATCGCCGATTTCGGCCGCGACAAAAGCTGGATGATCGTGCTCGGCCGCTTCCTCAGCACCTTTCAGGTCGGCGTCTTCATGATGGCGTCCGAGATCGGGATGCTGCCGCTCAGCGAAATCGTCGCGCCCGCCTGCCGTGCCCTGTTCTCGGGCTTCACCGCGGCGCGCAACGAGGCCGGCAGCTTCGCCTACGCTTTCCGGCGCACCATCGGGGTGATCGCTTTGCCGATCCTGCCGGTCTCGATCGGCATGTCGGCGGTGGCGGGCTATATCGTCGACCTGGCGCTCGGGCCGCAATGGCTGTCGTCCGGGATGGTGATCGCCTGGGTCGCGGCCTCGGCGCCCCTGGCCTTGCTGTCGTCGCTCGGCGCGACGGCGATGCTGGTCTCGGGCCATGTGCGCAACAATTTCTTCATCGGCGTGGTCCTCGCCGTCATCGGCACCATCGCCTGCGGGGTCGCGGCGCTCGAGGGTGGGCTCTGGGGCGTTGCCATTGTGCGGGCGGCTTTGACCGGGGTCGAAGGCGTGGCTTTCGCCGCGGTTACCGGCCGCACCCTCGGCGTTGGATTGCACGATTGGATAACGAGCGTGTGGCGGCCGTTGCTCGCGACCGCCGCGATGGCCGCGGCGCTCTATCTCTCGGGTTACGGCTGGATCGCGACCGCGGGCGACGGCGGCCTTGCCGAGACTCTGCGCTGCGGCGATGCGATGCTGCTCGGCGCCGGAACCTATCTCGCGGCGTTGTTCTTGTGCTGGGCGGCGGCGGGATGTCCCGAAGGCGCCGAAACCTTCGTGCTCGATCTGGTGCCGCTCGGGCTCGGCGCCCGCGCCCGTAAACTTTTAGTAAAGACTTAACCCGGACGCGCGACACTCGCTGGAATTGCAAAGGCTTGCCTGGGCGGCGAGGGCCGCGGAGTCGGTGATGCGCTTAGGGTTCGAAACGCTCGGCAACGCCACGCTGGTGTTCTACGACGACGATCGGCCGGTTCTCGCGACCGACCCGTGGCTCGAAGGCACCTGCTATTTCGGCAGTTGGGCGCTCGATCGCCCGGTCACCGAAAGCGAGCGCGCGGCCGTGCAAGTGGCCGATTACCTTTGGATTTCGCACGGCCATCCCGATCATCTCCACGCCGAATCGCTGGCGCAGTTGCCGAAGAACAAGATCGTCCTGCTGCCCGACCACTATCATTCCGAAATTCGCGACCACATCGCATCGCTCGGCTTCAAGGTGGAGGTGCTGCACTATCGCCGCTGGCGGCAGCTCTCGCCGCGCGTCCGCTGCATGTGCCTCGACAACGAGAACCAGGACGGCATCCTGATCGTCGAGGCCGGCGACAGCCTGGTGGTCGATCTCAACGATTCGCCGCTCTGCGGCGAGGGCCGCTTCATCCGCCGACTCATCCGCCGCTACGATCGCGCCAAGACCTATGTCGCGGCGCTGTGTGCGATCGATGCCGACATGCTCAATTTCATCGACGCGGAAGGCCGGCGCGTGGTCGATCCCCCCGACCAGCGCAAGCGCGGCATGATCTGGGCGACCGCGCGCCGGATCGAGCAGCTTGGCGCCGGGAGCTTCGTCTCCTCTGCCTCGCAGCATCTTTATGTGCGCGCCGACAGCATCTGGGCCAATCCCTATCGCGTCGCCTGGGCCGATGTCGAAAAGCATTGGACGCGGCCGAGCGTCCGCAAGATCGAGCCGTTCTGCGCGGTCGACCTCGAAACCGGCGCCTATCACCGCAAGCATCCGGCGCAGGTATCGGCGCTCGATCAGATCACCGACGCGACCGGCGAGGATGACTGGTCCGAGCGCTTGACCGAAGACGAATGGGACAAGCTCCTCGCGTTCTTTGCGCAATACGAGACCGTGCGCGATCATTTCGACTATCTCGATTTCGCGGTCGGCGGCGAGCGGCGCCGCATCTGGATCGTGCCCGAGGCAAAGCGAAAACCGGACGCGAAGCTGCGCGGCATCGCCTTCCACGCGCCGCGGCGCTCGCTGATGGCAACCGTCGAATATGGCTATTTCGACGACATCCTGATCGGCAATTTCATGAGGACCGAGCTGCACAACGCGACCCTCTACCCCTATTTCACGCCGCTGGTGGCGAAGCTCGGCGGCGCCGCCAAGGTTTTCACGAAGGCCGAGCGCCGCCGCTTCAAGCGCCGCTACCTCCGCCGCAATCCGCTCGGCTATCTCGAATGGCATCTCGACCAGAAGATCAACGCGTTCCTCGACCGCGTCCGCTGGTGGTCCGAGCGCTTCGGGGTGAAGCGGCCGCTGAAGCGCATCTATCGCCGCATGCTCGGCGATCCGGTGGTCTGAGCGATGGCCGAAGGCAGCATGGCTCTGTCGGCAAGCATTCCGACGCTGTTCTGCATCAACGCGCGCTATGCCAAGCACGCGGCCGTCTGCATGGTCTCGCTGCTCGAGAACAATCCCGCGACGTTTTTCGACCTTGTCGTGGTCAGCACCGGCGATCTCGGCGGCGCGGCGGCCAAGCTGCGGCGGACGCTCGCCGCCTATCCCAATTGCGCCTTGAAGACCGTGCGGTTCGATGCGCGCTCCAGCATCAAGCTGCCGGTGCGCGCGCATTACTCGATCGACAATTACACGCGGCTGTGGGTCGCGGAATTTTTTCCCGCCGCGGTCGCGAAAGTCCTCTATCTCGACAGCGACATGATCGTGACCGGCGATATCGGCGGCCTGTGGCGCGCCGCGCTCGGCGATGCGGTGCTCGGCGCGGTGACGATCCCGGGCTCCACGCGCTGCGCCGCCTTCGGCATTCCCGAGCGCTACGGCTATTTCAATTCCGGCGTCATGCTCATCGATCTCGCGCGCTGGCGGCGCGAGCAGATCTTCGCGCGCTTGATCGACTACCTTGCCGCCCATAGCGACAAGATTGTCGATGCGGATCAAGACGTGCTGAATGCCTGTCTCTACGATCGCCGCTTGCCGCTGCCTTACATCTACAACGCGATCGCGCCGTTCTTCTTCGATTACCACCCAATGGGCATGACCGAGGCCGAGATCGTGGCAGTGGCTGCCCAGGCGCGCATCATTCATTTCAACGGCGCCTCGAAGCCGTGGAGCTATCTCTGCCGTCATCCGCGGCGCGCCGAATATTGGCATTACCTCGCACGCACCGAATGGCGCGACGACGGGCCGGAGGATCGCAATCTCGCGAATTGGACCAAGAAAACCTTCGGGCCCTTCGTGCCCGAGGCGCTGCGCGCCTATGTCCGCGCCAGGGTCTCCGCGCCCGCCGAGTGACGCAACCGCGCCTTGAGCCGTCGCCCCCAGGGCGATGCGGTCAGCAAATAATAGAGATTGGCCAGCGGCGCGTCGCCTTTGGCGATCGCGTGCGCCAGCAGCGCCAGCCCTTGGCGCGGTAGGGTGGGATAGACGCCGCGGCCGATCGCGGTAAGGCGCGCGCCGAGAATGGTGCGCCGCTGGCCGGGCGTGAGTCGCTCGCCCAGCAAGCGGCAATGGCGCTCGATCATCGGCAGCACGGTCTCGTATTCGCGGTTGCGGTTGCGGCTGCTGAGGCTGGCCGGCTGCTCGTGCATGGCGGTAAGGCAGGCATCGACGAAGCCAACCTCGCCTTGCAGCGCCATGCGGATGAAGAAATCCTGATCTTCTTCGGCCGAGCGCAAGCTTTCGTCGAAGCCGCCGATCGTCCGTGCGGTCGCGGTGCGGGCGATCACCATGCTCGGCACGAGGTAGGAATGATGCAGCATGCTGAGCCAGGCCGCGGCGCCTTGCGGCGGCATACGCTGGCGGTTGACGATCGCGCGCGTGCCATCGACGTAATGCACCTCGGCGCGGCAGCCGATCAGCACCATGCGCGCATCGGCGGCGACGATCGCCATCTGACGCGATAGCTTGTCGGGCGCCCAGGTGTCGTCGGCATCGAGGAAGGCGAGGAATTCGCCGCGCGCCGCGGCGATCGCGCGATTGCGGGCCGCGGCAACGCCGCCATTTTGCGCGCAGGCGATGACCTGCAGGTCGCTGCCCGCCGCCTGGCGCAGCAGCGCCAGCGTATCGTCCGTGCTGCCGTCGTCGACGGCGATGATCTCGATCGGCCGATAGCTTTGCGCGCGCGCCGCGGCCATCGCGTCGCGCACCGTGCGCGCGGCATTGAAGCAGGGCATGACGACCGTGACGAGCGGGCTTTCGGTCATCGAGCCGCCGCCTCGGCGGGTGGCTTGCCGGCGGTGGCGGCTTGGCGATAGATCGCGTGATGCGCCGCCGCCGAAGCCTCCCAGGAAAATTGCCGTGCCCAGCGGCGTGCGGTTTCATTGGGCTGCGTGCCATGACGGCGTGCAGCGAGGGCCGCTTGCGCTGCCGCGATCCAGCCGTCGCGGTCCTGGGGCTCCAGGACCACGGCGCCGGGCCCGACCAGCTCGGCGAGGCTGCCGAGCGCGCTCATCAGCACCGGCGTTCCGACCGCCTGCGCCTCGAGAGCGGGAAAGCCGAAGCCCTCGTAGAGCGTCGGATAGAGCATCGCCGCGGCGTTCTGCACCAGCCGCGGCATCGTCGCTTGCGCGAGGAACGGCGCAAAGCACACGCGCGCGCGAAGCTCGGGCGCGATGGCGTCGCGCGTGGCAGCGTGGCTGGTCGCCGGCACGCCCAGAACGACCAGTTGCAGCGCCGGCTCGGCGAGCGCGGCGAAGGTCTCGACCGCCCAGGTAAGCCGCTTGCGCGCGAGCAAGCCGCCGCAATAGAGCAGATAAGGCTCGCGGATCCCGGCGGCGCGCAACGGCTCGTCGAGCGGCGCCGGCTGCGCGTCGAGGAACCCGCGCTCGACCCCATGCGGGACGACGCGAAGCTTGGGCGCGAGCGCGGGCCAGAGCCGCAGGATGTCGCGTTTCGATTGCTCGCTGATGGTGATGAGCGCCGCGGCCCGGGCAAAGGCGCGCGGCAAGATCGTATCGCGATAGAAGCCGGGCGGCAGGTCGTCGTCGCGATCCCAGATCATGGTGTCGTGGATCGTGACCACCATCGGTACCGGCTGCCACAGCGGCGCCGAATTTTGCGTGCAATGCAGGACATCGATGCCGCGCCAGCGCGCCTGGGCGGGCAGTACGGCCTGCTCCCAGAGGCGGAAGCGATAGCCGGGGCAATCGCGCGCCGCGAGCGGGGCGCTTTGGCCTGCCGGCAGGGGATTGTGGAACGGACGGTCGGGACGGTCGGAGAAGAATTGCCAGCGCAGCGTCGGCTCCGCGGCCAACGCGCCGATCATGCCACAAAGGTAGTTCCCCATCCCGCGTATATGATCGACCGTCAGGCACCGCGCATCGATGCCGATCGTCAGCGTCTCGTTGCGTGGTGAAGCCAGGCGTCCCGCGAACATGGCGGCGCGCTATTTCGTCGGCCGCATTGCCATTTGCGGTTGCGGCGCGGGCAAGGCTTTCGGCCGGCCGCGGTTGAGCGACAGCCGTTGGGCGAGAGTCGGCTCCACTTTGCCCATCAGCGCGAGCTCGGCGAGCGAAATCCGGCGCACGGCGGCGATCACGATCAACAGCGTGTAATAAAAGTCCCAATAAGGCAGCGACAAGAAGCTGCCGCCGATCGCATAGCCAAGCAGCGCGACGATCGACATGTGACCGAGATCGTTGGCCCAGCGCAGCTCGGGCACGTCTTTGGTGCGGCGAATGATGGTGCGGCAATTGCCGAAGCCGACCAGCAGCAGCGCGATCCAGACGAACAACGCCGGGAAGCCGTTCTCGCCGAGCACTTCGAGCCAGATGCTATGGACGGCGCGGGCTTGCGCGCCGGGCGCATATCGATCGACGACCTCTTGGGTATAGGGCGCGTAAAAGCCGCCCCCCACCAGCGGCCGCGCGACCGCGATCTTGATCGCGGTCGCCCAGATCTGGAGCCGGCCTTCGGCCGACGCATCCTGCTCGTAGTTTTGGATGGTGGCGATACGCGCCACCCAGCCGCTCGGCATGAACATCACCGCGCCGGCGACCGTGCCGCCGATGACCACGGCCGAGACCAGCTTATGCTTGGAATGCCGCCACAGCCACATGATCATCGCGCTCAAGGCGATGAAGGCGCCGCGCGAATAGCTCGCAAGGACCGACAGGAGGCAGAAGCCCATCGACAGCCGCGCGCCGATGCGCAGCAGGTCGTTCTTCGATTGCCGGCCGAGATAGTTTATCAACGGCAGGGTCATCACGAGCGCCGCGGCGAGCTGGTTGTTGTCGGAGATCTCGGTCAGGTCCGGTCCCCAGACGCGATAGGCGCCGCCGGTCAGCAGCGTGAACACGCCGCCCTTGATGCCGTAATACGAGATCGAGATCACCATGATCCACATCAGCGCGTGAACGCGCACGCGATTGGTCAGCAGCGCCGCGGTGATGAAGAAGAAGACGAACTCCTTCAAGATCGCTTCCCATTTGATCCAGGCGCGGTCGGGCACGAGCGAGTAGTAGGTGCTGATGGTGAACAGCACCGCAAGCAGCGCGAGCAGCACCGTGGTCGCGTCGAGCGGAATGCGCCGCCGCTCGCTCACCAACCAGCCGGCGATGCCGACCAGGCCGACGATGACCGCCCAAGGCAGGCTGTCGCCGATGCCCCACACCAGACGATGCGGGCTCATGAACGACACCCACGACCACAGCAGCACGCCGATGAAGGGCGTGAGGAAAGCCGATGGCAGCAGCGCGATGATCAGAACCGTCAGAAACAGCGAGCGCACGGCGGAAACCCTGGCAAAACTTTGGTCGCAGCGATGCTTAAGGGGATACCGGAAATAGATTAAGAGGCCGGTAATTTTGTCGGCCGGGGGCGCGAGAAGGCCGGTGCGGCGCGTGCGGCGCGCAAGCGCTTGCCGCCGCCGTTAACGCAATCTTACCCATGCCTGTGGGATGAGAAGACGATGGCCGGATCGCCGTTGGTTTCGATCGTCATTCCCGCGTTCAACGCGAGCGCCACGCTCGCTCGCGCGCTCGATTCGGTGGCGGCGCAAAGCTATTCCGCCTGGGAAGCGATCGTGGTCGACGATGCGAGCAGCGACGATACCGCCGCCTGCGTCGAGCGGCGCGGCGGTGAGCGCTGTCGCGTGATCCGCCGGGCCGTGCGCGGCGGCCCCGCGGCGGCGCGCAATGACGGGATCGTCGCAGCGTGCGGCGATCTCATCGCCTTTCTCGATGCCGATGACGAATGGCTGCCGGAAAAGCTCGGCCGTCAGGTTGCGGCGATCGCGCGGCATTCCGCCGCCAGCCTCGTTGTCTGCGACCTGCGCGCAGTGCATGAGGACGGCAGCGAGGGTGCGTCGGTGTTCGCGCGCCAGCCACCGGCATCCGGGCCGGATGCCTGGAAGGTGCTGCTGGAATCCTCTTTCATCGGCACCTCGGCGGCGCTCGCGCCTCGGCGGCTGATCCAGGAGATCGGCGGGTTCGACGAGACCCTGGCCGTGGGCGAGGATCAGGATCTCTTCATCAAGCTCGCGCTGCGCGGCGAGGTCGTAATCGTGCCGGAAGCGCTCGCCATCTATCACTATCGCCCGTCCAGCTATTCTGCCGCCTATGCCGGCGCCCAGGCGCGCATCGTGCTCGGCATGGTCCGCGGCCATCTCGCCGCCGAGCGCGGACGTCTGGCCTGGCACGAGCGGCGCCGCATCCTCGCGCATCGCTATGGCCGGCTCGGCCGGAATCTCGTTGCTGCGGGCGCGCGCGGCCGGGGCGCCGGGCTGATCCTCGAAGCCGCCTGCCTCGGAAGCGTCACGCTCGAGAATCTCTCGGCTCTCTTGCGCGCGGTTCGTCCGTGATGCCGGTCGGTTACCCTGAGATAGTGCTAGGCGTGGTCCTCGTCGGGGGTGAGGGCGCTGAGCTGCAGGGCGTGGACACCGCCCGCGAGCTCCTCGGCCAGGATGCCGTAAACGCGGCGCTGGCGCGCGACCCGGCTTTCGCCGGCAAAGGCGGCGGCGACGATCTCGATGCGGAAATGCGTCTCCTCGCCGCTGTGGGCGCCGTGATGATGGCCGGCATGGAGCTGAGAATCATTATAGATGGCCAGACGGTCGGGGTGCAGCGCGGCGTCGAGTTTCTGGCGGATCCGGTCGGCGGTACTCATGCCATTTCCCACGAAGAATGGGCCGCACTTCGTCCCAAAAAGCCCTGCTGTCAAGCGCTGTTAACGCCGATCCCGCCGGCTTGTCAGGTTTGCGGCCAACCCCCATACTCATACGATGTCCCGCCCCCGTCTCGTCTATAGCGACGATCCGGCACCGGTGCCGCCCCGGCCCTGCGACCATCCCGGCTGCGCGGCGGCGGGCGACTTCCGGGCGCCGCGCTCGCGGGCGACCTTGGACGATTTCTACTGGTTCTGCCTCGATCATGTGCGCGCCTACAACGCCTCCTGGAACTACTATGCCGGGATGAGCAGCGCCGATATCGAGGCGGCGATCCGGCATGACACGGTCTGGCAACGCCCAACCTGGCCGCTCGGCGCCCGGATCGGCAATTTGCGCAGCGCCAAATGGCGCGGCTTCGGCCTGTTCGATCTCGACGAGGAAACCCCGGCCGAGCGGTCCCCGAAGCGGCCGCGCTCGCTGCAGGAAAAGGCACTGGCGCTGTTCGACCTGACCCCGCCCTTGACCCTGGCCGGACTCAAGATGCGCTATAAGGAGCTCGTGAAGCGCCATCATCCCGACGTGCATGGCGGCGACAAAGAGGCCGAAGAACGCCTCAAGGAGATCAACGTTGCCTATTCGACGCTGAAAGCCAGCTACTTCCCGACCTGAAATCCACCAAATCCAACGATGATAAACGGATTATGACACCGCCAGAAACCATGACTGCCCCGAACGACATGCCCGCCAGCCTGCCCGACATCACCGTGTCGGTCCGCCAGACTTTCGGCATCGAGAGCGATCTCCAAGTGCCGGCGTTCTCGCGAAGCTGCGATTACGTGCCAGACCTCGACGAGGCGTATCGCTTCGACCGCGACACCACCCTCGCGATCCTGGCGGGCTTCTCGCATAACCGCCGGGTCATGATCCAGGGCTATCACGGCACCGGCAAGTCGACCCATATCGAGCAGGTGGCGGCGCGGCTCAACTGGCCGTGCATCCGCATCAATCTCGACAGCCATATCAGCCGCATCGATCTTATCGGCAAGGACGCGATCGTGCTGCGCGAGGGCATGCAGGTGACCGAGTTCCGCGAGGGCCTGCTGCCCTGGGCGCTGCAGCATCCGACCGCGCTGGTGTTCGACGAATACGATGCCGGCCGCCCCGATGTGATGTTCGTGATCCAGCGCGTGCTCGAGGTCGAAGGCCGGCTGACCTTGCTCGACCAGAACCGCGTCATCCGCCCGCATCCCGCTTTCCGCCTGTTCGCGACCACCAACACGGTCGGGCTAGGCGACACGACCGGGCTCTATCACGGCACGCAGCAGATCAATCAGGGCCAGATGGACCGCTGGAACATCGTCGCCACGTTGAACTACCTGCCGCACGCGATGGAAACCGGGATCGTGCTGGCGAAGATGGGGATCGACGCGGCGGACACGAA
>DATLUE010000273.1:0-10529 GCA_035533255.1 Allostellaceae bacterium | reverse complement strand
CGCCGCAATCGATGCATTCATCGGGATGGATGACGAGCATGTTCTCGCCCTCGTAGAAGCAGTCCACCGGACAGACTTCAACGCAATCCATGTATTTGCATTTTATGCAGGCTTCGTTGACGATGTAAGTCATGGCGCATCACTCTCAATAGCGAATTTCCCGGAAACGACCGTCATTGCGCCGGCTGCAAGCCCAGCCGCTGCAGCACCCGCAGCTTGGCTGCGCCGCGCTCGTGATCCGATACGTCGATCAGCCCAGCAATCCGCCGCAGCAAGCTGTCCTCGAGCGGGTCGAGGACGCCGTCGGCGTAGGCGACTTCCCACAGCATCTCGACGATTTCGATCTTGCGCTCGCGGGTCACGCGCTCGTTGACGGTGGAGGTGAAGCCGAAAAGCTGGGCCGTGGCCTCGACCCGCTGCTCGGCCGCTGTCATGAGCTGCTGCGCGGCCTCGGGCGACAGGCTGAACCCGCGCTGCAGCAGGCCGCGCACCACCTGGCGCTCGCGCGCGTCGAAATGGCCGTCGACCACCACCGCGGCCTCGAGCAGCAATGCCGCGACCGCGAGCTGCAGCTCGTCCGCGCCGCGCGCGATGGCGCCTTCGCCTTCTTTCAACCACGTCCACAGCCGATCGATCATGCCCTGGCGTAGCATGCGGATTTCGGAGGTTCAACCCCGCGCAGAATATGGCTTTTTCGACCCCGGCCGCGACCCGCGCCCCGGCCTTTTGCGGCTATTGCGCAGGTAGATGTATTGGCCGAGCAGCGCCGTGACCAGCATGACCGCGTTGGTCGCAACGAACACCCAATCCCCCGCCAGCCAGCTATAGATGACGAAGCCAATCGAGGCCGAGACTTGGCCGACGAACAGCCATTTCGACACCCCCGCCGAGGTGCCGTCGCGCCATTGCGTATAAACCTGACGCCCGATCGTGGCGACCAGGATGACGGCGGCGCTCCAGCCGATCAGCTCGGCGATCATCGAATCCTCGTTTGCGGCGGGCGCGGCAATGCCACGCGGCGGAGTGCTAACCCGTCAGGGACGCGGTTGGTTCAGGCTGGCGCGTGCCGCCGGAAAGCCGGCCGGCCGCAGAATTCCCTATTGGCGACACAATCCCGCCGCTTAGCGGGACGATCTTGGCGGCCGGCGAATTTCGGCGGAGAGCGAATGATGAGCAGCATCGACTGGCACGCGATTTCCGGCGCCGCCGGCACCACCACGGCCGCCGGCCGAATCGGCCGGATTATCCTCGCCGGCGTTTTTTTGGCGCTGAGCGCCGCGGTCGTTCCGGTCGCGACAATCTACAGCTTCATCTGGATGGCGAAGATCTGACGGGCGATCGTTAACCCGTCAGGGCTGCGTGCGGTCGTTGGGCGAGTTCCGCGTTGCTCTCAGCGCGACGATCGCCAGTGAGCCTTTCTCCGCGCCTTCCGGGTCGGACGGCAATCGGCCGGCCGATCCGGCACTCGAACCGTCTTGAGCCTTTCGCTTGCTCACGCTTGCACGGGTACTGCATTAGCCATCGCTTTTGTCATGTTCAACGATGTCAGCACCGCGCCACACTGACCGCCCGCCTCCGCGCGGCTAGAGTTCGACGCATGGCCGAAGCCGCGAGTCATATTCTATTTGCCCTGCGCCGCGCTTACGGCTTGGCACGCTCGACCGCGATCTATCGCGGCAACCCGATCAAGCGGCGGCGGGCGCGGTCCTTCTATCGCCAATTCATCCGCCGCGGCGATCTGTGCTTCGACATCGGCGCGCATCTCGGCGACCGCACCGCGCATTTCCTGAGCCTCGGCGCGCGCGTCGTCGCGGTCGAGCCGCAGCCGCGGCTGATGGCGGTGCTGAAGCGGCGCTTCGGCAGCCACCCACGCGTCACCTTGATTAACGCGGCGCTCGGCGCGGCGCCCGGCAAGGCCACGCTCGCGATCGATCCCGCACATCCGACGGTCGCGACCCTTTCGCCCGACTACATCGCGCTGGCCGGCGAGAGCCGCGGTTTCCGCCATGTCCGCTGGCGCGAGCGGATCGAGGTCGACGTGACGACGCTCGACGCGCTGATCGCCGTCCACGGCCCGCCTGCCTTCTGCAAGATCGACGTCGAGGGCTATGAGCATGCGGTGATCGAGGGCCTGTCGCGCCCGCTGCCTGGCCTGTCGCTCGAATATCTGCCGGCGGCGCTCGATCCGGTCTTGATCGCGATCGCGCGGCTCAACCGCCTCGGCCTCTATCGCTTCAACCGCTCGCCCGGCGAAAGCATGGCGCTGGCGGTACCGCGCTGGCTCGGCGCCGCCGAGATGGGCGCTGCGCTGAAGCGCCTGCCGCGCGACGAGCAGGCCGGCGACGTTTACGCCTTCCTCGACGATTCTCCGATCCTCGACGATAACCGGCCCAGCCGATAGATTGCGGCGCACCGCCATGAGCAAAGCCTTCACCAAGGAAGCCGACGCGACCGACGACGAGGTGCCCGAGAGCGGCGCGCCGCTGCCGGCCGGCGTCAAGAACTACATGACGCCGCAGGGCTTTGCCGCGATGCGCGACGAGCTCAGGAAGCTCGCGCGCGACGAGCGGCCGAAAGTGGTCGAGACCGTCGCTTGGGCCGCCGGCAATGGCGACCGCTCGGAAAATGGCGATTATATCTATGGCAAGCAGCGGCTGCGCGCGATCGACCACCGCATCCGCTACCTCACCAAGCGGCTGGAGATCGCGCAAGTGGTCGATCCGGCGCAGCAGACGCGCCGCGACCAGGTGTTCTTCGGCGCGACCGTCACCTATGCGAATGACGACGGCGCCGAGCACATCATCGCCATCGTCGGCGTCGACGAGGCGGATTCGAGCGCCGGCCGCATCAGTTGGGTCGCGCCGATCGCGCGCGCGCTGCTCAAGGCGCATGCGGGCGACACGATCGAGCTGGCGACGCCCGGCGGGGTCGAGACCATCGCGGTGATCGCGATCGACTATCCGATGGCGCCCGCCGCCAACGCGACCGGTCCGGAAACGGCCGGCTAAGACGATGGCCAAACGTCGCGTCGTCGTCCTGCATTTCGTCGCCCAGATGCCGATGGCGGGCATCGCCTGGCAGGCGTTGCATTACCTGGTCGCGCTCGAGCAACTCGGCTACGAGGCCTGGTACATCGAGAATCACGGCGCCAATCCCTACGATCCGCGCGCCAACAGCGTGATGATGGATTGCGCGTACAATGTCGGCTTCCTGAAAGAATCGCTCGAGCGCTTCGGTTTCGCCGGCCGCTGGGCCTATTGGGACGCGATCAACGACGTCTATCACGGCATGGAGCGCGAGCGCGTCTTCGAATTGCTGAAGGGCGCCGACGCGCTGATCAACCTTTGCGGCGCGACCCGCTTGCGCGACGAGCACATGGCCTGCCCGGTGCGCATCATGGTCGATACCGATCCGGTCTACGAGCAGATCAAATACGCCAAGGCCGATCCCGCGGCGCGCGCCTATCTCGACGCGCACACGCATTTCTTCACCTATGGCGAGAATGTCGGCGGGCCGGGCTGGATCGTGCCGCTATGCGGCGTGCCGTGGAAGCCGACGCGGCCGCCAGTGGTGCTGGAGCTGTGGCCGGAAGCCACGGGCGCGCCGGCCTGCTTTTCGACCATCGCCACCTGGGAGAACAAGGGCAAGGACATCGAGTTCGAGGGCCAGCGCTACGTCTGGTCGAAGCACGTTAATTTCCTGCGCATGCTGGACATCCCCAAGGACGCCGATACCTGCTTTACGATGGCGATGCTGCCGCCGACCCAAGAGGTCGCGGCGCGGGTAACCGGCGCGGGCTGGATTCTGACTGACCCGCGGCCGGTCTCGGCCGGGATCGACGCTTATGGCGATTTCATCCGCGGCTCGCGCGGCGAGTTTACCGTTGCCAAGGATATCTATGTGCGGCCGAAAAGCGGCTGGTTCAGCGACCGCAGCGTCTGTTATCTTGCCTCCGGACGGCCGGTCGTCACCCTGGCGACCGAGTTCAGCCGGTTCATTCCGGTGGGCGAGGGCCTGCTCCAATACGCCGACAAGGCCGGCGCCCTCGAAGCGATTGCGGCGGTGAATGCCGATTATTCGCGGCACGCCAGGGCGGCACGCCGGATGGCGGCGGAATTTTTCGCCGGCAACCGCGTTGTCGGCGCAATGATGCGGGAAGCCGGGCTTTAAGCCTTTCAGGCGCAAATAAAACGGCCGGTTGAGCGCGTGGAGAACGGGTTCGGATGACGATGACGACGGAATTGCCGCCGGGGGCGGCAAGCACCGACATCGCGGCTGCGCGCGGGATGAAGCCATCCTGGGACGGCTCCGCCTATCTCCTGTTCGGCATCGTCATCATCCTCGCGCTCCTGACCTTCCAGGATTACGGCGTTACCTGGGACGAGGACGTCCACACATGGTACGGCGTCTTTGTCCTGAATTACTACGTCTCCGGCTTCACCGATCTGCGCAGCCTGCACTGGCTCGACCTCTACAATTACGGCGCGGTGTTCGATGCGACCGCCGCGGCGCTCAACCTGGTCTCGCCATTCGGCACTTACGAGACGCGGCATCTTCTCAACGCGCTGGTCGGCGTGGTCGGGCTGGTCGGCACCTGGGAGCTCGGACGCAGCCTGGGCGGGCCGCGCGCCGGCTTCCTCGCCGCGCTGTTTCTCGCGCTGACGCCCAACTACTACGGCCAGATGTTCAACAACCCGAAGGACGTCCCGTTCGCCGCCGGATGCGTCTGGGCGCTTTATTACCTGGTGGAGATCATTCCCGCGCTGCCGCGACCGCGGCCCGGGCTGGTGGCAAAGCTCGGTCTCGCCTGCGGGCTGACCTTGGGCGTGCGCGTCGGCGGGTTCTTGCTGCTTGCCTATCTCGGCATGCTGCTCGGGCTGTTCGCGCTGTGGCGCGCGCTCGAGACGCGGCGCGCGAGCGTGCTGTTCAGCGAGGGCATTCCGTGCCTTGCGCGCGTGTTCGTCCCGGCGGCGGCGATCGCCTATCCGGTGATGCTGCTGTTCTGGCCTTGGGCGCAGCACGGTCCGATCGCCAACCCGCTGTCGGCGCTCGCCACCTTCTCGCATCAGGATTTTCCGTTCCGCACGCTGTTTGCCGGGCATTACGTGCCGGCAACCGATCTGCCTTGGACCTATTTGCCGGTCCATATCCTGCTGGCGCTGCCGGAGCTGGTGCTGCTGCTGCTGGCGGCATCGCCCTTCGTCGCCTTATGGCTGCTGCGACGCGATTTCAGCGCGATCGGCCGCGACCGGATCCTGACGCGCTTCATGGTCGGCTTCGCGATCCTGTTTCCGATCGGCTATGCGATCGCGATCAAGGCGGTGCTGTTCGACGGCATGCGCCATTTCATTTTCGTGTTGCCGCCGATCGCCGCGGTCGCCGCGCTGATCGCCGATTACGCATGGCGGAAGGCGATGCCGCCCAGCGGGCGGCGCACCGTGCTGGCGGCGCTCGGCCTTTACGGCGCCGTCCATATCGGCATCATGGCGCGGCTGCATCCCGACGAATACGTCTATTACAACGCCTTCATCGGCGGCACCGAGGGCGCGCAAGGCCTGTTCAAGCTCGACTACTGGGCCAATTCCTACGCCGAGGCCGTGCATGGGCTGGACCAATATCTGAAGGCGGAGTACGGCGCCGATTTCATGGATCACGACTTCACGGTCGCGGTGTGCGGCCCGCCGGGCTCGGCGGCCTATTACTTCCCGCCGAATTTCATCTACACCGACGACCGCCGGAACGCCGACTTCTTCATCGCCTTCACCAAGGACGATTGCGACAAATCGCTGCCGGGCACCGTGATCTATCGCGTCGAGCGCATGGGCACGCTCTTGTCGCTAGTGCTGGACCGGCGCGATATCGTCGCCGGCGAGCGCCATCCCGGCCTGCTCGCCGGCAACAACTAGCCGCGCAACGCCGGAGCGATTTTGAAGCGCGGCGAATACCAGCGCCTGGCGGCCGTCGAAGAGCGCGGCTGGTGGTTCCGCGGTCTCCATGACAATCTGATCCGCGCCTGGCGCGGGACGCGGTGCAACGAGAGCGGCGCGGTGCTGTTCGATGCCGGCTGCGGCACCGGCGGGCTGCTGGCGCGGCTCGCGCGCGCCGCGCCGCACGCGCGCTGCTACGGGCTGGAGCTCGATCCGCTGGCCGCGGCCACCGCGCGCGCCAAGAGCGGCGCCGCAATCGTCGCCGGCTCGATCCTCGCGCCGCCGATCGCCCCCCGATCATGCGACGCGATCTTCAGCGCCGACGTGCTGTGCCATCGCGGCGTCGAGCCCAAGGCGGCGCTCGCGGCGCTCGCGCCGTGCCTCAAGCGCGGCGGCGTGCTGCTCCTCAACCTGCCGGCCTATCGCTGGCTGTTCTCGGGCCATGATCGCGCGGTCGACAATGTGCGCCGCTTCGGTGCTGGCGAGCTGCGCGTGCTGCTCGCCGAGGCCGGCTTCGCCGCGATCCGGATCGGCTATTGGAACAGCCTGCTGCTGCCGCTGATGGCGGCGCAGCGCGTCCTGCATCGCGGCGCCCACAGCGACGTCGCATTTCTGCCGCCGCCGGTCGAGCGCCTGTTCGGGGCGATCCTGCGCCTCGAGGCTAGGCTGGCCGCTTGTGGCTTGCGTTTGCCGTTCGGCGGCTCAATCCTCGCGACCGCGGTGAAGCCATGACCCACGCCTTGAGCATCGTCATTCCGGTCTACAACGGCGCCGACAGCCTCGACGAGCTGATCGAAGCGCTGCAAGCGCTCGAGGTACCGGGCGGCCATGAGATCGTGCTGGTCAACGATGCCAGCCGCGATGCCAGCCTGTTCGAATGCCAGCGCCTGCAAGCGCGGGCGACGGTGCCGATCACGCTGGTCGACCTCGCGCGCAATTTCGGCGAGCACAACGCGGTGATGGCCGGGCTGCGCGAGGCCGGCGGCGCGCACATCATCACCATGGACGACGATCTGCAGAACCCGCCCGGCGAGGTACTGCGGCTCCTCGCTCATGCGCAGCAGACCGGCAAGGACGTGATCTACACGCATTATGCGACCAAGCAGCATGCGGCGTGGCGCAATCTCGGCAGCCGCTTTGCCAATTGGGTCGCCGATTACGTGCTCGACAAGCCCAAGGGGCTCTACCTCTCGAGCTTCCGCTGCATCAGCGCCTTCGCCGCGCGCCAAGTGACGCGTTATGAGGGACCGTTCCCCTATGTCGACGGCTTGATCCTGCAGGCGACGCAGAGCATCGGGACGCTCGAGGTCGAGCATCTGGCGCGGCATGCCGGCCGCAGCAATTACACGCTGCAGCGGCTGGTGCGGTTGTGGACCAGCATGTTCGTCAATTTCTCGGTGATGCCGCTGCGCATCGCGACCGTCACCGGCTTTGCGATGAGCGGGCTCGGCCTTTGCGGCGCGATCTGGGTGATCGGCGAGGCGATCTGGAGCGCGACCCCGCCCGGCTGGGCGTCGCTCACCGTCGCAACGCTGCTGCTTTTGGGCGTGCAGCTCATCATGCTGGGTCTGATCGGCGAGTATCTCGGGCGACTCTATCTCACCGTCAACCGCAAGCCGCAATCGGTGGTGCGCGCGGTGACGCGCAACGAGCCGGGCGAGCGGCGCACCCAGCCGACTGTCATCCGTCGGAGCTGACGCTCCGCACCGCCGCGATCACGCGCGCGACCTGATCGTCGGCGAGCTCCGGGAACATCGGCAGGCTCAGCACCTCGCGCGCGGCGCGCTCACTTTCGGCGAGGCCGCCAGGCGCGATCGCGATCCGGCCTTGGTAAGCAGGCTGGAGATGCACCGGCACCGGATAGTGAATGTTGGTGCCGATGCCCAGCGCTTTCAGCGCCGCCTGCAACGCATCGCGCCGCGGGCTGCGTACCACATATTGATGAAAGACATGGCTCGCGCCCGGCCGCCGCGCCGGCAAGCCGAGCCCCGACCAACGCAAGCCGTCGTCATAGGCGCCGGCAATCGCCTGGCGGCGCGCGTTGTCGCCGTCGAGCGCCCGCAGCTTCACCCGCAGGATCGCCGCTTGCAACTCGTCGAGCCGCGAATTCATCCCGACGCGAGCGCTGACATAGCGCTGCCGCCAGCCATATTCGCGCAGCTCGGCGAGGCGCCGGGCGAGCGCCGCATCCTGGGTCAGGACCGCGCCGCCATCGCCGATCGCGCCGAGATTCTTGGTCGGATAGAAGCTGAAGGCGGCTAGATCGCCGATGCTGCCGAGCCGCTGGCCGCCGAGCCACGCGCCGTGGCTCTGCGCGCAATCCTCGATCATGCGGAACGAATGCTGGCGCGCGAGGTCGGCGATCCCGCTTATATCGGCGCCGAGCCCATAGAGATGCACCGCGATCACCGCCGCAACCCGTCCCGGCGGACGCGCCAGCGCCGCGGCGAGGCGCGCCGGGTCGAGCGTGTAGGTGGCCGGATCGATGTCGATCAGCAGCGGCTTGGCACCGGCAAGCTCGATCGCCGCGACCGTCGCGACCGCGGTGTGCGAGACGGTCGCCACATAATCGTCGGGACCGAGATCGAGCGCTTTGAGCGCGAGCACCAGTGCCTCGGTGCCGCTCGCCGCGCCGACCGCGTGACGGCAGCCGATATAGGCCGCGAATTCCCGCTCGAAAGCCGCGACCTCGGGGCCAAGGATATAGCGGCCGGCCTCGAGCATGCGCGCAATCGCGGCGTCGATCGCGGGCCGGTGTGCGCGATAGCCGGCGCGCGGATCGGCCTGCGGAACCGGCGGCTCAGACATAATGCCGCCCATGCGCGCGGAAATAATCGAGCGAGCGCCTAAGGCCCTCATCGAGCGAAACCGAGTGGCGCCAGCCGGTGACGCGACGGAACAAAGCGTCCTCGGCATAGTAATCGCCGATATCGATGCGCCGGCGCTCGGCGGGAAATTCATGCCGCGCGAAACTGCCGCCGGCATTGGCGGCGACGAGCAACCGCGCAAGCTGGTCGAGGCTGACCGGTCGCTCGCCGCCGAGATTGAACACTTTGCCCTTGGTCTCGGCGGTCACTGCCGCCAGGAGGAACGCCTCGACCGCGTCGTCGACATAGGTGAAATCGCGCTTCTGCGCGCCGCCCCACACCTCGAACGGCGCGCCTTCGAGCAGGCTTTTCAGCCACACGCCGACGAAGGTCTGACGCGCGTCTTTGATCCGCATGCGCGGGCCATAGGTATTGGTGAGGCGCAGCGCCGTCGCCTTGATGCCGTAAACATCGTGATAGAGGATGTGATAGGCCTCGCCCGCCATCTTGTTGACGCCGTTGACGTCGACCGGATGCAGTCTGTGCCGCTCGTCGACCGGCAAATAATCGGGCCGGCCGTAGATCTGGCGCGTCGAGGCGAACACCACCGCCGCGGTCGGACAGACCGCGCGGCAGGCCTCGAGCAAGGTGAGCTGCGCGAGACAGTTGATCTCGAGATCAACGACCGGATCGTGCATCGAGTCGAGATGGCTGGTCTGGCCGGCGAGATTGAACAGGTAGCCGCAACCATCAAGCAGCGGCCGCATCCGCGCGGTATCGCGGATGTCGGCGATCTCCACACGGACTTGCTCTGCAATGGACGCGATGTTGAAGCGGTTGCCGCCGTAATTCGGCATCAGGCTGTCGATCAGCAATACCTCGCTGCCCAAAGCGACCAGCCGCGCCGCCAAATTCGAGCCGATGAACCCCAAGCCGCCGGTCACGACAACCCGGGCGCCGGAAAATTCGGCAAAATTTCTGCGAGCTAAATCAGTGGTCATGGAGCAAGATTTATTATCTGAGTTCAGATTTAGGGTGTAAGCTACCGGAATCGTGAAGCATCTTCACCTATGAGCCGCTCGCAGCCTGCTATACGCCCGGTTCGCCGCTTTCTGTGCTTGGCGGCTCTTCTGGCCCTCGGCGCTTGCGCTCCGCGGGTCGCGCCGCTATCGCCGCCCCCGCGGCTTCTGACCGGCGGCGATCGGCAATGCCTCGCCGCACTAAATCGACTCGGCGTGCAGTATCAGGTCGAGCGCCAGCCGGCAAGCACGAGCCGCGCCTGTCTGGTCGAAAACCCGATCCGCGTCACGGCGGCGACAATTCCGTTCAACCGGCCGGCGCTCGCAAGCTGCGCCTTCGTGCTGCGCTTCGATCAATTCGAGCGCGCGGTGATCCGCCCGCTCGCCAAGCGCTATTTCGGGCACGATCTCAAGACCATCGTCCATTTCGGCGCTTATAATTGCCGCACCACCGACCACGGCCGCGAAAGCGCGCATGCCACAGGCAGAGCGATCGACCTAGCCGGCTTCGTCTTGACCGACGGCACCATGATCTCGGTGAAGCGAGATTGGGGAAAGCGCGGCAGGAAACGCGATTTCCTGCGCGCGGTGGCGGCTCAGGCCTGCCATTATTTCAACGAGGTGCTTGATCCCGATTCGGATCGCGACCATGCCGATCACTTCCATCTCGATCTCGGCCGCTGGAAATACTGCATCCACCGCTAGCTTTCGGCCAGCGTCGCGTCCTCGGCAAAGAGCGAGACCCAATCCGGCGCGGGCAGATTGCGACGCAGCGG
>DATLUE010000272.1:0-2978 GCA_035533255.1 Allostellaceae bacterium | reverse complement strand
CGCCGCGATGCGCTGGCGCGCGAGCGCGGCATAATCCTGGTCGCGCTCGATGCCGATCCAGCGCCGCCCCAGCCGCTTCGCCACCGCGCCCGTCGTGCCGGTGCCGAAGAACGGGTCGAGCACGAGGTCGCCGGGCCGCGTCGCGGCGAGGAGCACGCGATGCAGCAGCGCCTCGGGCTTCTGAGTCGGGTGGGCCTTGCGGCCATCGACCTTCAGGCGCTCGGGCCCGCCGCACAGCGGCAGGAACCAGTCGCTGCGCATCTGCAGGTCTTCGTTCAAGGCCTTCATGGCCTCGTAATTGAAGGTGTAGCGCGACTCGCGCGAGCGGCCGCACCACAGCAAGGTCTCGTGCGCGTTGGTGAAGCGCCGGCCGCGGAAGTTGGGCATCGGATTGGCCTTGCGCCAGACGATGTCGTTTAGGATCCAGAACCCCAGATCCTGCAGCAGGGCGCCGACGCGATAGATGTTGTGATAGCTGCCGATGACCCAAAGCGTCCCATCCGGCTTGAGCACGCGCCGCGCGCCCTCGAGCCAGGCGCGGGTGAAGCGGTCGTAGGAGGCGAAATCGTCGAACCGGTCCCACGCCTCCTCGACGCCGTCGACCTTGCTGTTGTCGGGGCGCTTCAGATCGCCCGCAAGCTGGAGATTGTAGGGCGGATCGGCGAAGACGAGATCGACCGACGCCTCGCCAAGCCGCGCCATCTCGGCGATGCATTCGCCGACCCTGATCTCGCCGCCCGTATCCCCGCCCATAAGGCCCTCCGAGTCGCACTCTGCACGAGCGCGACTCGGCGGGTCAATAACTTTTAAGAGTCAGAGGGTTAGAGCGTGCCGCTGCAGTCGAAGTCGAAGGCGAGCTGGCACGGCGCGAAGCTGCGGCGGTGATGCGGCGTGACGCCGAGCGTCAACAGCGCGGCGCGATGCTCCTCTGTCCCATAGCCGACATTGTGGTCCCAGCCATAGCCGCCATAGCGCTCGGCGAGGCGCCGCATCAGCCGGTCGCGCGTCACCTTGGCGATGACCGAGGCGGCGGCGATCGACAGCGATAGGCCGTCGCCGCCGATCACCGTTTCCACGGCGCAGGGCAGCGGCGGCGGCACGTTGCCATCGACGAGCGCGATCGCCGGCGCGATGCCGAGCGCCGCCACCGCGCGGCACATCGCGGTGAGCGTCGCGCGCAGAATGTTGATGCGGTCGATCTCGGAGACGCTGGCGGCGCCGATGCCGATCGCGACCGCCGAGCGGCGCAGCACGGCGGCGTATTCCTCGCGCGCCTCGCGATCGAGCTTCTTCGAATCGTCGAGGCAGTCGCGCAGCAGGCGCGGCAGCCGCTTGCGGTCGAGAATGACGGCGGCCGCGACGACCGGCCCGGCGAGCGGCCCGCGTCCCGCCTCGTCGACGCCGCACACGAGGCCGGCGCAGCGTTTCTCGATCGCGAAATCGGGCATGGCGCCAAGAGATACGAACGCTGCGCCCCTGGCAAGCGCCGCGTCGCGCGCCCATCCGGCGGCGAAAGCTCATCAAAGCATATCGAATCGCATCGCAGAGCGATCATTTTTGGCCTAGTCCGCTGATACTGCGATGTTTTTAGCGATGTGGCGGAGCATTCCCGCCTCTCCCGATCGCCTTTCCGCCTGTTCCAATCACTCGGCGCGCCATGAAAATTGGGTTCGTTTGGCGAAATGCCCGTCGCTCTCTTAGACCCTCTTGTATCTCTCGTGAAGGCCGCAGTCACTATGATGGCGGCGGAAGCGGACGGGAGACCGATACCCTCTTGGTCTTGAAGACCGTAGGGGAGCGCGGCTCCCCGTCCGTTGTTCCAATCAGCCCGAACAGTCGCTCGGTCCGCTCTGCGAGGCCGCATTTGCAAGAACGGGAGAGGGAACAGATGTACGTTGGGATCGATGTGGCGAAGGACCGGCTGGACGTGCATGTCCGGCCGAGCGGGGAAGCCTTCGCCGTCGCGCGCGACGGCGAAGGCTTGGCGGCGTTGACGGCGCGGCTGGACGAGTTGGGGCCGCGCCTGGTGGTCCTCGAGGCGACCGGCGGCTTCGAGGTGACGGTGGCCTCGGCGCTTGCCGCGGCGAAGCTGCCGCTGGCGGTGGTCAACCCCCGGCAGATCCGGGATTTTGCACGGGCGACCGGCAAGCTGGCCAAGACCGATGCGCTCGATGCGGCGGCGATCGCTCACTTCGCCGAAGCCATTCGCCCCGAGCCGCGGCCGATCCCCGACGAGCAGGCCCGAGCGCTCGGCGAGCTGGTGGCGCGGCGGCGCCAGGTCGTCGAGATGATCGGCGCCGAGACCCACCGGCGGCGGCAGATGACGCAGCGGAAAGTGCTGCGCCGCATCGATCGTCACCTTGCGGTCCTGCAGAAGGAGTTGAGCGAGATCGAGCAGGAGCTCGACGACTCGATCCGCGGCACGCCGGCCTGGCGCGAAAATGACGACCTGCTCAAGAGCGTGCCCGGCATCGGCGACGCCACGGCTCGCACGCTGCTGGCCGAGTTGCCCGAACTCGGCACGATCGACCGCAAGCGGATCGCCGCTCTCGTCGGTGTCGCCCCGCTCAATCGCGATAGCGGCACCATGCGCGGCCGGCGGACCACCTGGGGCGGTCGAGCCACCGTACGAACCGCCCTCTATATGGCTGCCCTCGTCGCCAGTCGTCACAATCCCGTCATCGCCGTGTTTTACCGGCGCCTGCGCGCAGCGGGAAAGCCAGCCAAGGTCGCTCTCGTCGCCTGCATGCATAAACTTCTTCTCATCTTGAATGCCATCCTGAGGGACCGACGCCCATGGCAGCACGCTTGACACGCAAGACAGTCGCTCCCCTTGCAGGGGAGGGGCAGGGCGGTGACTCTGCGCGCGCGCTCGACGGCGCGGTGGATGCCGCCGCCGCGGCGCTCATCGGCTTGCAGAAGCGCGACGGCGAATGGGCCTTCGCGCTCGAGGCCGATGCGACGATCCCGGCCGAATC
>DATLUE010000271.1:0-5695 GCA_035533255.1 Allostellaceae bacterium | reverse complement strand
GCGCGGGTTTTTCTCGGATAATTTTTGCACCCCGTCGCGCGATGAATTTGCCATGTATATGGCAAAGTCCGCCTCGCTGCGTTCGTCTGACCTTTCGCGCCAAGTTGGCGCGGCCATATTCAACGATGCAGGCGAAATTATTTCAGTCGGTTGCAACGAAGTGCCGCGAGCTGGCGGGGGAGCTTATTGGGAAGGAGAGGCTTCTGATTTTAGAGATTTTCGCGTCGGCTACGATTCCAGCGCCAGGGCAAAACGGGAAATTCTCGAAGATTTATTTAGGCGGCTTAAGGCCGGGAGCTGGTTCAGCCGGGAGCGATCTCAGTATGAAATCGAAGCTCTGATCGATGAGGCGATCGGTCAACGGGGCATCCTTCGGGACGCCCAGGTCATGAATTCGTTGGAATTCGGTAGAGTGGTACATGCCGAGATGCTGGCCTTGTCCGAGGCGGTCCGTCACGGAATTTCTACCGCAAACGCGACATTGTACTGCACCACTTTTCCCTGCCATATCTGCGCCAAACACATCGTCGCGGCAGGCATAAAAAGGGTCGTATATATAGAACCTTACTCTAAGAGTTTGGCCTCGGAACTCTTTCCTGATTCGATCGAAGTCGAGGGGCAATCTAAACGAGATGGGGCTCGCGTACGATTTGAGCCTTTTATTGGAGTCGCGCCCGAACGCTATCCTGAACTATTCAGAAAAGGTCGCAGGAAGGACAAGGATGGCAAACCGATACTCTGGCAAGCAAATACAGCTAATCCGATACTGCAGCGGCTCGTGCCAGCATATCTGCAGATTGAAACAACGGTTGTCGATGCCGTTGCCCGAATGCTGAAGGATGCGCGATTATCCCCGGCGAGAATCTGATCTATGAGCCGCCCTTGCGGTGTAATACCGCACCGGAACCGCTTGAGAACGCTTGATTTCCTTCTTTTCCATCGGTAGGTTGAAATTCTCAGCAACCTAATGAAAGGAGGTGATCCCGTGTCTCATTGGTCATGGACGGCGGTTGGAGCAACCGCGATTGGGATCGCTGCCTCGGCAGGAGCCTCTGTCGCGTAGCGTATTGTCGCGGCGTGCTCCGCCGCATACGAGATGACAATGGGAAGGGCCGCCCTCGGGCGGCCCTTCTACATTTGGGGGTCGTCTACATTTGGGGGAGGGAACCTTTGCCCGCCGCCCGCGCTTATTTGTGGTCTGTCATCAAGGCTTTGCGAGGAGCAGAACATGCGCGGATTAATGATCGTCGGCATCATCGTGATCGTCGCCGGTGTCGTCGCTCTGGCCGTCAACGTCATTCCCGTCCACCACCAGGAGCAGGTGGCGAAAATCGGCCCGATCACCGCGACTAAGGATACCGAGACCGATTACGTGATCCCGCCCTATGCCGGCATCATCGCGATCGTGGTCGGCGCCGGCCTGGTCTTCGCCGGGACTCGCCGCACCTGATCGGCTAGCGCCCGAAGCACTTGCGGCGGCCGGGCGCGCGCGATAGACCGCGCTCGATGCTGCAGAAGATCGGCGCTCTTCCCGTCGCGCGAGACATCGCCGCATTGCGCCGCGCGGTCGCGGAATGGCGCCGCGCCGGTACGGTAGTGGCGCTGGTGCCGACGATGGGTGCGCTGCATCGCGGCCATCTGGCGCTGATCGCCCATGCGCGGGCGCGCGCCGACCGGGTCGTCGCCAGCATCTTCGTCAACCCGACGCAATTCGGCCCGCACGAGGATTTCGGCCGCTATCCGCGCGACGAAGAAGGCGACGCGGCCAAGCTCGCGGCGGCTTCCTGCGATCTGCTCTACGCGCCTGAAGCGGCCGAGATGTATCCGGCCGGATTCTCGACCACCGTCTCTGCCGGCGCGTTGGCCGAGCCGCTCGACGGCGGCTTCCGTCCCGGGCATTTCGCCGGCGTCGCGACCGTGGTGACGAAGCTGTTGCTGCAGGCGCGGCCCGACCTCGCCTGTTTCGGCGAGAAGGATTATCAGCAGCTCCAGATCATCCGCCGCATCGCGCGCGACCTCGATATCGACTGCGCGATCGACGGCGTGGCGATCGTGCGCGAGCCCGACGGCCTGGCGCTGTCGTCGCGCAATGCCTATCTCACGCCCGACGAGCGCCGTATCGCTCCGGCGCTGCATCGCATGCTGAGCGACGCGGTCGCGCGGGTGACGGCCGGCGCGGTACCGCAGGATGCTGCCGCCGCCGGTGCCGCGGCGTTGCTGCAAGCCGGCTTCGCCAAAGTCGATTACGTCGCGCTCTGCGACGCCGAGACCTTGCAGCCGCTGGTCGCGGGAAAAGGCGGCGGGCGCGATCGGCCAGGCCGGGCGCTGGCCGCGGCCTGGCTCGGCAAGACGCGGCTCATCGACAACCAGGCGATTCCGTCGCGGGCGGGCGCATGAGGCGCGTCGCGCAGGCGGTCGCGCTGGGCCTGGCGCTTGCGTCCGGGCCCGCGCGGGCGAGCAGCGACAGCGATGCGCTGCTCAAATTCGGCCTGATCGGCTCCTGGGCGCTCGACTGCCGGGCCTCGCCGAGCCCGGCCAATCCGTTCATGAATTTCATCCCGTCCAGCGCCGGCGATCCGATGCGCCAACTCATCACCGGCAGGCCCGAATACGACAGTCTGGTGCCGATCCGCGATACCGCGTTGATCGGCAGCGATCGCTTGCGGCTGTCGTTTCCGCAGGGCGGCGTCACGGTAACTGTGGTGCTGGTCAAGGACGGGCGCCGCATCCGGCCGTTCGAGGCGGCTGCCAGCGACGGCACCGCCTCGGTCAGCAACGGCATCGTTCAGCGCAGCGGCCAGCCGACGGCCTGGCTCGAGAAATGCCCCAATTGAGCGACGCCGCTCTCCCTACGTAACAGCGGGGCGGCGTGATAGCATCGCCGGTCGGTCGAGACGGATCGAATGCGCGGGCAAGCGCGTTCTCATCACCGGCGGAAAGGACGGGCGTGGCGAAAATTCTGGTCACCGGCGGGGCGGGCTTCATCGGTACCGCGGTGGTGCGCCATCTGCTGGGCGAGGGCGACGCGGTCGTCAATCTCGACAAGCTCACCTATGCCGGCTCGAACCCGCCCTTGGGCGCGCTCGGCGACGGTGGCCGCTATGCGCTCGAGATCGCCGATGTCGCCGATGCGGCGGCGGTCGCGCGCATCTTCGCGCAGCATCGCCCCGATGCGGTGATGCATCTCGCAGCCGAAACCCATGTCGATCGCTCGATCGACGGTCCCGCCGATTTCATTCGTTCCAATCTCGTCGGCACCTTCGCGATGCTCGAAGCCGCGCGCGCATATTGGGGCGGGCTCGACGCCGAGGCGCGGGCACGCTTCCGCTTTCATTTGATCTCGACCGACGAGGTGTTCGGCTCGCTCGAGCCGGGTGCGAGCGCCGACGAGCTGGCGCGCTATCAGCCGAACAGCCCCTATGCCGCCTCGAAGGCCGGCGCCGATCATCTGGCGCGCGCCTGGCATCGCACCTACGGCTTGCCGGTCGTGGCGACCAATTGCTCGAACAATTACGGTCCCTGGCAGTTTCCCGAAAAGCTCATTCCGCTGACGATCCTCAACGCGCTCGACGGCCGGAAGCTGCCGGTCTATGGCACGGGCAGCAACATCCGCGATTGGCTCTATGTCGGCGATCACGCGGCGGCGCTGGCGCTGGTGTTGCGGCGCGGCCGCGTCGGCGAGAGCTACAACATCGCCGGCCAGGAGCAGCATGCCAATCTCGATCTCGTCAAGATGATCTGCGCCATTCTCGACGACGAGTTGCCGCGCGCGCCGCACCGCCCGCATGAGAGCCTGATCGAATTCGTCGCCGACCGGCCGGGCCACGATCTGCGCTATGCGGTCGATGATGCCAAGCTGCGGCGCGAGCTCTTATGGCGGCCGCAAGAAACGCTCGCCACCGGTTTGCGCAAGACCGTGCGCTGGTATCTCGACAATCGCGCCTGGTGGGAGAAAATCCGCAGCGGCGTCTATCACGGCGAGCGATTGGGGCGCGGCGAGCGGCTGGAGCGGATCCGATGAAAGGCATCATTCTCGCCGGCGGCTCGGGCACGCGGCTTTATCCGCTGACGCGCGCGGTCTCGAAGCAGCTCCTGCCGATCTACGACAAGCCGATGATCTATTATCCGCTGTCGACGTTCATGTTCGGCGGCATCCGCGACATCCTCTTGATCACGACGCCGGTCGACGCGCCGCATTTCCGGACGCTGTTGGGCGACGGCAGCCAGTGGGGCCTGCGTCTCACTTATGCCGTGCAGCCCTCGCCGGACGGCATTCCGCAGGCATTCCTGATCGGCCGCGATTTCATCGCCGGCGAAGCCTGCGCCCTCGCGCTCGGCGACAATCTTATCTATGGGAACGGACTTACGGAAATGATGCAGCGCGCGGCCGCGCGCGATACCGGCGCAACGGTGTTTGCCTATCGCGTCGGCGATCCCGAGCGCTATGGGATCGTCGAGTTCGACCGCGATGGCAAGGCCCTCGGGCTCGAGGAAAAGCCGTCGGTGCCGAAATCCGATTGGGCGGTGATCGGGCTTTATTTCTTCGATCGCGAGGTCGCGTCGATCGCCGCGCGGCTCAAGCCCTCGGCGCGCCGCGAGCTCGAGATCATCGACGTCATCGGCGACTATCTGCGGCGGGGCGAGCTGCATGTCGAGAGGCTCGGCCGCGGCCACGCCTGGCTCGATACCGGCACGCCCGAGGCGATGATCGAGGGCTCGGAATTCGTGCGCACGCTCGAGAACCGGACCGGACAGAAGATCGGCTGCGTCGAGGAAGTCGCCTATCGCCAGGGCTTCATCGACAAAGCCCAGCTTCAGGCGCTCGGCAAGCTCAACCAGAAATCCAATTACGGCCGCTATCTGCTGCGCCTCGCCGACGAGGAAGCGTAGCCCTGAGCGGGATTGGCGACCGCACGCGCTCATTAACCCAGCTAGGGAGGCAAGCATGATCAAGACCAAGGGCCTCGTTCATTTCACGATCCCGGTGACCGACACGGCGCGCAGCCGCGACTTTTATTGCCGCTGGCTCGGCATGAAGCTGCTGCGCGACACCGGCGCGCGCGGCATGGTGTTCCTCGATTCGGGCGGCGATTGCGTTATCCTCGCCAAGGTCGATACGCCGATCTCGACCGCGGGCGCGCGCGACATCCATCATTCCTTTTTGGTCGCGCATGAGGATTACGCGCCGGCACTCGCCGAGCTGCAAGCCGGCGGCGTGAAATTCCTCTACGACGAGGACCGCCAGGATGGCGTGATCGATGGGCCGCGCGCCTATTTCGAGGATCCGGACGGCAACGTGCTCGAGATCATCGATCTCGCGCGCTATGCCGGCGCGGCCGCGGATTAATCGAAATCCACGACGTCGTGAACGAGGTGCGGCGCGCCGTATTCGCGCAGCACCTGCTCGGGATCGCGCAAGGAGGCGTCGGACGGGCTCGATTGCGCTTCGAGATAGGCGCCGAGATAGCGCGCATGTGCGATCAGTGCGCGGCCGAAGACGATGCGCTCGCGCTGGTATTGCGCAAGCGCGGCGTCGAGGTCGCCCTCATGCGCGGCCAGCGCATCGACCAGTCCCGCCGCGTCGAGCGCTGCCTTGGTCGTGCCCGCCGCGACATGCGGTCGCGCGACGAAGGCCGAATCGCCGAGCAGCGCGATGCGGCCGAAGACAAGCTGCGGCGCTTCCAAATCCGAGATC
>DATLUE010000270.1:0-3000 GCA_035533255.1 Allostellaceae bacterium | reverse complement strand
GCCTGAATCGAAAGGCTTGACACCCTGCGGCAGCGCTACGTCACTTTGACTCTGCGCCATGCTCGGGTCCGTCGGCACGTCGTGAAGGCTTTGCGCGGTGTTTTTCCACACCACCGTCGCGCCCGCTTTGACCGTGAGCTTTTCGGGGACGTAGGCGGGCGGCTTGTCGGTCATGGTGACCACCACCGTCTTACCCGCGGCACGGGCGGTGCGCGTCGGTTGCGTCGTCACCAGTGCGAACATCGCGATGGCGGTTAGGAAAAGGAACAACTTGAAACGAGAGCTCTTTGCTTTCACAGCCCGCAGACTCCTTGATTCAATTCCGGCCTCAACAATCAACGCGCCTCGAGCGTGTGCATCACGTCAAGCGTGGAGTCACCCAGCGCATGCGTCACGAAGCTGCCCTTTCCGGCGTTGCAGGTGTGCGACACTTCCAGCAGTCTGTCGCCATCACTCTTCTGCGCCATGCCCCAATCTGGGCATGTGGGTGGCGATCTCAGCATCGATCCCCACAGCGGCTGTCTGGATCACTGCCAGGGATTGCAGTGTTTCGTCGGGAAGAGGACTGGTCGGCGGCACGACCGCGAGCTGATGCAGAACCTGCAGCCGCTCCCTGACCAAGCGGTCGCGCAGCTTGATTAGGGCCTCCAACTCGGGTTTATCGTTCATGTTCTTGTCCAAAGCTTTTTCGCCAGAAGATATATTGAAAATGTACCTTTGTGGCTGAAATGTCAATCGTGAAGGTTTCGCGGGCTGTCACTCCCCGTGGATGGCCGGCACCTTTAGTCGCGGTCTACTGGGCGGTTTCGTCCTCTTGCCAAACTCGCGTGGGCGCCACCGAAAAACCCAACGACGATGACGACATGAGGGTTCTCGTCGATCACTCCGACAAATCGGCACATTGGTCCAACAGGGGGGGCGTCATTGCCGGCTCGTGTCAACACTCGCTTCGCTGCCGCAATAACCTTGGGACTATCGCGATCAAAAGCCGATTACCTCGAGGTCGTAACGGCGATTAGCCAATTTTCACCCCGTCTGAAAAAGAACGCGGCAACTGCGTCGCTCGGCACTCAATCGTGGAGAATGGGTGTGTGCTTAGACCAGGAGGCTCGCCGGGTTCTCCAGGAAGCGCTTCATCTCGTTCAGGAAGCGTGCGCCGATGACTCCGTCTATTATCCGGTGGTCGCATGCGACCGTCACCATCATGGTCTTGCCAATGGCGAGCTGACCGTTGCGCACGACGGGGCGATCCTTAATGGCGCTTACGGCCAGGATTGCCGCCTGTGGCGGAACGATGACGGCGGCGAAGTGCTCGACTCCAAGCATCCCCATATTCGAGATCGTAAACGTCGCACTCGAAAGATCGTCGCCTGAGAAGCCGCCGCGCGCCGCCTTCGCAACCAGGCGATGCGCCGCGCGCGCGATCTCTGGCAATGTCAGCCGCTCACATTCGTGGATCACCGGCACTATAAGACCGTCCTCGACCGCGACCGCCATCCCGATATTGATGTGTGGATAGATGATAACGCCGTTGTCCTCGAAGCTCGCGTTCATTCGGGTATAGCGGCTCAGGGCGAGTGCGGTCGCCTTGATGATTATGTCGTTGTAGGTGATGTCCTCTTCGAAGAGTTCGGTCGCTTCGAGCGAGTTCTTAAGCTTGACCGCCTCCTCCATGTCGACTTCGATAGTGACGTAGAAGTGCGGGATCTCGCGCTTGGACTGAGCCATCCGCTGCGCGATTGTCTTGCGCATCTTGGACAGCTCTTCGCGCGTTCCGGGTGCGCCCTCACGTGGCGCGATCAGGCGACGGAAACGAAACAGCTGCTGCTCGCGGATGAAGTCATCGATGTCACGTTTGGTGATGCGCCCTTCGGGGCCACTGCCCTGGATCTCGTTCAAATCGAGGCCGGCTTCCTCGGCCGTCCGACGCGCAAGTGGCGAAGCGCGAAACTTGGCGTGCTCGCCGACAGCGGGCGACTGCGGCGGCGTGGCGACCGCAACCGCTTTCGGCCGCGGCGGAGCCGCGATAGCGGTGGGAACCGCGGACGGATTGGCGCTGAGAGCAGGGTGGACCTGCGGCTCTGGAACGGCGAAGCCGTCGGTTGCACTGACGGCTTCGCCGGCCGGCTCAGGCTCTTCCACCTCCGCCAGAGGCTCAGCCGACACGCGCGTCGGCTGAGCCTCTGCTGCCGGCTGCGCGGGCGAGGCGCTCGCGCCTGCAGGCGCGTGTGCCGCGTCTGCGGACCTCAGGACCGCGATAACCTCGCCAACCTTCGCGCTCTCGCCCTCCATGAGCCGGATCTCGTCGAGTACCCCGTCGTCGAAGGCCTCCATCACCATGTCGGCCTTGTCGGTCTCGACTTCGGCGATCGCGTCGCCGCGATGAATAGTGTCGCCTGGATGCTTGAGCCAGCGCAGAATCTTGCCCTCTTCCATCGTGTCGGAGAGCTTCGGCATCGTAATCTCGTTGCCGCTCATGATAGTACGACCCTTTTTCGTATCTTGCACGCAAGAGATCCCGGCCGGACGCGTTAACTCCGGCGCGAGCCCTCGATCTTCTCTCGCTAGACCAACTGCTCGGCGACCTTGACGATATCGGCCGCGCTGGGCAGGGCCGCGCGCTCCAGCCGCGCGTTGTACGGCATCGGCGTATCGAGCGTGGCTACGCGCTCGACTGGCGCATCGAGATGGTCGAACGCGGCTTCGTAGATTTGTGCCGCAATCTCGGCACCGGCGCCGCCCGTGCGCCATCCCTCGTATACAACGATCGCCTTGCCGGTTTTCTTGACCGACTCGATGACGGTCGCGATGTCGAGCGGGTTGAGCGTGCGCAGGTCGATAACTTCGGTGTCGATTCCCTCGTTCTCAAGCGCGTCGGCGGCCGCAAGCGCGTCGTACACGCATTTCGAGTACGCGACGATCGTGACGTCCTTGCCCACGCGCAGCACGTTAGCCCTGCCGAGCGGCACTAAATGCTCTCCTTCAGGCACCTCGCCCTTC
>DATLUE010000269.1:0-7434 GCA_035533255.1 Allostellaceae bacterium | reverse complement strand
TTTCTGATGCCGCGGCTGGCGCGCGCCGACGATCGATACATCGTCCTCGCCTCGACCACCTCGGTCGACAATAGCGGGCTGTTGAAGCATCTCCTGCCGCTGTTCAAAAAAGCGCGCGGCATCGACGTGCGGGTCGTCGCGCTCGGCACCGGCCAGGCGCTCGACGTCGCGCGGCGCGGCGACGCCGATCTGGTCCTGGTGCACGATCCCGACGCCGAGGCGAAATTCATCGGCGAGGGGCATGGCATCAACCGCCGCGAGCTGGCGTGGAACGATTTTGTGATCGTCGGCCCGAGCGCCGATCCGGCGAAGCTCAAAGGCAACCGCGACGTGCTCGCGGCGTTCCACGCGATCTGGAATGCGCAAGCGCCGTTCGTCTCGCGCGGCGACAAGAGCGGCACCGACGCGCTGGAAAAGCGGCTGTGGAAAGCCGCCGGCCTCGATGTGACGAAGGTCGGCCCCTGGTGCAAGGATATCGGCGGCGGCATGGGCGCGGCGCTCAACGCGGCGGCTGGCATGGACGCCTATACGCTGACCGATCGCGGCACCTGGCTCAGCTTCCAGAATCGCCGCGATTTGACGATCGTGCTGCAAGGCGATCCGCGTCTCATCAACCGCTACGACGTGATCGAGCTCAACCCCAAGCTCCATCCGCAGGCGAAGCTCGGCCTCGCCAAGCAATTCGCCGATTGGCTGGTCTCGCCGGCGGGTCAGCACGCGATCGGCGACTATGAGATGGCCGGACAGAAACTCTTCCACCCCGAGGCCGACGCAAAGCCTTAGCGCGAGTCCGATTCGCCGTGCATTGCGCGCAGCAGCGGTAGGGCGAGCGCGAGGCCGATGAATTGCGCGAGGATGAAGAGCGGCGCATCGCCAGGCCGGATGCCGGCGAAGCTGTCGCTCAACATGCGCGCGATGGTGACCGCGGGATTGGCGAAGGCGGTCGAGGCGGTGAACCAATAGGCGCCGGCGATATAGGCGGCGACCGCGAAGCCCGTTACCGGCGCGCGATGGGCGCGACAACCGCCGATCACGGCCAGCAGCCCGATCGTCGCGATGATCTCGGCGAGAAATTGCCCGAAGCCGCTGCGCACATGACGACTGAGCTGCAGGATCGGTAGTGCGAACATCGCATGGGCGAGCCAAACGCCGATCACGGCGCCGGCAAATTGCGCGGCGATGTAGAGCAGCGCCTTGCGCCGCGGGAAATCATCCAAGATCACCGCGGCCAGCGTCACCACGGGGTTCATATGCGCGCCCGAGCTAGGACCGAAAGCCAGGATCAGCGCGAGCAGCGCACCGCCGGTCGCGAGCGAATTGGCAAGCAGCGCCAGACCGAGGTTTCCGCCGCTCAAGCGCTCGGCCATGATGCCCGAGCCGACGATCGCGATCAGGAGGAACACGGTGGCGACGAATTCGATGCCGGCCGGGCGCAGTGCATCGCGCGTTGCGAGCGGCCTGATGCGTCTGGCTGACGCGGTTGTGCCAGTCACGATGCTTGATCTTCGGCGGGATGCTCGCGCCGACGGCCGATCCGCGCGGTCTCGCGCTTCAGCGCCATCGCATCCAGTTTCTCGATCGGTAGCGCGAGGAACAATTTGATGCGCGCGTCGAGCCGCCGATAGGCATCGCGGAACGCGGCCTTGCGCGCGGCCTCACTGCCCTCGACCGCGGCGGGATCGGGAACGCCCCAATGCGCGGTCACGGGATTGCCCGGCCACACCGGACAGGTCTCGGCGGCGGCCTGATCGCAGACCGTGAAGACGAAATCCATTTGCGGCGCATCGGGTTGGGCGAACTCGCTCCAGCTTTTAGAGCGCAAGCCCTCGCTCGGCAGCTTGAGCGCGCGCAACAGGTCGAGCGTCAGCGGATGGACGAGGCCCTTCGGCATGCTGCCGGCGCTGTAGCCGCGAAATCGCCCGGCGCCCCAATGATCGATCAAAACTTCGGCGAGCACACTGCGTGCCGAATTGCCGCTGCAGAGGAACAGCACGTTATAGACGCGCGCGCTCATGCGGTTTTCCTGGATCGCGCAGGCAAGGTCCCGGCCGCCGGCTTGCACGCAGGCGCGCAAGCGACGCCGCCGCAGCAATTCTCGGTCAGGAAGGCGATCAGGTTGTTCATCGCCGCGAAATCGACGGCATAGATGAGCTGCCGCCCGAGCCGCCGCTGCGTGATCAGCCCGGCATGGCGCAATTGCTGGAGGTGAAAGGTCAGCGAGGAGGGCGGCAGGCCGAAGCGCTCGGCGATCGCCCCGGCGGCGAGCCCTTGCGGCCCGCGCTGCACCAGCAGGCGATAAACCGCAAGCCGGTGCTCATGCGCCACCGCACCCAAGGCAATCACGGCTTTTTCGGCTTTCATGAAAACATTCCGATATTTCGAATAATATCGAAATTATAGCGAAGTCGCGCGGGGGTCAAGCGGCGGTCGCCGTCCCAGGCCTTATCTCCGGCCGTGGATGCGGCGAATGTCGTTGCAAGAACAACCAACGCCCCTCGACTGCGCTCAGGGCGAGGTAAATCGAGAATGGCATCAACCATTTCAGAAAAATCGGAAATGGCATCAACCGCCCTATTGTGCGTTCCGCGGCAGAGCCTCGATCGCAGCGTCTCGCTTGCCTCGCGGCGCGCTTGCGCCGATGATGGCGACAACCAGCGGCTACGGCCGAATCGGGAGGAAACATGATTTCGTCGACGACGCGCCGGGCGGCGCTTGTCCTCATCGCGGCGGCAACGCTCGCCGCGCCCGCCTTCGATCCGCCGGCGGCGCGCGCGGCGGATCATCTGCGCGTCGCCAAGCCGGCCGCGATCGGCTTCGGCTTCTCGATGCTCGATGTCGGCATCGCCAACGGCATTTTCGCGAAGCATGGTCTCGACGTCGAATCGATCGTGCTGTTCGGCTCCGCCAAGCAGCATCAGGCGATGATCGCCCATGCCATCGATATCAGCCTCGGCGCCGGCACCGATATCGCGTTTCTCGTCAAGGGCGCGCCGGAGAAAGCGGTGGCGGCGCTGGCCGGACCGCCGCTCGCTTTCGTCGCGATGGTGCGCAACGACGGCAAGATCAACACCGTCGCCGACCTCAAAGGCAAGCGCATTTCGGCCAGCACGGTCGGCTCGCTGACCTATTGGCTGGCAAGCCAGATCTCGGTCAAGGAGGGCTGGACCGGCGCCGACGCCATGACGATCGTGCCGCTCGGCAATTTCGACGCCATGCGCGCTGCGCTGGCCACCGGCGAAATCGACGCGATCTCGGCGACGCTCGAAGGCGCGCTGCTGTTGGAGAAAGCCGGCAGCGGCAAGCTCCTGCTGAGCTTCGGCGACATCGTCCATCCGTTCCTGACCCACATGATGCTCGCCAACGACGATTTGATCGCCCGGAATCCCGATGCGCTGCGCCGCTTCATCGCCGCCTGGTTCGAGACCGTTTCGTGGATGAAAACCCACAAGGACGAAGGCCTGCGCTATTCGATGGCGGCGACCAAGCTGCCGCTCGACGTCGCGAGCAAGGCCTACGATGTCGAGATGCCGATGTTCTTCACCGACGGGCATTTCGACCCCAAAGACGTCGCCGCGGTGGAGCATGCGCTGATCGAGACCGGTCAGCTCGACAAGCTGCCCGACAACAAGAAATACATTACCGAGGAGTTTTTGCCATGAGAAAGGACGTCGACATGCGCGCGCGCTTGGCGATCATCGCCGCAACCATGATGGCCGGAGCCGCGCTTGCCGCGCCGGCTTATCCCGACGATCTGGTCCGGCTCGGCAATCCCGCCGGCGACGATTTCCATTTCTCGATGGCGAATGTCGGCAGCGATGCCGGCATCTTCAAAAAACACGGCGTCGAGCTGCAGATCACCGCGCTCGCCGGCGGTGCCAAGCTGCATCAGGCGATGATCGCGGGCAGCCTCGATGTCGCGCTCGGCGCCGGTACCGATTTCGGCCTCATCGTCAAAGGCGCGACCGAGAAAGGCGTCGGCGTCCTTGCCACCAAGCCCTCGAATATCGTCATCCAGGCCAGCGCGCGCAGCGGCATCACCACCATCGCCGGTCTCAAAGGCAAGAAGGTCGGGGTCAGCAGCGTCGGCGCCCTTACCTATTGGCTCGCGCGCAAGCTCTCGCAGCATGAGGGCTGGGGCCTCGACGGCATGCAGCTCGTCACGACCGGCGGCGGCCAGGCGAATGTCGCCGGCTTCCAGACCGGCAGCCTCGATGCCGCGGTCACATCTTACGAAGCCGCGCTCCGGGTCGAGCAGGCGGGGCAAGGCAAAATCCTGCTGAGCTTCGGCGACATCGTCGATCCGTTCATCGCCCATGTGATCTACGCGACCGACGATATGATCGCGCATCATCCCGACACGCTGCGGCGCTTTCTCAAGGGCTGGTACCAGACGATCGCGTTCGCCCGGGCGCACAAAGCCGAGGCGATCAAATATTCGCAAGCCGTGACCTTGTTGAGCAACGACCTCGCCAGCAAAGTCTACGATCTCGAAATGCCGACCTTCTCGAAGGACGGCCGCTTCGATCCCAAAGGCGTCGCGGCCGTGAAGCAAGCGATGCTCGAGCTCGGCACGGTGAAACAGTCGCCCGACAACAAGGCGATCTTCACCGAGGCGTATTTGCCATGAGGCGCGCATGACGAGCCAGCGTCCCCCATCTCTCGACCAGAGCTCGGGATGAGGCTCGCTCGGGACGAGGTTGATTTTTTTATGGCATCGACAATGCCACGCATAATCTTCCTCGTCCCGAGCGAAGTCGAGGGAGGCAGGCTCGAACTTGCAACGCTCTGCGACACCACGCGCGCCGGCGGCACGCGCAAATAATCGACCGTGCGCACGGTTTGGGGCATGATGGCGGCGCTCGAGGAAAGCATATTGGTCGAAGGCACGGTGGGGGATGGTGTGCGCGGGTTGGGTAGTTCTGTTCTTTGGCAAGCGGGCAGGCCGCGCGCCATTCGCGCGCTGACCGGCGCGGCCGCGGTCGCGTTGCTGGTAACCGGCGCTGCGCTTCCGGCGCGGGCGGATGGCGGCGCCGGAGGTAACGGCAACCCGGGCGCCGGCGGGGCCGCCGGCACGAATTCCGCGACCGGCGCAGGCGGAACCGGCGGAAATGGCGCGGTGGGTTTTGGCGGCGGCGGCGGCGGCGGCGGCGGCGGAGCGACCGGCGGCGCTGGGGGCACCGGCGAGCAGGCTGGCGGCCCCGGCAGCGCAAGCGGCGGCGCCGGTGGGGCGACAGCGGGCTCTAACGGTGGCAATGGGACTGCTGGCGGCAGTGTCACCGGCGGCGGCGGCGGCGGCGGCGGGGCGCATGGCAGCATCGTCACCGGCACGACCGCGAATGCGGGAACCATCGGTGGCGGTTCCGGCGGCGGCGGCGGCTCCAGTTCCGCCGGTGACGGCGGCGGCGGCGGCGGCGGCGGTGGCTACGGCGTCGTCGTCAATGGCACCGGTCTGACCTATACCAACAGCGGCACAATCACGGCAGGGACCGGCGGCGGCGGCGGCGGCGATGCGGGCGCGGCCTCGGCCGGCGGCAATGGCGGCGACGGCGGCATCGGCGTCGATTTCACGGCCAACGGCACGCTGGTCAATTCCGACGGCATCACCGGCGGCAATGGTGGCGCGGGCGGAATCGGCACGGCCGGCGCAACCAACGGTGCGAATGGCGCCGGCGGCGTCGGCATCGTCGGCAGCGGCCTTGCGATCACCAACAGCGGCACGATCACCGGCGGGCTCGGCGGCGATGGCGTCACGCGCGCCAACGCCATCAGCTTCACCGGCGGCACCAACAGCCTGACGCTGCAAGCCGGCTCGACCATCACCGGCAACGTGGTCGCATTCAGCGCCGCCGACACGCTGGCGCTGGGCGGCAGCACGAATGCAAGCTTCAACGTCTCGCAGATCGGCGGCGCCGCACAGTATCAGGGTTTCGGTGTCTTCCAGAAGACCGGCAGCAGCGTCTGGAGCCTCACCGGCACGACCACCGCGACCACGCCCTGGGCGATTAACGGCGGCACCCTCAACGTCAGCAGCGATGCGGCGCTGGGCGCCGCGTCGAGCGGCATCGCCTTCGATGGCGGCACGCTGCAATGGGGCGCGAGCTTCGACACCGCGCGCGCCTTCACGCTCAACGCCGGCGGCGGCACCCTCGACACCAACGGCTTCGATACGACGCTATCGGGCGCGCTCGGCGGCGCCGGCGGGCTTACCAAGATCGGCACCGGCGCGGTCACGCTTTTGGCGATCAACAACTACACCGGCGCGACCACGATCAATGGCGGCTTTTTGCGGACCAATATCGTCGGCGCGCTGCCGACCGGCACGGCGCTGACGGTCAACACCGGTGGCACGCTCCAGCTCAACGGCAACAGCCAGACGGTCGGCTCGCTTGCCGGCAACGGCGGCAGCGTCAACCTGGAAGGCGTGACCTTCACCGCCGGCGGCGACAACAGCTCGACCAGCTATGCCGGCACGATCGTCGATACCGCCGGCGGCGGCAGCTTCGTCAAAGCCGGCACCGGCACGCTGACCCTCGAGGGCGGCAACACCTACACCGGCGCGACCACGATCAATGCCGGCACGCTGGCCCTGAACAGCGGCAGCATCGCGTCGAGCAGTCAGGTGAGCGTCGCCGGCGGCGCCACTTTCGACATCAGCGCGAATGGCAACACGCCGATTACCACGCTCCTCGGCAGCGGTACCGTGCAACTCGGCACGCACAGCCTCGTGGTCACGAACGGCTCGACGAATTTTTCGGGGGCGATCGCCGATGGTGGGAATGTCGGCGGCATCGAGATCGCGGGCGGCACGCAGACGCTATCGGGGACGAACACCTACACGAACGCAACGCAGATCGACAATGGCGCGACGCTGGCATTGTCGGGCTCCGGGTCGATCGCGACCTCCGCCTATGTCGGGCTGGTCGGCACCGGCACGCTCGACATTTCGCAGACCACATCGGGCGCGAGCGTCGGCGGGTTGTTCGCGCTTTCCGGCACCGCGGTCGTCAGCCTCGGCGCGCAGACGCTGACGATCACCAGCGGCTCGGGTCCCTTCAGCGGCATCATCCAGGACGGCGGGATCGGCGGCGGAACCGGCGGCAGCGTCACGATCGCGACCAACGCCGCGCAGAATTTCGGCCGCGTCAACACCTATACCGGCGCGACCACCATCCAGGCCGGCGCGACGCTGACGATCAACGCGCCCGGCAGCATTGCCGCGTCGAGCGGCGTCACCCTGAGCGGCGCGGGCGCGACCTTCGATCTCTCCGACGCCGGCAATCAAACCATCAAGGATTTGACCGGCGTTGCCGGCAGCGTGGTCGCGCTGGGCGGCAACACGCTGACCCTCGGCACAGCGAGTTCGACGAGTTTCGGCGGCGCGTTCCAAGACGGCGGCAACAGCGGCGGCACCGGCGGCGCGCTGGTCAAGCAAGG
>DATLUE010000268.1:0-4669 GCA_035533255.1 Allostellaceae bacterium | reverse complement strand
TCGCCGACGTGCTCCGCCGCATCAACGATCACCCCGCATCGAAGCTCGACGAACTCTTGCCGTGGCATTGGCGGCCGCGCGCCATCGACGCAGCCGCTGCCTGAGGATCAGCTACCCGCGGCCTTGGCCGGATGCGTACCGAGATCCGGAATTTGTCGTCGTCTGTCCCCGTCTTAACGCTGGCCGAGCTTGCCACGGGTTACGCGTCGGGCCAGTTTCGTCCGTCCGAAATCATCGAGCGCGCGATAGAACGCGCGGCAGCGCCGACGAGCGATCCCATCTGGATCAGCCACATGCCGGAGGCAGTGCTGCGCGAACGCGCGCTTGCGCTTGATTCGCTGCAACGAGAGGTTCGGCGTGCCTTTCGCGGTCAAAGACAATATCGATGTCGCCGGCCTGCCAACCACCGCGGCCTGTCCTGATTTTGCTTATATGCGCAACCGGTCCGCGATGTCGGTGCGCAAGCCTGAAGCTTTGGGCGCAATTGCTATCGGAAAGACCAATCTCGATCAATGCGCGACCGGATTGGTGGGTGTGCGCTCGCCTTACGGCACGCCGCGCAATCCGTTCGATGCAGGTCGCTAGCCGATAGCCGAAAGGATTTGGGTCGACCGCGCCACGAAGCCGTAGCACTGACGGACATTGTACAATGTAGCCGCTAGGCAGTAATCCGGCGAAGTCGTCCCCGTGCAATCTTCCAGCAGCAAGCAATCATAGCCAAGGAAGCTGGCATCCTGGAGCGTACAAGCCACGCACTGATCCGCGTTGACGCCGGTAAATAGCAGCGTCGTCACATCGAGATTGCGCAATATGCTGTCGAGCGCCGTATCCTGAAAGCCAGAGAAGCGATACTTCGCAACATGAATGTCGTCCGAGTGTGGCTGAAACTCATCGACAATTGCCGCACCCCAGCTACCGAGCTCGAGGACCTTTGCGTTCCTGGGAGGCAGTGAATCGCCCAGCCCGATGCCTTCGCCTGTCGGCTTATAGATGTGGAGGATCGAGGGGCTTAGGTTCAGCCGATCAGGGCGGTTGCCCCAATTGAGCCAGATCACCGGCACGTTGACCCGCCGCAGCGCCGGCAGCAGGCGCGACAGTGGCGCAATCGGCTGACGCACCGGTGTGACATCGACGCCGATATGCGCCAGCCATCCATCGGGATGGCAGAAATCATTCTGCATATCGACAACAACGATCGCGGTCCGCGCCAGATCGACGGTGACCGTACGTTCCCCTACGGGAAGGTCGAGAGGCCGCGGCGCTTTCGAGCGGCGAATCAAATCGACCTGTGTCTCGCCGACGTGCCACTGATTGCGCGGAGAGGGACCCAACGGAATAAGGCGACGCTGAATCATCGCGTCCATTATAAATCTCCCAAAGCTCTTATATCTTCTTCGTCAAGGGTGACCGGCTGGCCGTTGCGGATCAACTCGGCAAATCCTTCATTGGGTATCATGACCGTCAGGGTGTAGAGCTTTCCGCCGCCGGTATTCTCGATGACATGCTCGCTGCCCGGATGAAGCAGAAGCGAATCGCCGCGCCGGATGGGCTTGGTCTCGCCACCGCAATGCGCCAGCCCTTCGCCCTGCAGGACATAGAAGAATTCTTGCGCATGCTGATGGGTATTGGGTGGCGTCTTTCCGCCTTTGGTGAAAATCTCAACCACGAAGACAGGCTCGATCTGATCCTTCGCAGGATCGAACAGCACGGCAAAATAATTGGTATCGGTTGGGCTGATGCGAAAAGCTTTGGCCGCCGTTGCGCGCTGGAAGCTGAATGTCGGCATGAGCCTGTCGCTTCCTTGTCAGGTGTGGGCTAGAGACGCCGGAGAATCCAGCGTTGCGAATTCAATAGTTGAACCGTTCCGCGCGCCGCAGGCGATGCCGATGGTGGTGATGAGCGCGCTCGCACCGGGCGCCACGAGAGGACTCTCTCCCGTGCCGGGATTGACCGGGTGCGCCGGGAAGCTCGCGCCGGCGATCGACAGACGCAATCTTTCGCCGGCCTTCAGCGTTGCGCAGGTCGCCTGAAGCGAGAAAGCGATCGATTTGGCGGCGGTACCGGGCGGGCAATGGTAGTAGTAACCGGTCGCCAGTTGGAAAGCCTGTCCTTGCGCTGTGACACGTGAAAGGACGCAGGAGAGATCGAAGCTCGGCCGATTCGCGGTGGCTGCGAGTTTGACCGAAACGACACCGGAGAGCGTCAGCGATTGCGTCAGGGGCGCGGTGGTGAAAGTTAATACGTCGCCTCGGCTATCGGTCGACGAGCGATCGACCGGTCCCGGCGGCACGCCGTAGCAACCGCCCGTCACAGGGGCCGGACGCCAGGGATCATGCACGAGATATTCTGTGTCCTCACCCGCACCAGGCTCGGGCTGAAGACGCCCGTCTTCTATATCGATCGAGGCGCGGCCCGATCCGGCCAGATAGAGCGATCCGCGCGCCTCCGGCCATTCTTCCAGATCGCGCCAAGTGTTCTCGCCCATGTCGAAGAGGCGGATGGGGGCGCCATTGCCAACGCCTTTGTCACGCTCGCCCTTCAGCCAGCAATCGAACCACTGCACCTGCAACTCGTCGGTGTTGGGCGCTGCCTTGGGGCCGAAATCCAGGGCGCCGACCTTCCGTGTCCAGGGGAAATGAAGCCATGGCCCGATCACCAGTTGCTTCGAGCGATCACCCGGACGCGCCAGCGCGCGATGCGCGGCCAGGGTGCTGCCGAGATGGGTGTCAAACCAGCCGCCGATGAAGAGCATGGGGAGATCGCGGGTAGCGATCGCTTTCTGATAGGCGGAAGGCGAAATCGCGGACCAGTATGGATCGTCGGCGGGCTTCTCGATCCAATCCATGAAATGGGACAAATCGCGATGACGGACCAGAACATCGGGCTGTGCAGCGATCAGGCCATAAACAGGCAATGACTGATTAGCGGCGAAGAAGTCGGCATAAGCACGCGCATCGCCGGCGCGTCGTACAGCCTCGGCGGTAATCTGAATGCCCCAGCCGACCGCCTGCTTCAGGCGCAACGCGCCGTTCTCGTAAGCCCAGGAATGGCGCGCGTCCCAAGGTCCCATCGCAGGGATTAACGCCTTCAGCGAAGGACTGTCGCCGGCCGCGGCCAGGAACTGGTTGTAGCCTTGATAGGAGAAACCATACATGCCGACATCGCCGGTCGAGCCTTCGAGCTGCGCCGCCCATTCGACCGTGGCGGCGCCATCCTCGATCTCGTGCTCGCCCGGTCGGAAAATTCCTTCCGAGGTACCGCGGCCGCGAATGTCCTGCACCACCACGATATAGCCGCGCGCGGCATACCAGCTCGGATGCGCATAGCAGATCGTGCAGGCAATGCCGCGGCCATAGGCTTGCCGCTGCAGCAGGACCGGATAGCACCCGGGGGCGGCGGGCCGATAGATATCCGCATCGAGTCGCACGCCGTCGCGCGTCGTCATCGTACGCGTCTCGGGCGGAAGAACCGGGACGGTCTCCGGCGCGGCGACGCGAAGACTCATATTTTCGACCAGGCCAGACGCCGGTCCCAGCCATCGGTGGGAAGTTCGACGCTGAAGCGCTCATCCGCGTTGCGATCGGCCTCGAAGCGGCCCGGATTCAGCAACCCATGCGGATCGGCCTCGCGCTTGAAGGCGAGATCGCGGGAGGTGATCTCTTTCTTGCCGACGGAGCGGACATTGGAGGTGTGCGAGTTGGAGACCACCGCACCGGCGTCCTGCATCACGCGAACCAACTCGGCGATCTGCTCGGCACTTTCGAACCGGACGAAGGGTGATCCCGTGCCGATCAATTCGCCGCTGATGCGCATGAACTCCATACGCATCGGCCCGTAGTCGCGCACTTTCCGGTAGACGCGATCGATCACGTCGATCAAGTCCGGCCCGCGGAAGAAGCCCTCGATGCCCATACGGCTGGGGTCGGACTTTTGGACATGCAGCAATGCATGGCCGAAAACGAATTCGGTGATCGGCGCGCCATAGGGGCCTTGGCCCTCGGGTGAAGACGACGCGATATGGCCGCCGCTTTCCGCGACCAGCTCTTCGAACGCCTCCCAGCTTTGGCCCGCGATCATGGTCGAACAGATCGAATGCCCTTCGGGGACCAGATCCTTGAACGGTCGGATCAGTTGCGGCGTCGGCCAGCCCTGCACCGAGACCACCTTCCGCACGATGCCGGTCGCATTGGAGAGATTCACGCCGAAGCGTACGGCCTGCATGTATTCGGGAAAGGTCACCAGCGCTTCGGTCCAGGCCCAGGCGGGCGCCAGAGCCATTTCGATCTCGGTGACGATGCCGGTCGCGCCATAGGTATGATGGATCAGTTGCGCGTCCTGGCCGCGCAACTCGAACATGCGCGGCTCTGCTTCCATCGTGATCACCTGGGCACCGGTGACATTGCCGCGATCGCGTAAGCAGCCATAGACCACCGAGCCTGGCCCGGCTTGGCCGCCCGCGACATAGCCGGCGATCGTCGCCGTCTTCTTGGTCGTGGGGTAGAAGCGCAGTTCCCAGCCGATCTTGCGCGCCTCATCATCCATCGCGGCGACGAGGGTGCCGGCTTTGGCGCGAATCGTTCCTGGCTCGAGCGCAACGATGCCCGCGAAACCGCTCATGTCGAGAAGAATGCCGCCGCGCAGCGGCACGCACTGACCGTAATTGGCCGTG
>DATLUE010000267.1:0-6124 GCA_035533255.1 Allostellaceae bacterium | reverse complement strand
TCTCGACCAGCGAGCGGCGGACGATCATCGCGTGATTGATCGGGAAAATGCCGGTCTTTTTGTAATAGCGTGCGCATTCGGCCATGGTGTCCGGGAACACCGGCTTGATATCGGGGTGCTTGCGCAGATCGATCGAGGTGCGATCGATGATGTTCACCTCATTGCCGAAATAGAGGCTGGTCGCGTCGAGCTCGCCCGCGATCAGCATCGAGCCGATGCTCTTCTCGGGCGGGATTTGTTTCAGGGTCGTACCGTGCGGCGGCTTGAAGCCGACGGCGCCGGCATGGCTATGCTCCGGCGTGCGCTCCATCCACCATTCGACGTCCTCCTGCTTGCAGCCGAATTCGTGGATCATCGCGCCGCGGGCCCAGAGCGCGCCGGTCTGCTGGAATTCCGGCACGCCGACGCGCTTGCCCTTGTAATCGGCCGGGCTGTTGATGCCCGAATCCTTCCGCGCGAACGCCATCGTATGGAAGAAATGACGGGTGGTGAAAACCGGCAGGCCGATCCAATGTTTATCGCCGTTCGCCATGATCATCAGGAACGACGAAATCGACATTTCCGAGATGTCGAATTCCTGGAACTTGAGCTGGCGCCAGAACAGCTCGCTGACCGGCATCTTATGGACATTGAGATCGATGCCCGACGGCTTGACGGTCCCGTCGAAAATCGCGCGGTTGCGCGGATTGGGACCCATCGCGAAACTCATTTGGACGTCGGTCATATTTCCCCCTCATGCTTGGCGGTGGATCGAATTCTCGCGGCTGCGCGTCTTACGGCGGTATTCTAGGCTGCACGGATCGAGTTGGGTAAGCTCATTCGCGGGGAGAAAAGATGGCGGGGATTCCGGTCTGTCGTTTCGATGAGCTGGCGGATGGCAGCATCTTCCGCTTCATGGTCGATGATGATTTCCCGATCGCTATCGTCCGTTGCGGCGACCGCGTCCATGCGTTGCTGGATTCCTGTCCCCATCGCGGCGCGCCCTTGAGCAAAGGCATGGTCAGTGTCGAGGATCGGGAGGTGATCTGTCCTTGGCACTTCTTCCGCTTCAAACTCGATTACGGCGAGAGCGCGACCGGTTCCGACCTCAAAGTTCCCGTCTATGAGGTGACGATCGAGGATGGCGTCGTGACTTTGACCCAAGCGTGACGCGGTGGGTCGGATCGCAACTGTGGCGCAATGACTCAGGTGCGTGTCTAAAGCTGCGGCACGACCTTCGTCGCCAATGTCTCCATCTGGCTTTCATGCTCGTAGCATGGATTGAGCAGGATATGGTTGACGCCCGCATCGATGAAGCGTTTCAGCCACGCCACCGCCTGTGACGGCGTTGCCGCAAGTCCAACGTGGCTCTGATCGCGTCCCGCGTATTGATAGCTGAGGGCGGCGTTCAGCTTCTGGCGGGCCTTCGCCTCGTCGTCTTCCACCGCAATGTAGATGCGTTTCGACAGCCAGAAGCTCTTGGGATCGACCCCGGCTTCCGCGAGATAGCCGTGCATCCGCGCGAGATCGTCGAGCGATTCCTCGCTGCCGGTGGATCCGGCCGCCATCCAGCCGCCGGCGAGCCTGATGGCGCGGCGCATGGCGGGCTCCGAATGTCCGCCGAGGAACACGGGGATGCGCGGCTTCTGCAAGGGACGCGGCTGCATGCCCTGGTTGCTGAGCTTCCAGAACTGTCCGTCGAGCGTGACGCGCTCCTGCGTCCAAAGCGCGTTCATCACCTTGAACGCCTCCTCGAAACGCGAGACACGTTTTTTCTCATCGATACCGAATGCCGGGTAGAGGCTTGTGCCCCCGCCCAGCCCGAAACCGACCGTGAGACGGCCATTGCTGAGATGGTCGACGGTCGCGAGCTGCTTGGCGAGCTGGATCGGGTTGCGATAGTTGAGAATGATCACCGAGATGCCGAAGCGAATCGTCTCGGTGAGCGCTGCGAGATGCGCGATATAGGTCACCGGCTCGAGCACGAAGTTCGGATTGAGGATGCCCTCGGTCAGCCATCCGTCGTCGAAGCCCAGGGCTTCGGCACGGCGCACGAACCTGCGGATGTATGCGTGATCGACGCGCGCGTCCGGAAACGAATACGGCAATGAAATGCCCAGGCTGACACCGCTTTTCGTTTTCATCGTTCTGCTCCGGCTGAAGGCTTAATCCACCCTATCATTGTGCGACCGATCCGAAAACCGAAAGCCCGGCTCTCAGAGTCACGCATCGTTGTCGCGCAATCTCAGAGGGTTGGGTCGCGCACCCATTCCCGCTAATCTCCGGAAAATCTCCGGAGTAGCCCCCATGCCCGACGACATCCGCAAACCCGTCTGGAACAAAGCAAAGCTGCCGAGCCGGCACATCACGGTCGGGCCCGAGCGGGCGCCGCATCGGGCGATGTTCTATGCGATGGGCGTCACCGAGGCGCAGTTGGCGCAGCCGATCGTCGGCGTCGTCTCCACCTGGAACGAGGCCGCGCCGTGCAACATCTCGCTGTCGCGCCAGGCGCAGGCGGCCAAGCGCGGCGTTGCGATGGCGGGCGGCACGCCGCGCGAATTCACCACCATCACGGTGACCGACGGCATCGCCATGGGCCATGCCGGCATGCGGTCCTCGCTGGTGTCGCGCGAGGCGATCGCGGATTCGGTCGAGCTGACCATGCGCGGCCACTCCTACGATGCGCTGGTCGGCATCGCCGGCTGCGACAAGTCGCTGCCCGGGCTGATGATGGCGATGCTGCGCCTCAACGTGCCGTCGGTGTTCATGTATGGCGGCACCATCCTGCCGGGCCGCTTCCAGGGGCGCGACGTCACCATCGTCGATGTGTTCGAGGCGGTCGGCCAGCACAGCGTCGGCAAGCTGAGCGATGCCGAGCTGCACGAGCTCGAATGCGCGGCCTGTCCCTCGGCCGGCTCGTGCGCGGGGCAATACACCGCGAACACGATGGCCTGCGTCTCCGAGGCGATCGGCCTCGCGCTGCCCGGCTCGGCCGGCACGCCCGCGGTGTTCGAGAGCCGCGATCACTATGCCGAGGCTTCGGGCATCGCGGTGATGAGCCTCATTCGCACCGGGTTGCGGCCGCGCGATATCGCGACGCGCAAGGCGTTCGAGAACGCGGCAACCGTGGTGGCGGCGACCGGCGGCTCGACCAATGCCGGCCTGCATCTGCCGGCGATGGCGCATGAGGCGGGGATCGATTTCGATCTCCACGCGGTCGGCGGGATCTTCAAGCGCACGCCTTATATCGGCGACTTCAAGCCGGGCGGCAAATATCTGATGAAGGATCTGCACGATATCGGCGGCGTGCCGGTGGTGATGAAGGCGCTTTTGGACGGCGGCTATCTCCACGGCGATTGCATCGCCGTCAACGGCAAGACCATCGCCGAGAATCTGCGCGACGTGAAAATCCCCGCCAACCAAGACGTGGTCTATTCGACCGCGAAGCCGCTGACGCCGACCGGCGGCGTCGTGGTGCTGAAAGGCAATCTCGCGCCGCAAGGGGCGATCGTGAAGATCGCCGGCATGAAGCCAAGCGCGCTGACGTTCCGCGGTCCGGCGCGCTGCTTCGATACCGAGGAGGCGTGCTTCGATGCGGTCGAGCAGCGGCAATACAAGGCCGGCGACGTGCTGGTCATCCGCTATGAGGGCCCCAAGGGCGGACCGGGCATGCGCGAGATGCTGGCGACCACCGCCGCGCTTTATGGCCAGGGCGACACCGATAAGATCGCGCTCATCACCGACGGGCGCTTCTCGGGCGGCACGCGCGGCTTCTGCATCGGGCACGTCGGACCCGAAGCGGCGGTCGGCGGACCCATTGGGTTGCTGAAAGACGGCGACATGATCGCGATCGACGCCGTCAAGGGCACGATGTCGGTCGAGCTCAGCGACGCCGAGCTCGCCGCGCGCCGCAAAGCGTGGCAGCCGCGCGCGACCGACTATCAATCCGGCGCGTTGTGGAAATACGCGCAACTCGTCGGCGACGCGGATAAGGGCGCCGTCACCAACCCCGGCGGCAAAGCCGAAACGCATTGCTATGCGGATATCTGAGGGGCCTTTCCGCACCTCTCCCCGGCGGGGAGAGGTCGGCCCGTAGCGCCGGGTGAGGGGGAACGCTCTTGAATTCGTTGGTGCCCTACCCGCAAGAATCATTTTGGCGAGCAGGGCGCGCAGCGCAAGCTTCGTGGGGCAGCCCTTTATGGGCTGACGCACGAAGCTTTCGTTGCGGTTGGCCCTCAATCACCAGACCGCTAAACTCGATACCGACTTAAGGCCCTGGAAACAGGGCCTTTTTTCTTTGTCTGGCGTGTGGAAAACGACCCTGAGCATGCTCAGAACAGCGCAAGCTGGTTCGGCATTTTGGGCGCGGGTTCTCGTTTTCGTCCCCGGTAGGTGCGGATATTTTCGTACTGCTTGTCAGTGATCGACAAAAAGTGAACTTTGCCGGCTCCCGGCATCGCTTCTTCGATTCGTCGCGCGAGGGCGTCGGCTTGCTCCTTTCCAGCGCAGAATTTCAGGTAGACCGAGAACTGGCTCATCTCGAAGCCCAAATCCAGAAGCGAAAGCCTGAATTTCGTGGCGGCCTTGCGCTCTTTCTTTGTGCCGACCGGCAAATCGAACAGGACGAAGACCCACATGATCCGATATCCGCTCAACGCCGTTTGCGGATCAAGGGCCGCGCTTCGCTGGTGTCGCGGTTTGCCGGCGGCGGCCACATCATCCCTCCAACGGCAAAGCCGGCAAAGGAAGATCGAGCTCGTCGGATTCGCCGGCATAAGCGCGCGCGAGCGATTGCGCGAGACGCTCGGCGCATATCATCAACGGGCTCAGCCCCACAGCGGTCGGCAAGTCTAGGATCATGATTCGCGCGAGCGCGGCTTTCGAATCGCGCTCGACCTCCTCTGTTCCGTTGCGCACGAGGCGCCAGACCTCGCGATCGACGGTGGGACGAAACGGCTCGATCAGATCGTCGATCAACACCATCGGATTGGACCGATTGGAGTGCATGAGGCCGAAACCCGGATGGAGGCCGGAGGCCATGACCGCGCGTGCAATGCCGGCACGCAATACCGCATAGCCGTAATTGAGGAGGCCATTGACGCCGCCGGCATCCGTATCGCGATGGAAGGCTTTGCCGAACAGCAACGGCCAATAGCGCCGGGCGGCCTCGGCCTCGACATTCTCGGGGTCGCCCGATCGCACCTTGCGCGACAAGAGATAAAATCCGCCGTTGGGCGCGCCGACCGAAGCCAATGCGGCGCCTTGGGCCAGGATTTTCGCGCGCACAAGCTGCGCCCAAAGACGCTTCTTGAGCGGCAGGGTCGCGGCTATCTGATCGTTCATCCGGCCGGTCTGGATGTGATGCGCGTCGACCGGCCAGACGATGGCGGCAGGCATGTGGTTGGCGCCGCACAAGACGATCGGCACGCCGCGCGCCGACAGCTCGATCAGTGCATTGTTCGAATAGGTCAAGCCATGCGCATTGGCAACAACCGCGGCGATATCGTCCATCGGTACCCGGCCGACTTCCTCGTTGCGCTCGGTCACGACAAGAAAGCCGCGATTGACCGAGAGATGTCGTCCGTCCGTCGCGATCTCGACCACGCGTCCGACCACGGGCTAGGACTCGGCTGTCTCATGTGTTTGCGATGGCGCAACGCGCCACAGCCGCCCCGTCTCGTCGGCCCGCACGCGCTCGGCTTTCATCGTCTTAAGGGTGCTGTAGGACGCCATGAGCCACCGGAAAGGATCGGCGGCATCGGCGTGCCGTTGATCGAGATTGCCCGCCTCGTTATGCGCGGCCAGCTTGAAGCGGTTGGCAGAGGCATCGAGGCGATGCACCACCATTATCGTCGGCCGACCCTGGTATTCTAGGGCAATCAGGTCGCCCTTGAAGACGCGCATAACGAGTCGCGCCCCGGGATGCGTGGTCGGCCAACGCGGACGGCTGTCCGGCTGATTGGCTTTGAAGATGGACACCGCCTCGCCAAGCCAGCGACCGTCGGCGGTCTCGAAAATCTCGACGAAGGCGTTCTCGCCCGCGCTATAGGCTTTGTAGGGTTTGCCGTTCTTGTCGGATACCGGAACGAGGTAGTCCGGCTTTTCGGGCTTGATGAGACGCACATGGCGGATGCCGTTCGGCATG
>DATLUE010000266.1:0-12517 GCA_035533255.1 Allostellaceae bacterium | reverse complement strand
GCTGAAATCGGCGGCATCGTCCTTGAAGGACGGCAGCGTCGCGGTCAGCTTATGGCGGGTATCGAAAACCAGCTTGCCATCGGGTTGCGCGAGGAGAATCGCCCCCGCCGCCCGATTGGCGAGGAATTTGCTCTGAGTGTAAAGCGCGTAAACCGCGCCGAAATCATTATCGTCGATGCGCAGCGGCAGGGCCAAGGATTTCAGATCGTCGGCGGCCGCTTGCAGATAGTTCTGCACCAAGGTCGCCGTCGCATGCGTCGCGACCAGCATGTTGTCGCGCGTGAGATTCTTCTGCGTCGCGGCGAATTGGACCAATGCCAGCACCGCCAAGCCGATGAGCGGGATCGTGCAGGCCGCGGCCAAGCCCAAAAGATGAGCGCGGAAGCTCCACCGATGCGATCTTCGCGCGGGAACGGGAAGCGTCGATTTTTTGGGCGGTGCCATCGTATTTTGCCTTGTCAATCGCCTCGGACGGAAATCCGTTCGGACGCTTTGCGCCACGCTCAACCTGCGCCGGCATAGTGAACTGCGGGTTAATGCCGCTCGGAATCGGTAATCCTGCGTCGGTGCGACCGACCGGCGGTTCCCGCGGCTCAGGCGAGCTTGATCAGCGAATTCCGGCGTTTCATCCAGCGATCGACCCGCGCGAGCAAGGTCTTTGCGTCGAACGGCTTGGTGATGAAGTCGTTGCCGCCGGCGTCGATGCCGGCTTTCACGTCCTGCGCCGTGCGGCGCGCGGTCAGGAAGGCGATCGGCACATTCCCGCACGCCGCGACCGCGCGGAGCTGGCGGCACAGCTCGAAGCCGTCGACCTCGGGCATCTGGATATCGAGCAGGATGAGATCGGGTTGAACGTCGGCGACCAGCCGCATGCACTGCTTGGCCCCGCCCGCGCCGTAGAAGCGATAGCCGGCCGCGGCGAGCACGGTCTTCAGAATATCCAGCATCTCGCGCGAATCATCGACCGCGACGATGGTCTTCACTTTGACCTCGGGATTCGTGATCATCATGCTCGCGATACTCCCAAATTAGGCGGCCATCGCCGCTTGATAGTCGCGCATCAGCGGCACGGCGGCTTCGGCCTCGGCCCAAAGCGCGGCCGCCGCCGCGCGACTGATCGCGGCGTCGCCGGTACCGCAAGAATGCTGAAGCTGGCGGGCGAGCCCGCTCAAGCGCATGCCGCCGAGATTGCCGGCAATCGCCACGATGTCGTGCGCCTCGCGGCCGGCGGTCGCGAAATCCTCCTGGTCGATGAGGGCGAGCGCCGCGGTGAGGCGCTCCTCGAGCCCTTCGAGCAGCCTTTCCAACAGCGGCATGAAAGCGCGCGGGCCGGTGGCGGCGCTCAATTGATCGAGCTTCGAGCGATCGAAGCGAATTTCCGCCGGCGCGTCCGAAGGCCGGACCGGCGCGTCCGCCGTCGGGGTTTCGCCGGCGCTCTGGAAGGCCGCCAGATGCTGCAGCTTGGCGAGCAGCAGCGCCGCGTCGAACGGCTTCGAAATATAATCGTCCATTCCCGCCGCCAGCACCTCCGCGCGCGTGCCGGCCATCGCATGCGAGGTCAGCGCGATGATCGGAACGTTGCCCATGCTGCCGGGCAGAGCGCGAATCTCGCGCGCCGCCGCGAAGCCGTCGAGCTCGGGCATCTGGAGGTCCATCAGGATCGCGTCATAGGCACCGGTCCGCGCCGCCTCGACCGCCTGGCGCCCATTGTCGACCACATCGACCCGGTGACCGGCATGAAGCACGATCAACTGCGCCACGTATTGATTGACCTTGTTGTCTTCGGCGATCAGCACGTCGAGCGCGCGATGCGGCAACGCGTCGGATACCTCCGCCGGCGGGGTGGGTTGCGCTTGCGCCGCGCCCGCGGCGCGCGCCAACGGAATGTCGAAGCAGAACCGGCTGCCCTCGCCGATCGTGCTGGAGAAGCCGATCGTACCGCCCATCAGCTCGACGAGTTGCCGGGCGATCGACAGCCCGAGACCGGTGCCGCCGAAGCGGCGGCTGATCGAAACGTCGGCCTGGGTGAATTTCTCGAACAGCGACGACTGCGCCTCCGGGGCAATGCCGACCCCGGTATCCTCAATCTCGAACCGCACGATCGCGCCGCTGTCGTCCTCGCGCGCGATCGAGACGGCAAGGTCGATGTGGCCGCGATCGGTGAATTTCACCGCATTGCCGGCGATGTTCAGCAATACCTGGCGCAGCCTCACGGCGTCGCCGCGGAACCAGCCGCAAGCCGGCAAGCCGATGGCGGCCCCGAGCCGCAAATCCTTTTGCGCGGCGCGCGGGCGCAGGATCGACACCACGTCGTCGACCGTCTTGGCGAGATCGAAATCGGTATATTCGATCTCGACCTTCCCGGCCTCGAGCTTCGATTCGTCGAGAATGTCGTCGATGATGCGCAACAGCGACGAGCCCGAATCCGCGATCGTCTCGGCATATTCGCGCTGCTGCGGATCGAGCGTCGTGGTCAGCAGCAGGTGGTTCATGCCGAGGATGCCGTTCATCGGCGTCCTGATCTCGTGGCTCATATGCGCAAGGAAGGCCGACTTCGCGTGATTGGCCGCATCGGCATGTTCTTTGGCGGCGCGCAGCGCGTCCTCGTTGCGCACCCGCTGCGTCACGTCGCGCGCGATGATCACGACCTCGCGCGCGTCTTGGTCGAGCGGTCCGATGCGCCGCCAGCTCGCCTCAACCCAGATGATCGCGCCGGCCTTGGTGCGACTGCGAGAGGTCACCACGACTTCCTCGCGCGTGCGAATCGCGTCGCGCGCGGCAATGACGATCGGTAGGTCTTCCGGCACGACGATCGATTCGATCGTCGCGCCGAGCAGCTCCTCGGGCTCGTAACCGTAGAGGTGACGGCACGCGGGCGAGACATAAACCCGCTTGTCGTCGCGCACGAGCACGATCATGTCCGAAGAATTGTCGGCGAGCAGGCGATAGCGCAGCTCGCTTTCGCGCGCGCTCCGCTCGGCCAGCGTGCGGCGCCGCAATTCGCGATCCAGCATCCAACCGAAGATCGCCACAACGATGACGAAGCAGGCGACCAGAGCGCCGACCACCTGCGCCTTGCGCCACCAATCGCCCAACACGGCCGCCTTCGGCACGGCGACGTCGACCAGCAGAGGCAGATCGCCCACTTGCTTGTAAACATAGAGCCGCGTCGCGTGATCGCCGGTGCTGTCGGCTTCGAACTCGCCGGATGGCGCAGCGGGAAAATACTTGAACAGCGGCGCCTTGCCGATGTTGCGGCCGACATCGCCGGCTTGCAGCGGCGAGCGGGCGAGGATCGTGCCGTCGGCCTTCAGCAGCGTGACCCAGGCGCCGTTGTCGAGCGCGAGGCCGCCGAAGAGCTGCTGGATGAAGCGAATTCGCATCGCGCCGGCGACCACGCCGGCAAAGCGGCCGTCCGGCGTGTCGATCCGGCGGCTAAGGATGATCAGCTTGTCGCCGTTCTGGGTACGCCCATAAGGCGCCGTTATTTTCATGTCGAGGCTGGGATCGTCGCGATGCGTGCGGAAGAACGCGCGATCGGAGAAATCCGTGCCGGGCGGCAGCCTCGCGGTCGAATCGATCTCGAGCTTGCCGCCCGCGTCGATGACGAGGATCGAGCCGTATTGCGGCGCGCGCGAGGAATTGTCGAACAGGATCGCGTCGCGCAGCGCCGGGCTGAGCTTGGCCACCGCGGGCATCTTCAGGCCGTCGACCACCGCTTGCAGCGAAAGCTCGTAGGTCTCGAGGTCGTGGCGGATTTCGCTCTCGATCGTCGAGACGAGATTCTCCGACACCTGATAGGCACTGGCGACCGCCGCCTGCCGCGTGTCCACCAGATGCCACGTCGTCAGGCCGATAACACCGACCAGAATCGCGGCCGCTCCAGCGATGATGATCGATGCTGGCGTCTTCGCTCGGTTGTTCACGCAGGTCTCGTTTGCCGTGCTCGCATCCGCGGCGATTTAGCGCATCGCCCTCGCTTTACCCTGCACGGGATCGGTTAATTTTCGCCCAAGACGGCGCGCCGCGACGGGCGCGAAACCGCTAAAATTGTGCCGATTTCAAAGGCGTTGCGGGCGCAACTCAGGCTTTGCGCGCCACCAGGTCGATCAAGGCGCAGAGGCCGCGCCCCTGCATGCCCTCGGGCTGCTCGCGATCGTAGGCGGCGAGGTGAAGGATATCCAACTCGGCGAACGCGGCGCGCAGCAGCTCGATGGTATAAAGATTTTCGACAAAGGGCGGACCGCCAGTGCCATAGGCGATCTGCTCGGGGCGATAGCCCTGGATCATCACGAGGCCGCCGGGCTTCAGCACGTCCTTCATCTGGCGGAAAATCCCGTCGCGCCAGGCGGGGCCCGCGAATTGGAACAGGATGCCGACCACGACATCGAAGCGCGGCGCACCCCAATCCCAGGTCTCGAGATCGGCGCATACGGTTTCGATGGCAACGCCATAACGCTCGGCCAGGCGTTGCGCCTTGGCGATGCCCTTGGGCGAGAGATCGACGGTGGTGACCTTGAGCCCCTGGCGCGCCAGCCAGACGCCATTGCGGCCTTCGCCATCGGCGATGGCGAGCGCGGTCATGCCCGGCTTCAGCCGGTGCGCTTGGCTTGCGAGGAACGGCGTCGGCTCGGTGCCGAACCAGTAATCGGCGCGGTCGAAGCGCTCGTTCCATTGCGCGCGCTCGCGCTCTTTGGCGACGACCGGTTTGGGCGGGACGGGCGGTTTGGGCGGGACGGGCGGCATCGCGCTAGAGTTCCTCAAATGCCGCCGGCAATCAACCGCAAAGCGGCGCCGGCGAGCCGCTAGAGCATTGTCCGGCGAAGTGTGCAGCGGTTCGCCGCAGACAATGCGACAAATTCAAGGAATCGAGCGCGGCAGCCGCGCGAGCGCGACCCCGTCATTGACCAGATCGAGGACCTGTTGGCGCTGATCGGGGTCGAGATCGCGCTCGTAGATCGCCGCCTGATTCTCGCGCGCATGCGGCAGGGCGCCGCGCGCCGCGCCGTAAAGGATGTAGGCCTCGACCGGATCGCGCGGCGTGCCGATGGCATTGAGCTCGCACCAGGCGAGCAGCTCGATGGCGCGCGGGTTGCCGGTCTGCGCGGCCTGCTTGAGCCACAGGAGATCGCCGCGCGCGGGCCGGTCCATCTGCACCCGCCCGGCGATCGCCGCGAGCGGATCCTCGGGGCGCGGCGGCGGCAATGGCGCCGCGATGCGGTGGACGATGGGCGGCGGCGGTAATTGCCGCGGTGACGGCGCCGGCACAACCGCCGCGACCGGCGGCGCTGCCGTGACGACCGGCCTTGCCGGCATCAGCGGCTGCGGATCGCCGCACACCGCCTCGCCGCGATCGAGGCATTGGAAACGGCCGTCGAGCGAATAAAACCCGGCCTCTGCCGGCGGCATCGCCCAGCCCGTCGCGAGCGAGGCCAGACCTGCGGCGGCGCAGCCGATCACGAGGCGCTTCATGGCAACTCCATTGTCGCTTACGCCTCCGCAAGCGCCGTGCCAGAAAATCCGCGGCGTTTGCTGCCGAAATCGGCGCGCGTGCCTCGCACGGCCGGCAAATTTTGCCGGCAATCGCCTCCCTTTGCCGCGAAGTTTGCCACAAAGCTGCCGGCTTTCCCGGCTTGACTGTCAGGATGCAGGGCATGCGATGGATGTGGTCGGCGGGCACGGGCGCCGTCATTGGCGCGGCGGTCGCGATGGCGCTCGATCTGAGCTTTCGCTGGCTGCGCCGGCCGGCCGGCGCCGGGACGATGCCGGCGATGCCGTGGCTTGCGCTCGACCCGCAAGCCTGGCCGGTCAAGGCCGCGATCGTCGCGGCGGCGATCGTCTTCTATGCGCTGGTCGGTTATCTCCATCGGCCGCATGCGCTGCCGGCAGCGGAGCCACCCGCGGCGACCGCGACCGCGCCGGCCGCCGATACCGGGCCGGTGTCGCTCGCGATCGGCGGCGTGACGCTGTCGTTTGCGCCGCCGGCCGGGAGTTGCCTCTACCCGGCGCCGCTGCTCGAGGCGGTCAAGCTGCAGCAGAGCCGGCTCAACCCGGACAACGCCATTCACACCGCGTTCGCCGATTGCAGCCAGCTTCGCGCGGCCGCCGTCAGCCAAGCGCGAATCCGCGATTTCGGCATCCTGATGACGCCGAAAGCCGATTTGACCCGCCCGATCGACCGCGCGGCGCTCGACGCGATGGCGGCGGCGACGCCCGATCCGACCGGCATCAAGGCGACGCTGGACCAGCGGCTGAGCGATGCCCAGAGCAAGCTCGCGCTGCAATCCTTCTCGGCGCTCGGCGCGATCGACCGCGACCCGCAGGGGATCTACTTCGCCTATCTCTCGAAAGCGCGGAGCGCCGACGGCGATTTCACCCAGGCTTGCGTCATGGGCCTGGCGGCGATAAACGGTCGGTTGGTTGCCTATTATCTTTATGGCGATTACGCCAAGGACCCGCGTCCGGTGATCTTCGGCTTGTTGGCGAAGGTCAAGGCGGGGGTGAGCGACCTCGCGCAGCGCAACCGCATGTAACGAGATGCACGTCGAGAAATCAGGCGCATAAGGATCGGATAATGTCGGAATCGGATGAGCGCTTCGGCCGGCGATCGGCGCCACGCGACGGAAAACCGCAAGCCGAGCCGGTGCTGTCATTCGCGCCGCAGCAGCGCGCGAAAGCGCCGCGCCTGCGCGACACGCCCGCTTTCGGTCCGGCGAGCACAGACTCGCGCCCGCGGATCGAGGATGCGGACCGGCCGGCCTATCTTGCCCGCGACCAGGATCGCGGCCGCTCGGGACGCGGCTGGATCGCCCTCACGGCGATCGCGGTGATCGCCCTGGCGGGTGCCTATGCCTGGCATCTCTATATGCCGTCGGCTCGGGACGCCGCCGCCGCGCCGCCCCCGACCGCGCAATCGCTGGGGAGCGCCGGCCTGGTGACGTCGCCCAATCCGCCGGCAGCGGACGCAGCCGCGAGCCCGAGCGCGCCGCAAGCCGCCGACACCAAACCGCTGCCGGAAAAAACCACGCCGCCGGCCCTCGCAACCGCCGCGCCGCACCCGCCCGAACGCGCGCCGGCAAAACCCGCGATGCTGAAGCCCGCAGCGCCGAAACCCGCAGCGCCGCGCAAGGAGGCCGCGCTCGACCTGGCGCCGCCGCAAGCGCTGCCGCTGCAGCCGGCCTTGCCGCCGACGGCAGCAACCGCGGTGCCGCCGCTGTCGGGCCGGCCCGCGACCGGCATGCCGCTGCCGCTCACCAGCGCCGCGGCGCCGGCGGAGCGCGATCTCTCATCCCTGTCACAGCCGAGCGCGGCAGCGCCGGTACTCCATAGGCCGCCGCCGGCGCCGCAACCGCCGGTCGATGCGACGCCGGCGAATCCGCCGAACACCGTGACTGTCGATGGCGTCACCTATGTCGAAGGCCAGCAACCTCGCACGCTCGGCACGCTCAGCGATGCGCCGCCGCCCGCGACCGCCGATGCGACCCCGGCACCCACACCTGCGTCTGCGTCCGTGCCGGCGGCGATGCCCAGCGTGCCCGCCTACACCGGAACGCCTTACACGCCACCGTCCGATGCCGGCAATCAATCGGCGCCCCTGCCCAACGACGTCATCATCTTGCCGAACGGGCAGATGACCGTCCCGTCGGGCGCGCAATAAGCCACTTCTACCCGCGCCAGAGCGGCGCGAATTGCGCCGCGACCACCGCTTCGTAAGACGGGCTGCCGCGCAAGATGCCGAGATCGCGCGCGAAAGCATTCATGCCAGCCACCAAATCGCGCGTAATCGCCGCGTCGTAATAGGGCAGATCGCGGCCAATCAGCGCTTCGATCAGCGCAGCCTCGGGCGGCGGAAAGAGCTTCTGCCCGGCCGCGCTCGCCAGCGATAGATCGGCCTGCAGCGCGCGCTGCGTCTTGACGATCGCGCGGATCGCAGCAGCCGCCTGGTCGGGGGCGCTCGCGATCAGCGCATCGCTGGTCGCGAGCGACGCCATCGTGTAGTTGAAGCACGCTGGCGGCCCGTCGCCGCGGCGGACATCGAGGACGACCGTGCCGACGCCGCGCGTCACCGCGACCTCGGCGCCCATGCCGTTCGCCCAGAAGCCGTCGATCAGCCCGTCCTCGAGCGCCTTCGCTGCAGTCAGGCCAAAATTGACCGGAGCGCCGGCCGGGGCGGCAGCGCCCGGCACCGGCGCGATCGCGATGCCATCGCGCGCGAGGTCGAGCCCGGCCTCGGTCAGCAGGCGCCGCAGCCCCATCTCGACCCAGGGCGCGGCGCCGATGCGCTTGCCTCTCACGATCTCGAGCTCGCCCCGCGTTGCGTTGAAGCGGCGATGCATCACGAGAAACCAATACATGCCTTGCGCCTGCGCGCAGAGCAGCTTCACGCCCTGCCATTCGGGAAAAGCGGCGAGCGCCGAATGCGCCGAGCCGGCGACGAAATCGACCGCGCCGTCGCGCAGCGCGCGATAGGCGCGATCGACCGGAAAGATCAGCTCAAGCTCCAGATCGAGCCCCTCATCCCGGAAGAAGCCGAGCGCGCAGGCGGCCGCCGCGGGGAAATAGGAATTGGAAATGAGATCGGGCAGAGCGATTTTCATTTCGAGGACTCGTCACCGCATTTGTGCGTCTGGCGATGCCAGAAAAGATCTCCCTCACCCAGAGCGGAGCGAAGCGTAGTCGAAGGGCGCGATATCGCCGTGCAATGTTGCAAAGCTAGCCTGCGGCCTTCGACTACGCTCAGGCTGAGGAGAAGCTGTGCGCGCCATCGACGAGAGCGCTTCGTCGCTCCGCTTCTCTCAATGACGTATGTATCGAGATGCGCGCTCATGCCGGCACATCCCCGAGCGTCAGAGACTCGGCGCGGCGCTGGCTCTCGATCATCGACGAGCGCAAGAGGAATTGCCGCGCCCGCGCCGGGTCCGCGGCGATGCGCGTCAGCTCGCCGAGATTGCGCGCCCGCGCCTCGGGATCGCGCGTCTCGAGGCGCTGCTTGTTGGCGATGGTCTGCGCTTGCACGAATTCGCTCATCACCGTGCGACGCTGGAGATCGTAGAGATCGAGCAGCCGCTCGCTCTCGCCGCCCAGCACGAGGCGCGCGAGCTTGTCAGCAAGGTTGGCCGCATCCTGCAAGCCGCCATTGAGCCCCATGCCGCCGATCGGATTGTTGACATGCGCGGCATCGCCGGCGAGCAGCACGCGGCCTTGACGGAAACGCGCAGCGACGCGCTGATGCGTGACATAGAGATTGCGATGAACGATGTCGTAGGACTTGGGCGCAGGAAAGAATTTCTGCAGCCGCGCCTCGACCGCCGCATCGCTCAGCAGCGCTTCCTCGCTCAGCGCCGGATCGGCCGGATAGACCGTGCGCCAGAGGCCGGGCGGGCCGTTCGCCGAGACCTTGAAGCAATTGCACCACTCGTCCGGATCGGCGAAATAGCTGCGCGGGCAATAGCCGCGCTCGGCCTCGAAGTCGAGCGGCGTCGTCAGCACGAGGAAGCGCTCGGGCCAGGTGAAGCCCTCGAAGGCGATGCCAGCGGCCTTGCGCACAACGCTGCGCCCGCCATCGGCGCCGATCAGATAGGCACCGTCGTGCCGGCTCTCGCCCGAACTGTTTGCGACCGTCGCCGTCACCGCGGCGCTGCTCTGCGCGACATCGACCACGCGATGCCCCCACAGCAGCTCGACCTTCGGCAGGTCGCGCAGGCGCTCGAGGATAAGCTGCGCGGTCTTGAATTGCTCGCATTGGATGACGGTCGGATAAGCGGTATCGCCCGCGAGCAGCGCGTGATCGAATTCGGCGACCAGCCGGCCCGAGGGCCGGTCCCAGAACTGAAAGATCGGGCACACCAGCCCGGCTTGCGCCATGTCGCCGGTGAGGCCGACCGCGCCCAACAGCTCGAGCGTCGCCGGATGCGTGGTCGCGGCGCGCGGGTCTTCCCGCGGCGCCCCATTCTCGTCGAAGAGGCGCACGGCAAGCCCGGCGCGGCCGAGCAGCAGCGCCGCCAGCAGCCCCACCGGGCCGCCGCCGGCAATCAGGATGCGCCGCGCTGCGCTCATGCCGGCCAACCTGTCGAGGATGTCATCGTAGGCATGGGATACCAAGGTAAAACTAAGGCATTGTTGCCGCAATCCTCGCGCGGAATAGGCAGCATGCTTATATCGTTATCGTGACAATCGAGGCGATGTGCGCCTCCCGGCATTCAGGAGATCGAGCTATGACACGCGGCAAGATTTTGGCGGCATCGCTTGCAGTCGCAGGCGCGCTGACGGTCGGTCTTGGGGCGGGCTCTTCCCCGGCTTCGGCACAAGGCTATGGCTGCATGCGGGGCTATTACTACGCGAATGGCTACTGCTATCCCTATGCGGCGCCGCCGCCCCCGGTGACCTATTACCCGCCGACCTATTACGACCCGCCGCCGGTGGTGGTGGGCCCGAGCTTCGGCATCAATTTCGGGTTCGGCGACGACGATTGGCATGGCGGCGACCGCGACGGCGGCTTCCACGGCGGCGACCGCGGCGATCACGGCGATCACGGCGGGCGTCATTGATTTCGATCGATCAACCGATCTGATCTGACAAGTCCGATCCGACACGAAGGCGGCGACGCAGCGATGCGTTGCCGTTTTTTTTGCGCCTGTTCCACCCTCGCGCTTTTGGCAAGGCTGCCCGGCTGATCGACCTCGACGATCCTCGCTCGAAAAATCGTTGCTCCCAAACTGAGAACATCGTAGTATCGGTCGGGGAATGCGGATCATTGCCGTCGGCACGCTGCGCAATTTTTGGAGCCGTCCGGGACGGCAGGATGCCGAACAGCCGCTGCGGGCGTGGGTTCACATCGTGAAGGCGGCGGACTGGTCGAAACCGACGGACGTCAAACGGATGTTCAACAGCGCCGACATTCTGCCGAATGGCCGGGCGATTTTCGACATCGGCGGGAACAAGTATCGGCTCGTCGCGGCGGTCCACTATCGCGGAAAACGGATTTACGTTCGTTTTATCGGCACGCATAAGGATTATGATCTGATCGACGCGAGAACGGTGTAATGAGCGACCACATGCCGATTCGTCCGATCCGAACCAAGGCCGATTACCGCGCCGCGTTACGCGAGGTCGAGATTCATTGGGATGCCGATCCCGGCACGGCGGCAGACGACCGGATCGAAATACTAGTCACCCTGATCGAGGCCTATGAGGCCAAACACTTCCCCATCCCAACACCCGATCCGATCGCGGCGATCACGTTCATGATGGAGCAAAAGGGGTTGAGCCGGCGCGCGCTCGAGCCGGCGATCGGCAGCCGCGGCAGGGTTTCCGAAGTCTTGACGCGCAAGCGCCCCCTCACCTTGCCGATGGTGCGCGAATTGAGCGCGCTCCTCGATATACCCTCGGAAATCCTGATCCAGCCTTATGCGCTGAAACGCGCAGCCTAAACCAGCGCGCGCGGCGCCCGCCTACTCCACCGTCACGCTTTTGGCGAGGTTGCGCGGCTGGTCGACGTCGGTGCCTTTGGCGACGGCGACGTGATAGGCGAGAAGCTGCGCCGGGATCGCATAGAGCAGCGGCGTCACGAACGGGTCGCAGCTCGGCACCTCGATCGCCTCGGTGAGCTGGCCGTCGAGCCGCGCCAGGCCCTCCTTGTCCGAGATCATCACCACCTTGCCGCCGCGCGCCAGCACTTCTTGGACATTGGAGAGCGTCTTCTCGAACAATTCGTCGCGCGGCGCCAGCACCACGATCGGCACGCGGTCGTCGATCAGCGCGATCGGCCCGTGCTTCATCTCGCCGGCGGCGTAGCCTTCGGCGTGGATGTAGGAAATCTCCTTGAGCTTCAACGCGCCTTCGAGCGCCAGCGGATAGGACGTGCCGCGGCCGAGATAGAGCACGTCGCGCGCCTCGGCGAACCACGCCGCCATCGTCGCGATGCGGCCGTCGTGGTTGAGCACTTCGCTGGCGCGCGAGGGCACTTCGGTCAGCGCCGTCGAAAGCGCGGCTTCCTTGGCCTTGTCGATCTTGCCGCGCGCGCGCCCGAGCGCGATCGTCAGACACGCGAGCACCACGAGCTGGGTCGTGAACGCCTTAGTCGAGGCGACGCCGATCTCGGGCCCGGCATGCGTCGCCAGCACGGCATCGGCCTCGCGCGCGATCGAGCTTTCCGCCTGGTTCACCACCGCGACGATATGCTGGCCTTGGGATTTGGCATAACGCAGCGCCGCCAGCGTGTCGGCGGTCTCGCCGCTTTGCGAAATGAACAGCGCCATGCCGCCTTGAGGCATGTCGGGCGCGCGATAGCGGAATTCCGAGGCGATATCGACCTCGCACGAAACCCGCGCGATCTGCTCGATCCAGTATTTCGCGATGAGGCCGGCATGATACGACGTGCCGCAAGCGATGACGGTGACATGCTCGATCGCGGCGAGATCGAACGGCAGATGCGGCAGATGCACCGAGCGCGTCACCGGATTGAAATGCGCCGTCAGCGTGTCGCCGATCACCGCCGGCTGCTCGAAGATCTCCTTCT
>DATLUE010000265.1:0-21888 GCA_035533255.1 Allostellaceae bacterium | reverse complement strand
GGATCGCCTGGATCACGCGGCTACCTGCGCGACGATCGACATGTTACTCCCCGCCCCCATTCGCGTCCTGGTCGCGGTCGCAGCGACGCGTTATCGACGATCTATACCGCTACGCTCATACCGGCGAAAGCCGGTATCCATCGGCCAACGCCGTGCTCGCCGCGAAAATGTGTCCCGGCTTCCGCCGGGGCAACAAAGCTCGTGTGCTCGATTCGATAGAGTTGGATTGTCGCAGGCGTCAGACCGTGACCGGGTCGGTGCCGAGCTCGCAGAACAGGCCGTGCTTGGCGCCCTCGGCGAATTTGACGCTCTTGGGGAGGACGATCGCGCAGGAGCGCACGCGCTGCGATTCCGGGGTCAGCCCCGGAATCTTCTTGCCCTCTTTGTTCGCCTTGATCGCGCGCATCAGCGCGCGCCGCGCCATGATGATGCCGTTGTCGGTCGAGACCAGGTTCTCCTGGCTGCGGTCGATGACCGGCCCCATGCTTTCCTGCAGCGAGGCATCCTGCATGCCGACGCCCTCGATGCCGCTGAACGACGCGCCCGATGCCTGGGCGTTGCGATTCATCAGATAGTCGTTCCGCTTGTTGGCGAGCGGGATGAAAGTGCCCGGGATCGCTTTCACATGGATGCCGGCGCCGTCGTCCATTGCCGCGATTTCGGCGCGCGTCAGCGCGCGGCGCGGATGGTAGGCGATACTCCACGACCAGGTGTTGTTGTCGTCGATCGGGACCCAGGCATGGCCGCCGATCGGATTCCCGCCGCGCGGCGGGATCAAGGTGTAGAACGGCATCACCCAGGGCGTGATGCGCCAGTAGTAGCTGTCGCCCTCGGCATTGCGCCGCGCCGCGACTAAGAGGCCGCCGTCGAACTCGGCGATGTCGAAGATCGGCATCTTGTCGCGCTGATTGTACTGATTGCCCTTGCTGCCCTGGAACAGCGGATCGGTCTTGAGCGCGCTCTCATGCAGGAACGAGACGTGGCTGGAGTCGATGCCGCCCTCGACCGCTTGCAGGTAATTGCATTCCTGCAGGCGCTTGGAGATATAGCGCTGCTCCGGCGGAACCAGCGCCCATTCGAAGCCGGGAGGCGCCGGCTTCAGCTCGGGCGGCCCCATATAGGTCCAGATGATGCCGCCGCGCTCGAGGCAGGGATAGGATTTGAGCTTGATCCGGCTGCGCATGCCGGTGTCGTCGGGCTCCGAAGGCAGATCGACGCATTGGCCGGTCACGTCGTATTTCCAGCCGTGATAGGGGCAGCGCAGCCCGCATTCCTCGTTGCGGCCGAACCACAGCGAGACGCGGCGATGGGCGCAGAACTCGTCGATCAGGCCGATCCGATCCTCGCTGTCGCGGAACGCGACCAGCGCCTCGCCCAGCAGCTTGACGCGCACCGGCGGGCAATCCGGCGCCGGCAGCTCGTCGGCGCGCAAGGCCGGAAACCAATAGCGGCGTATCAGGTCGCCCATCGGCGTCCTGGCGCCGACCTCGGTCAGAATTTTGTTGTCGTCGCGCGACGTTGCCATGTCTCTCACCTAAGCGGAAAAGCCTGATTTCCTTAACGAAAGCCTGATTTCCTTAACGATGGGGTGAATCTTCGTCGGGGTCAATCCAGATTTGATCGCCGTCGAGATGGGCGGTCCAGACCCGCACCGGCTCGATACAGGGCGGCAAGCTCGGTTGCCCGGTGCGGATCAAGAACCGGCCTTGGTGAAAAGGGCATTCGATCTCCTCGCCGACGATCGTGCCTTCGCCGAGCGAGCCCGGCCCGTGGCTACATTCGTCCGCGCTGACAAAATATTCGTCGCCCAGCTTGTAGACGGCATAGGCCTTGTTATCGACGACGATTCGGGTCGCGAACTCGCCGCCATCGACCTCGTCGGTGCGACAGATCGCCAACTTGCGGTCGCTCATGGAGCGAGCGGCACCCCCGTCGGTTTGGCCACCACGTCCCAGCGCGCGGCCGCCGCGTTCCAGCGGGTCACGATCGTGTTCTCGATCGAGAGCCCGCGTTGCGGATATTTCTCGAAATCATAGACGCCATTGACCCCGGCGGCGCCTTTCAGATGCAGTAGGTACTCGCGCAACTGCGCGGCGCTCGCGCCGGTGCCGAGCTTCCTCAGCGCGTCGATCACCAGGGTCGCCGGATCCCAAGCGAGCGTCGAGCCTTCGTCGGGCTTGGCGCCGGCATCCTTGAACGACGCATAGAAGTCCTTTTGCTTGGCCGCGACCGCGGGGTCGAGCTGCAGCTTCGGTTGCGGATCGGCGCCCACCGGCCACAGCGGCGCCGGCAGATAGAGCTCGTGCGGCAGGAACGCGGCGAAATTCTTCATCTGGGCATAGGTCATGTTGCCGCCGGTGGTGCCCATCGGCAGCGTCAGCCCCGCCTGCACCGCGCCGCGAAAGATGGTCGCGCTCGGCGCGCCGGTCGCCCAGCCGATCAGCACCTGCGGGTCGGCGGATTTGATGCGCTCGATCTGGGCCGAGATGGTGACGTCGGTCGGGTTGAAATGCTGGTGCGACACGATATTGATGGTGCCGTTCTCGGGCCGCTTCAACAACTTGGCGAAGCCTTCATCGGCATCCTGACCGGTAGCGTCGGTGCTGGTAACCAGCGCGAGCTTGGTCCAGCCTTTGAGGCGGAAGTAGTTCACCAGCGCCGCCGATTGATCGAAGGTCGAGACGCCGGCGACGAACACGTAGCTGCCGCTCGGCGGATGGATACCGGGCGAGAAGCAATACATCACCGGCCCGTTCTGCATCAGCGGCGCCATCGCGTTGCAAGTCGCAACGAACCCCGAGCCCATGATCACCGCGGGATGGAGCGCGAGCACGTCGTTGGTGAGCTGCACCGCGATCTGCGGATTGGATTGATCGTCGTGAAAGACGAAATGCAATGGCTTGCCGCCGATCCCGCCCTGCTGATTGACCAGCTTCTCGAGGATAAGCAGCGCCTGCTGCTCCTCCTTGCCAAGAAAGGCGGCACCGCCGGTGAGATCGTCGATAACGTGAATGTCGAAGCCATCGGCGGCGCGCGACGGCGCGGCCAGCGGCGGCACGAGCAGCAAGGCGGCGCCAAGCACGAGCGCCAAGAGCGTGGTCTTCATGGGAGTCCCTCCGGCCGGCAAACTAACGCCATTCGGCGCAGGCTTCAACCTGCCGCGGCGACACGTCGCGGCGACGTTAGCCGGCGATGGTCACGCCGCCGTCGATCACGATGGTTTGGCCGGTGATGAAGCTGCCGGCCTGCGAGGCAAGTAGGATCGCCGCGCCGGCGATGTCGCCGGGCTCGCCGAGCCGCCCGAGCGGGGTCTCGGCGATGCGCTGTCGCGCCCGCGCCGCGTCGTCCCAAAGAGCGCGAGCGAAATCGGTCTTGATGAGACCGGGGGCGATGCAGTTGACACGGATATTGCTCGCGCCCCATTCCGCGGCAAGGCCGCGCGCAAGCTGCATCAGCGCCGCCTTGGCGGCGCCGTAGGCGTTGATGCCGGCCGAGGCGCGCAAGGCGGCGATGCTGGCGATGAAGATCACCGCGCCGTCTTTGCGCGCCGCCATCTCGGGCAGCACGAGATTCGAGAGCCAGAACGCGCTTTTCACGTTGCTGGTCATCACCCGGTCGAAGGCGTCGTCGCTGAGCGCACTCAACGGCCCCAGCGTCGGGTTGGCGCCGACATTATTGACCAGGATGTCGATGCCCCCGAACGCGTCGTGGGTCTTCTCGACCAGCCCTTGAAGCTGCGCTTTGTCGCCGACATGGCAGGCGATCGCGACCGCCTTGCCACCGCCGGCGCGGATCCCCGCCGCGACCGCGTCGCACGCCGCCTGCTTGCGGCTGGCGATCACCACCTGGGCGCCGGCCCGCGCCATCGCCTCGGCAATGGCGCGGCCGATACCGCGCGACGAGCCGGTGATCAGCGCCGTCTTGCCGTCGAGATCGAAAATGCTCATCGCGTGCCGTGCTCCTTGTCAGCCATGCTACGCCGCATGGCTGATCACCCCAAGGGGCGCTCGATTTCGCCGCCTCGTCGTGCTAGTGACCGGAACTAAGGAACGATCGGGCAACGCATCATGGCGGATATGACCGAGATTGCCGGTTCGGCAACCAAGCTGCGCGATTTTCGCGTCATCAGCTTGGTCGGCGCGGCCCATTTCATGAGCCACGTCTATGTCATCATGCTGCCGCCGCTGTTCATGTATGCGCGCCTGGAATACGGCGCGAGTTTCGAGCAGCTCGGCTTCGCGATGGCCGTGTTCGGCTTCTTCTCGGCAGTGTTGCAAACCCCGGCGGGCTTCATCGTCGATCGCATCGGCTCGGGCGCGCTGCTGATCGCCGGGCTGGCATTGAGCGGCACCGGCGCTGCCATCATCGGCCTCGTCCCGTCCTATTGGGCGCTGCTGGCCGGCTTCGCCGTGCTCGGCGTCGCCAACACCGTCTATCACCCGGCCGATTACGCGATCCTGTCGCATGGCGTCTCCGCGCCGCGCATGGCGCATGCCTATTCGATCCACACCTTCCTTGGCATGGCCGGCCAGGCGGCGACGCCGGCTTTCATGCTGACGATGGCGACCCTGTTCGGCTGGCATAGCGGCTTTCTCGCGATCGCCGTCGTGACCTACGCGGTCGCGATCGTGCTGTTGGTCAAAAAGGACGCGCTGTCGGATCGGCAGGGCTCGCGGGGCGAGGAAAAAGCGCGTAAGGCGAACGCCGAAGCAGCCGTGCCGGAAAGCCGTTGGCGCTTGCTGACCAGCGGGCCGATCCTCAGGAGCTTCGTGTTCTTCGCTTTTCTGACGATGACCGGCAACGCGCTCCAGAACTACACCATCGTCGGCTTCGGCGCGCTTTACGGGACACCGACCGCGGCGGCGAGCGTCGCGCTGACGGCGTTTCTGGTCTGCAATGCGCTGGGCGTGCTCTCGGGCGGCATCATCGCCGAGCGCTTCAGGCATCCGATGCGCATCGCCACCGCCGGCCTCGCGGCGAGCGGCGTCATTATCCTCATCCTCGCCTACGCCGATTTCCCGGCCGCGGTATTCGTCGCGGTAATGGCGCTGACGGGCTTTCTCAACGGCGTCATCATGCCCTCGCGCGACCTGATCGTGCGGGCGGTGACCCCGCCGGGCGCGTTCGGCGTGGTGTTCGGCTTCGTCACCACCGGCTTCAATGTCTCGGCCGTGATCGCGCCGCTGCTCTATGGCTGGCTGATGGATAATGGCTCGCCGCGCCTCATCTTCCTCTGCGCCGCCGGATTCACGGCGCTGTCGCTACTGATGGCGCGCAGCGCCCGGCCGAAGCAAGCGATCGCCCAGCCGGTCTGACGGGTCAACGCACCTGCTTCGTCAGCACCGCCCACATATTGTCGCTGGTCGGCAGCCTTCCGGTCGCCCCGAACGCGATCGCGAACCCCGCCTTGGCGGCCATCGCGGCAAGCGTGGCCGGGGTGAAATAGTTGAGGTGATCGGGATAGCGAAAGCCGCACCAGCGGCGCCCCATCGCCCTGCGATTGAGCGAGCCGTAATTCGGCACCTTCACCACCGCAAAGCCGCCGGGCGCGAGCGCGCGATGAAGCCTCTCGAGAACCGGCAGCGGCTCCGCCTCATGCTCGAGATAAGAGCGCAGCGACGCCGCCGCGAAGAAATTCGCCGGAAACCGCTCGAGCCCGGTCACGCAGGGCGCGTTGATCGCGTAACCGCCGCGGGATTGGAAAACGCGATCGGCTTCCTTGGCAAGCTCGGAAGAAATCTCGATGCCGAATGGCGTGAAGGCCGGCGGGAAACTGTCCATCGCGTGGCCGCTGCCGCAGCCGAGATCGAGCACATTGCCGCCCTCGTAGCGCTGCGCGATGTAGTCGAGCATGTTGCGCTTCGGGAGGATATGCATGCGAAAGCGCGTGTGCTTGCTCGCCTGGTAAGAGATCGGCCGAAGCTCGGCGCGGCGCAGCTCCTCGATCTTGGTCGTGCGCTCCCACGCCATCATCTCGAATTGCAGCTCGTAATGCGGCGCACCATCGATATAGACGAAGCCGCAGGCGGGGCAGTCCTTGACCGTCCAGGGCGGATTGGAGAAGCGGCTCGGCGGCGCGGCGTCGTTGTTGCGGCCGCATAGCGGGCAGTCGCGGTGACGGACCGCGATCGTGCCGAAATGCTCGGTCTCGAGAGTGTCGATTGCCGCCGCGCCCGGCCCTGTCACGCGGCGCTGCGCGCGCCGCGCTCCAAGAGCCCTGCTGTCACCAACGCCGTCCGGATGCGCTCGACCTCGGCGGCCGAGAGCTTGGCGAGCGGCGGCCGCACCACCGCGCGCGGCAGCTTGCCGAGCAGCACCAGCGCTTCCTTCATGCGATTGTGCATGTCGACGAAGGGATCGGCGTAGAAGACCTCGGCGGTCGGATAGATGCGGTCGTTGATGCGGCGCGCCGCGGCCAAATCATTCGCCTGCACCGCGTGGAAGAGCCGCGCCTGGAGATCGGCGATGACGCTGCCCGAGCCCGAGAGCAAGCCTTTGCAGCCGAGCACCAGCGAGCTCAAGAGCCAGGAGCTGTTGGTGCTGAGCACATTGATCGGCTTATCGAGGCTTTGCAGCGTCCGGATATGGCGCTCGTGCAACGGCACTTGCGGCGTCCAATCCTTGATCGCGCGAATGGTCGGCACCGCCGCGAACAGCTTCAACAGCGTGTCGAGCGGATAGCCCTGGCCGCTCTGCAGCGGATATTCAAACACGATGATCGGCAAGTCCGAGGCTTCGGCGATGCGCCGGAAATGCGCGAGCGCCATCTCGGGCCGCTGGCCCAAGGTGAAAGGCCCCGGCGGAAACACCAGCAACGCCGAGGCGCCGCCGTCCTGCGCCATGCGCGCGAGCCGCGCCGCCTCGATGCTGCCCTCGGCATAGATGCCGCTGACGATCGGCAGCCTGGCGCCGATCTCGTCCTGGGCGATCGCCAGCACCCGGCGCTGCTCGTCGAAGCTGCACGAGCCGACTTCGGAGGCATGGGCATTGACGGTAATCGCGGCAATGCCCGGCACGGCGGCAACATCGCCGAGATGACGCCGAAACGACGGCTCGTCGATCGATAGGTCGTCGAGGAATGGCAGCAGACAGGCCGGGATAACGCCTTCGGGAACGAAGGGGGCAAAGCGTGGCATGCGTCGGTCTCCTCGCGCAGGAATTTTCATGCTAGCGGTCGCGGCCGAGCCTCGCCAGGGGTATGGCGGGGAGACAAGCGGCGCGCGGCGTCTATAATGCCGGTCATTAATCGGCGCGGGCATCGAAACGGGAGTTAAGAATGAACGGTGTGACCAAAGCATCCGCCATCCTGGCAGCGGCAGCGCTGGCGCTTGGCGCCGGGGCAGGCGCCGCGGCCGCGGCAGATGGGGCCGATATTTTCACCAACAATTGCGCGGTGTGCCACTCGACCGATCCTGGAACCAACAAGCTTGGCCCCTCGCTGGCCGGCATCGTCGGCCGCAAATCCGCCAGCCTCGACGATTATTCCTATTCGCCGGCGATGACCAAGGCCGGCGTCACCTGGGACAAGGCGACGCTGGATAAATACCTGACCGACCCGCAGAAGATGGTTCCGGGCACGAAGATGCTCTTCCCCGGCGTCAAGGACGTCGGCGATCGGAAGGCGCTGATCGATTATTTGGCAACGCTTCAGGACTAGGCGCGGCGGCGCCCGCCATCCGCCACATCCGGCGGCTCTCGATCGCGTGCCATAGCAGCAGCGCCGCGGTGCCGAGCAAGAGCTCGCGGCCGCGCTTCAAGAGCGAGAGCGCGAGAGCGAATTCCGGCGCGATCCCGAGCGCGCCGCCCAGCAGCACATAGCCGCCTTCCTGCACACCGGCCGCCGCCGGCACGAAGAACGCCGCGGTGCGGATCGCGAAGGTTAGGCTCTCGAGCACGATCAGCGAGCCGAAGCCCGGTCGCACGCCCATCATGGCGAGCGCGATGCCGGCCTCGCCGACGCCGACGATCCAGGCGAGGAAATGCGTGGCGCCCGCGCGCGCGAGGGCGGCGCGGTTGCGATAGATCGCATGGACGCGCTTCTCGAGGCCGGCGACATGGACCAGTGCGGTCCAGCCATAGCCGGCGGCGAGCTTGTCGGCGAAGCGCTCGATCAGGCCGATCAGCCCTAGGCGCTGCGCGAACACCAGCGCGCCGGCAAGCGGGACGATCGCGGCCAGGCCGATCAGCGTCCAGGGCACGAGCGGCCCCGCTGGCCGGTCGAGCAGGATCGCGAGCCCGAGGACGGTAAAGCCGATCTGCGCCAGCATCTCGACCGTGACATCGACCACGGTCGACGCCGTCGCGGCGCCAAGCTCAATGCCGGCGAGCTTCATCGCGCGGATGCCGAGCATCTCGCCGCCGCCCGGCACCAGCGCCAAAAGATCGCTGCCGGCATCGCGCAGCCAGCGGATCCACACGAATCGCAGCAGCGAGACCTGCGGGCGATCGAACAAGCAGCGCCAGGCAAGCGCGCACAATGTCACCGGAGCGATATGATAGACGGCGATCGCGGCGAGCCCGGTCCAGCCCGCGAGCGCCAACGCGCCGCCGACCGCGGCGAGCCCGTACCATGCGACCATCAACAGCGCCGCCAGCACGCCAAGGCCGGCGCCCAGCATGATTCCCCATTTCATGCCGCGCGCTCCAGGCCGGCGAACGGCATCGTCTCGATGCCGCGCCGCGCGATCACCGCGGCCGCCGCCGGATCGATCAACGCCGCCAGCTCGCCCCGGCAATCGTAATGCGCCGGCCATTCCGACGGGCGTTGCGTCGCGGGATGAAAGTAAATCTCCGATACGCCGTCAGGCAGGTCTTCGAGATAGCGCAGCACCCGCGCGCTGGTCATGCCGCCGGTATCGCCGAGACCGAAGACTTGGTCGTTGCGGCGGATGCCGGCGGCATCGAGCCGGCGCTTCAAGCGCCGCGCATGGCGCCCCTCCAGGAAGCCACTGAGCCAGGCAAGGCGCCGGCCGCCGGCACGCCAAGACGCCAGCGGCGGCTCCAGCGGCAGTCGCACCGCGCGGATGCCGAATTCGCCGGCCTGACGCAGCAATTCCTGCTGGATGGTCGGATGAAGGTGGAAGTGATGATGCGCGTTGACGTGATCGAGGGCGAGGCCCGTGGCACGGAACGCTTCGAGCTGCGCGCGAATCTCGGCGGCGACCTGGCGACGCGCCGCCGGCAAGCAGAAAATGCGCACGCCCTGGGCCAACACATTGGTCCGGAAGCGCCCATCGCGGCCGACGAGATCGGGGAGCTGCTCGGGCGGCAGCACCGGCACGCCATCGACCAGCACCAGATGCAGCCCGACGCCGAGTTTCGGCATCTGGCGCGCACGCGCCACCGCATCGGCTGCGGCATCGCCGGTCACCATCAGACTCGCAGCCGTGAGAATGCCGCGGCGGTGGCCTTCTTCCACCGCCTCGTTGACGGGGATCGCCAGGCCGAAATCATCCGCCGTCACGATCAATCGCTTCAAGAACCGCCGCTCGCTACCGCCGCAGGCAAAGCGCGCGGCTCGAGCCTGCCGCCGGGGGCAATCACGAAATCGCGCTCGCGCCAGCTTACATGGGAGCTGCGGTAGCTGGCGAGCCAGATCGCGAAACACAGGCATTCCCGGAGCGGCAACAGCCAGGGACGCGCCGGCGTCGCGATCGCGAAGCGTCGGCGGACGAGAAAGTGGAGAATGATACGAAGCGCGATGAGGGCGCCGAGCACGAACCAGCCGCCGAGTTGCGGAAACGGCAGCAGCAATAGCAGCAAGAGCGGCAAGGGCTGCATCACCGCCGAGAGGAAATGCTCGCCCGGCCTGACCGTGCGCACGGTGCGCGCCCAGCGCAACTCATGCCGGAGGAGCGAGGCGAAATCCTCGACCACGACGATATCGGGCACGTAGCTCGCGAGCCGCACTTTGTAGCCGGCGGCGGCAATCATGCGGCCGAGCATGAAATCGTCCGCGAGATGGAAGGCAAGCATGCCGAAGCCGCCCATCGCTTCGAGCGCGCTGCGGCGCAGCGCCGTTACCGGACCGAAGCATAAGCAATAGGCCGCCTCGCGCATGCCGGCATCGACCACCGCCGAGGCGAGGAACCAGTCGTTGACGAAGAGCGCGCCCAGCGATGACGCGAGCCCCGGGGCGGGCGCGCCTTTGTAAAGACAGGTGACGGCGCCGACCGCAGGATCGGCGAAGGGCGCGAGCACCGCATCGAGGCAATCGCGCGCGACCTCGGTGTCGCTGTCGGAGACGACGACGATATCGTGCTTCGCCGAGCAATGCATGTTGATGAGATTGCTGACCTTGAGATTCGTCCCATGCACCGCGCTATCGATAACGAGGCTGAGATCGAGCGCGGGAAATTCGCGGATCAGTCGCTTGACCACGGCAACGGCCGGGTCGGCGCGATCGCCGACCCCGAAGACGATCTGCAGCGGCGCGTGATCGAGCCGACAAAACGACCGCAAGCATTCGTAGAGCCGCGGCTCGGCGCCGCAGACCGGCTTGAGGATCGTGACCGCCTGCGGCGGCCGCCGCGGCGGGACGTCCGCCGGGCGGAACGCCGCAACCCGCACGATCGCCAGCAAGAGATAGCTCCCCGCTGCCGCGGCGAGAATCAGGCCGCAGCCAAAGACCAAGATCGAGAACGACACGACACCCCCTCCCTCCAGGCACAACAGCTCTGAGGCTGCTCCGCCATCGCCTCGCCTTGATCGATCAAGGAATGGCGCGGAAAGCAGCCGCAATCACACAGCGACAGCGTTCATCGCCGCCACCAGGGCTCACTGCCGGAATTGTTGAGGCGGATGCGCTCTCGACCTCTCGAGTACGCTGATCGCCCACTCCCTCACGGCACGCGCAGTTTTTTCAATCGTTTTGCTCGCGATCGGATTGGTAAACGCTCATCCTCGCCGAATCAATGGCATCTGCGTTCCTGCCCGGTTTTTAGGCGCGCTTGACAGGCTGGCCCGCGCGACTAATCTGGCCCGCAGTTGCGGAAAGGCAGGCCATCGATGGCGAAAAGCAATACCATTCAAATCAAGCTCATGAGCAGCGCGGATACCGGCTACTTCTACGTGACCAAGAAGAATCCGCGGGCCAAGACGGAAAAGCTCGAACTCAAGAAATACGACCCGGTCGCGCGCAAGCACGTCGTCTTCAAGGAAGGCAAAATTAAATAGCGCCGCCCGTTATCGTTGCAACGAAAAGCCGCTCCTCGTGAGCGGCTTTTCTTTGGCAACTTATCCGCTCTCGACGGTGCTGCCGGCGCGCTAGGAACCTTTATGCTGCCGCGCCGCGGGTCGCGGCGGCGGTGGGCTGCTGAAGACCCGGCAGCGCATCGGCTTCGGCGACCCGGATGCAGTTGCGGCCGGAATGCTTGGCTGCATAGAGGGCGTCGTCGGCCCGCTGCAACAGCGTGTCGGGGGTTTCCTCGACATCATGCGTGATAGCGACGCCAATGCTGATGGTGATCGGCAGGCCGACCGGCGGCTCGCCGATCTCGATCGGCTTCTCGGCGATCACGCTGCGCAAGCGCTCGGCCACGACCAGCGCGATCTGCAGCGGCGTTTCCGGCAGCACGACGACGAACTCCTCGCCGCCATAGCGCGCGACCAGATCGAAGCCGCGGACATGGCGCGAGGCCCGGGCGGTGACTTCCTTCAGCACCGCGTCGCCGGCCGGATGGCCGTGATTGTCGTTGACGCGCTTGAAGAAATCGACGTCGAACAGCAGCAGCGAGGGGCCTTTGGCGCCCTCGCCGACGCGCTCGAGCAAGCCTTCGAGGTGGGCCTGCAGGTAGCGGCGGTTATAGAGGCCGGTGAGACTGTCGGTGAGCGCCAGCGCCAGGCTCTTCTGGTAATTCTCCTGCAACTGGTCCTGCAGCCGCTTGCGCCGGATCTGCGTGCGGCAGCGGGCGATGAGCTCGTTGCGGTCGAGCGGCCGGACGAGGTAATCGGTGGCGCCGAGATCGAGGCCTTTGGCCAGCCGCGGCAACTCGTCGGGATCGGCGATCAGCAGAATCGGCACGAGCCGGCTCGGCTCGTTGGCGCGAAGCTGCGAGACGACGCGCAATGCATCGACCTTGCCGGCCATGCTGAGAATGACGAGCTCGATCGAGGAATCGCAGGTCGCGACGAAATCCTCGACGGTCGAGGGCCGGACCGTCTCGCTGACCAGGGGGCCGAGCATTTCGGCGATGCGCGCGGCGGCAAAAGCGTTCTCTTCCCAGAGCATCACCCGCGCCGGGCCGGTGTTCTCCTGCGGCGTCTCTTTTTCGAACAGGGAATTGAACCGGCCGCAAATTTCCTCGCGGTGGCGCCATTCCTCCATCGTCCGCCGCAGCCGCACCAGCGAGCGCACGCGCGCGAATAGGGCGATGTCGTTGACCGGCTTCGTGAGGAAGTCGTCGGCCCCGGCTTCGAGTCCGCGGACGCGATCCGACGGCTCGGACAGCGCGGTCACCATCACCACCGGAATGTCCGCGGTGCGCGGATCCTGCTTGATGCGGCGGCAGGTCTCGAACCCGTCCATCCGCGGCATCATGACGTCGAGCAGGATGAGATCGGGATGTTCGGTCTGGGCGATCTTGAGCGCCGCCATCCCGTCATTGGCGCTAAGCACGTTGAAATATTCGCTCGTTAGCTTGGCTTCGAGCACTTTCACGTTCACGTCGACGTCGTCGACCACCAGAATTCGAGCTGACATGCTCCGATTTCCTTTAGGCGCAGAAGCGAGCGACCGTCTGGAGGAAGTTGGCGACCGAGATCGGCTTTGCGATATAGGCCTCGCAACCGCCCTCGCGGATTTTTTCCTCGTCGCCCTTCATCGCGAAGGCCGTGACGGCAATGACCGGGATCGTTTTCAGATCGTCGTCTTCCTTGATCCATTTGGTCACTTCCAGCCCCGAGACTTCGGGAAGCTGGATATCCATCAGAATGAGGTCGGGATGATGCAGGCGGGCAAGCTGCAACGCCTCCATGCCATCCTTGGTCTGCAGGATGTCGTAGCCATGCGCCTCGAGAAGGTCATGGAAGAGCTTCATGTTCAAATCATTGTCTTCGACAATGAGTACCCGCTTGGCCATCATCATATCCTTGCCCCGGCCGCTTGCGATCTGTGCAATGCGGCAGGCGATCTTAGGCGCGCAACCGTTAAAAAGAGCACCACGCCGAGCAGCCTAATCCCGACTGGCGCTGCCGGACCGTGCAGACATGGTATTTTTTCTTTAAATCATCTTAACAATCGGTTAACCGATTAACGCAATTGCGAGGGCCGGCGCGGACCATGCGCATCGGAATCGACATCGGCGGGACCAAGATCGAGGCGGCGGCCCTGGGTGACGACGGCGCGATCCGGCTGCGCCGTCGGTTGGCAACGCCAGCGGGCGACTATGGCGGCATCGTCGCCGCGGTCAAGGCGCTGGTCGAGGGGATCGAAGCCGCACTCGGCCGCGCCGAGAGCGTCGGGTTGGGCATTCCCGGCACCCTGTCGCCGGCTACGGGACTGGTCAAGAACGCCAATTCGACCTGCCTCAATGGCCGGCCGTTCGACCGCGACCTCGCCGCGGCGCTGGGGCGGCCGGTGCGGCTGGCGAACGACGCCAATTGCTTTGCCTTGAGCGAGGCGGTCGATGGCGCCGCCCAGGGCGCCCGGGTGGTTTTCGGCGTCATTCTCGGCACCGGCGTCGGCGGCGGCATCGTGGTCGATCGCCAGGTTCTGACCGGCCCCAACGCTATCGCCGGCGAATGGGGGCATTCGCCCTTGCCCTGGCCGCAGAACGACGAGCGTCCGGGCGCGCCCTGCTATTGCGGCAAGCGCGGCTGCATCGAGACATTCCTGTCGGGCTCGGGGCTGAGCCGCGATTACCACGCGACCACCGGCCTCCAGGTGGATGCGGCGGCGATCGCCGCGCGCGCCGAGTCGGGCGATCCCGCCGCCCGCGCCGCGCTCGATCGCTATGCGGATCGCCTGGCGCGGGGCCTGGCGACCGTGATCAACCTGCTCGATCCCGAGATCATCGTCCTGGGCGGCGGCCTCGGCCAGATCGCCGCGCTCTACCACGCGGTGCCGGAGCGTTGGGGCGCCTATGTCTTTTCGGATACCGTGGTCACGCGCCTCGTGCCCCCGCGCTGGGGCGATTCGAGCGGCGTGCGGGGTGCGGCCTGGCTATGGTCGGAGCCGCCGCGATAGAGAGGGAGCGACATCATGGCGATCACGCGCATCCTGAAATTCGACGACATTCCCGAGCGCAAGATGCCGAACGGCGCCGCGATCCGGCCGCTGGTCGACAAGGAGAGTTGCGGCGCGCGGATCAAGACCAACACGGTCACTTTCCCTGCCGGCCACGCGGTCGATTTCCATCGCCATAATTGCAACGAGATGATCGTGGTCCTGGCCGGCGATTGCGCGGTCGAGGCCGAGGATCTGCCGCAAACCCCCTTGAAGCCGTTCGATACGGTTCACGTCGCAGCCGGGACGTGGCACCGCTTCCTCAATCTCGGCGCGGCGCCGTTCACGTTGCTCGCGATCTACGATGCCGAGCGCGTGGAGCGGACCCGCAGGGATTCTGGCAAGACGAGCGTGGATTAGCCGCGCGGCCGGCTAACAATTGGGTTTGGGCAGCGCTTCGATGTCGTCGAGCTTGGCCTTCAGCACATAGTCGCCGTAATCGAGCGACATGTCCTGCGATACGCCATTGTCGAGCAGCCGCATGGTGAGCTGGTAATCCGGCGTATCGGCATCGTTCTTGTCGGAACCGGCCGAGAAGAAGGCGAGGCTGATGCGCCATGACGGCCGCTGCAGCAGCGGATTATCGAGCGGCTTCACGGGATTGGGATCGGGCTGCAGTTGCGGGCCGATGACCGCGGTGATCTGGCCCGCATTCTCGACCGCGGCGCCGTCGAATACCTTGCGCGCCAGAAACGTGTCGCCCGCCTGCGCATGCGCGATCAGCACCAGCGTATGTGCGGTCGGAAACAAGACGCCGGGCGCCAGCGCCAGCGTGCTCGCCGCGGGTTTTTCGAATTGCGCGACGCCGCCCTTGCCCTTGCCGTCGAGATGCGCCTCGCCGTGGATGTCGTCCTCGACATCGCCGTTGCGGAGCCGCTTTTCGTTGAAGCTGTAGCGCAGCCCGTCCTTCGATTCCCAGGTCAGCAGCGTCGAGTTGACCTCGACCGTGCCTTCCTCGGAATAAACGAGGCGCAAACGGAAGCGTTGATCGACGGTCCAGCCGTCGCACGCCTCGCCCCATTCATAATACATCGCGCCGCTCGCGCCGGCGACGCCGCTGGCGGTTTTCGTGCTATCGAGGGTGAGGCTGTAGAGCGCGCGATGGGGCGAGATGTCGACCGCTCCCGCCGGCGACGCCGCAAGCACGAATCCGAGCGCGGCCCAGCCAAGCGTGTGGCGAACTCGGTAATTCATGACCACCATTTCCCGATCAACCCACCCGATTTCGTGACGATTTTCACTTCGCCAGTATGTCACGCTTCTCGCAGTTGCGATACGGGCGAGCCACTTACTAGGCCGCGCGATTCTCGGCAAGCCCTGCCGCCCGCGGCAAATTTTGCCGATCGCCGCGGCGGAAAAAAGGCGAAATTCCGACCGTTTCGTGTGGCATGCCGCTTGCTCCGCTTGGGTCGTATCTCGTCGGGGGATCGCATACCATGTCTGCCGCCGCTCTCAAGCTTCGCAAAGTCGACAACGCGCCGGTCGCACGGAGCGAGACGCGCCGATTGGCACTCGTCCCGCCCGCCCGGGCCAATCAACCAGCGCTGCTGGATTGGGCGCGCGAAGTGGCGGCGACCGCCGATCGCCGGGTGGCGACGCTCGAAGCACGGCTGGCTCATCTCGAGACCCTGATCGGCAGCGACGAGCTGACCGGCTTGCTGAACCGACGCGGCTTTCTCGGCGTATTCGCACGCGCCAATGCTGCCGCCAAGCGCGGCGGGCATGGCGGCGTGATTGCCGTCTGCGATCTCGACGGGTTCAAGAAAGTGAACGACCGGCTCGGCCACGCCCAGGGCGACGAGCTGCTGCGCCGGCTCGGCGCGATCCTGCGCCGCAAGACGCGCAAGATGGACGCGACCGCGCGGCTGGGCGGCGACGAGTTCGCGCTGATGCTGGTCGGCGTCTCGCTGCCGGCGGCGAAGCGCAAATGCCAATGGCTCGGCCGCGTGATCGGCACCGTCGGGCTCGGCGCGAGCTTCGGCCTCGCGACGTTCGACGGCGAGGAGAGCGAGGACAGCGTCCTGCACCGCGCCGATATGGCGATGTACGAGGCCAAGCGCCGCAGTGCCGCGGCGACGCCCGCCGAGCGCGGCTAGGGTTTCTTTTCCGGCGGCAGCGCCAGCCGGATATGCAACTCGCGCAATCGCTCGGGCGATATCTCGGCCGGCGCCTGCATCAACAAATCCTGCGCCTGCTGGTTCATCGGGAAAGCGACGATCTCGCGGATGTTCGGCGTATCCGCCAGCAGCATCACGATCCGGTCGATCCCCGGCGCCGAGCCGCCATGCGGCGGCGCGCCGTATTTGAACGCGTTGAGCATGCCGCCGAAGCGCGCCTCGACCTCTTCCGCCTTGTAGCCGGCGATCGCGAACGCCTTGTACATGATGTCGGGCCGGTGATTGCGGATCGCGCCCGAGCTCAGCTCGACGCCGTTGCAGACGATGTCGTATTGGAACGCCTTGATGGTGAGCGGGTCCTGGGTCTCGAGCGCGTCGAGCTCGCCCTGCGGCATCGAGAACGGGTTGTGGCTGAAGACGATCTGCTTGGTCTCTTCGTCGAGCTCGTACATCGGGAAGTCGGTGATCCAGCAGAATTCGAAGACGCCGCTGCGGGTAAGACCGAGCTCGCTGCCGATCTTGAGCCGCGCGGCCGCGGCGAATTGTCGGAAGCTGCCCGGCACGCCGCAGACGAAGAACACCGCGTCGCCGTCCTTCAACCCGAGAGCGGTGCGCAGCGCCGCGGTGCGCTCGGTCCCGAGGTTGCGCGCGACCGGACCGGCGCCCTCGCCGTCGCGGAAGAAGATGTAGCCCATGCCGGGCTGGCCTTCGCCCTGCGCCCAGGAATTCATCCGGTCGCAAAAGGCGCGATTGCCGCCGCTCGGTCCCGGGATCGCCCACACCTCGACCTTGGGATCGGCTTCGATCTGCGAAGCGAAAATCTTGAAGCCCGAGCTGCGGAATGTGTCGGTGACGTTGCGCATCTCGATCGGATTGCGCAGATCGGGCTTGTCGGAGCCGTATTTCGCCAGCGCCTCGGCATAGGGGATTTGCCGGAACGGCGCCGGCGTCACCGTGCGACCTTTGCCGAACTCCGCGAAGATGCCGGTCATCACCGGCTCGATCGCGGCGAACACATCGTCTTGCGTGACGAACGACATCTCGAGATCGAGCTGATAGAACTCGCCGGGCGAGCGGTCGGCGCGGCTCGCCTCGTCGCGAAAACACGGCGCGATCTGGAAATAGCGATCGAAGCCCGCGACCATCAGCAATTGCTTGAATTGCTGCGGCGCCTGCGGCAACGCGTAGAATTTACCGGGGTGCAGCCGGCTCGGCACCAAATAGTCGCGCGCGCCCTCCGGCGAGCTCGCCGTCAGGATCGGCGTCTGGAATTCGGTGAAGCCCTGCTCGATCATGCGCCGGCGGATCGAGGCAATCACCTGCGCGCGCAGGATGATGTTGGAATGGATCTGCTCGCGCCGCAGATCGAGGAAGCGATAGCGCAGCCGCAGCTCCGCGGGATAATCGGCATCGGTATTGACCGGGAACGGCAGCGGCTCGGCTTCCGAGAGCACGTCGAGCATCTTGATCTGCAACTCGATCTCGCCGGTCGGCAGCTTCGGGTTGACGGTCTCGGCCGAGCGCTCGACCACCGTGCCGCTCACCGAGATCACGCTTTCGAGGCGCAGCGCATCGACCTTCGCAAAGAGCGGCGAGGACACGTCGATCACGCATTGCGTGATCCCGTAATGGTCGCGCAGGTCGACGAATTGGAGCTGGCCGTGATCGCGCTTGCGGTGGACCCAGCCGGCGATCCGGGTCTCGCTGCCGGCGGCGGCCAGGCGCAGCGCGCCGCAAGTCGTGGCTCGGTATTGATGCATAAGCCCAAAAAGCCGGGACGACCGGGGCTTTGTCAAGCGATGGCTGGGGCCCCGCTGGTACAGTGATGAAATGCGTTTTACTATCGGTCTATGACGATCAAGATCGATATCGACGCCCCCAAAAATTCATTAGCCCCAATGACTCTCCTTGAAGGGCTCGCTCGCGGCGAGAAAGCCGTCAAAGACGGCAGAGTCTTGACCCATGTGCAGGCGCAAAGGCGCATGGCACATTGGCTAAAGAATTCATGACACCATGAGCCTCATCGCCGATACGGACGCGCTTGCCGCCTTTTGCCGGCGTCACGCCGAGGCCGACTTCGTCACCGTCGACACCGAGTTCATGCGCGACCGCACCTACTGGCCGATCCTGTGCCTCGTCCAGGTGGCGGGACCGGATGAGGCGATCGCGATCGACCCCCTCGCGCCGGGCATCGACCTTGCCCCGCTCTTTGCGCTGATGGCCGAGCCGCGCGTGCTAAAGGTATTCCACGCCGCGCGCCAGGACATCGAGATTTTCGTCAACCTCACCGGCAAGGTGCCGGCGCCGATCTTCGACACCCAGGTCGCCGCGATGGTCTGCGGCTTCGGCGAGGCCGCGAGCTACGAGACCCTCGCCAGCAAGCTGGGCGGCGCGACGATCGACAAATCCGCCCGCTTCACCGATTGGGCGCAGCGACCGCTGAGCGAGCGCCAGCTTCGCTATGCGCTGGCCGATGTCGGGCCATTGCGCATTGTCTATGAAAAGCTCGCCGCGCGACTGCAGAAAACCGGCCGCGCCTCTTGGCTCGACGAGGAGATGGCGGCGTTGACCGATCCCGAGCTCTACCGCCTCGACCCCGCGACGGCGTGGAAGCGGCTGAAGCTGCGCTCGAACAACCGCCGCATGCTGGCGCTGGCCTATGCCTTGGCGAGTTGGCGCGAGACCGCGGCCCAAAAGCGCGACCTGCCGCGCAACCGGGTGCTGCGCGACGAATCGCTGCTCGAGATCGCGGCGCACGCGCCTCACACGATCGAGGAACTGGGCCGCGCCCGCGGCCTCGGCAAGGGCTTTGCCGAAAGCAAATTCGGTGGCGAGATCCTCGCCGTCGTGGAGCGCATGCTGGCGATGCCGGAAAGCGACTACCCGAAGGCGGAGCCGCGTCGCGACCCGCCGCAAGGCATCGGGCCGCTCGTCGATCTCTTGCGCGTGCTGCTAAAGTTGCGCGCCGAGGAGAACGACGTCGCCGCGCGGCTGATCGCCGATGCCGAGGATCTCGAATTGCTCGCCGCCGACGATCACGCCGATATCCGGGCGGTCACCGGCTGGCGGCACGAGATTTTCGGCCGCGACGCGCTCGATCTGAAGCATGGCCGGCTGGCGCTGACCGCCGCCGGCAAGCGCATCAAGCTGGTGCGCAGCGACACGCCGGCGACCCAACCGGCCTCTTAAACCTTTGTTCTAAGCCCGCTTGATCTCGGCCGGCCGGCCGAGCGTGCGGCCGAGCGCATCGAGCCGCCGCTGCACCGCTTCGCCAAGCAGCAGCACATGGTCGGGCAAGAGGTTGAGCGTCAGCTTGGCGTCGGTCAGGCGCAATGAGCTGCCGCGGAGCAGCCCGGGCACGCCGCCGGTGAGGGTATAGGCCAAGCGCAGCGCCAATCCCATCGCGCGCGCGGCGTCGCGCGCATCCTCGTCGAGGAGGCGCAGCGGCGCCAAGGACTCGAGCGTCGCCATGCCGCCGTAACGCGCGGCGATGGCCACCCCCAAGAACACGCGCTCGGGATGATCGAGGCCGCCCACCGGCATGTAGAGTACGTGCCGCATCGCCAGATCGGCGCGGTAGTCGGGATGATGGTGCCAGGCGATGTCGCCGAGCAAGGCAGCCGCGCGCCGCAGCCGCAGCCGGTCCGGCGGCTCTTTGGGAAACAGCGCCCCGGTCCATTCCACCAGCGCCTCGGCATCCTCGCCAAAGCGGGGATTGGCGCGCGCTTCTTCGGTGCAGGCGGCGATCAGCGGATCGGCCCGCTGCTGCTCGGTGCCCATCAGGCTGTAGAGATGGCCTTCGCGCAGGCCCGCCGCCGAGAACACCAATTCGCGCGCGCCCATCCGGCGCAGGATGCGGCTGAGGACGCGCGCGGCCAGCGGCACCACCTCGAGGCGCTTGCGCGAAATGGTCGAAATCTTCTCGAGCGACTTGCGCGACTGCCGCGCCATCAGCTCGAGGAAATTCTGCGCCTCGGCGCGCGACAGCGTATAGGCTTGAATGATGTGGAGCGGGTAGCCGTGCTGCTCCATATGGATGCGCGCGATCGCCCGCCACGCGCCGCCGACCGCATAAAAGCGCGGCTCGTCCAGCCGTGCGAGCCAGCCCGCGCCTTCGAGATGGCGATCGATGATGTCCTTGAGCGCGCGCTCGTTGTCGGCCTCTTCCATCAGCCGCAGCGGCCCGATCGGCAAGGTCGCGACGGTTCCGACCCGGGCGTTGCCGATCGCGGCAAGCTCGACGCTGCCGCCGCCGAGATCGCCGACCACGCCCGAGGCCGCCGGGATCCCCGCAAGCACGCCCAGCGCCGAGAGGCGTCCTTCCTCCGCGCCCGGCAGCACCCGCACGCGAATCGAAAACCGCTTCTCGATGTCGTTGACGAATTCGGCGCCGTCCTCGGCATCGCGCACTGCCGCGGTCGCCAGCACGTCGATCCGTGACGCGCCGGCGGCGCGCGCCAATGCGATGAAGCGCTGAAGATTGGCCTTGGCAAGGGCAACGCCGTCCGCGTTGAGTCGGTCGGTCTTCTCGAGCGCGCGACCGAGCCCGCACATCACCTTCTCGTTCAGCAGCGTCCGGGCAGCGCGGCGCGGCGCGTCATAGACGACGAGACGAAGGGAGTTCGAGCCGATGTCGATGACCGCGACACAGTCCGGCTGGGTGGTCGCCTCGATCGCCGGTGCGGGGCGGCGGTACGTCATGCGCGTTAATTAGCGCGTGGTCCTTTCGGCGACAAGCCGCGGCGTCGCCCGCCGCGGCTGCAGGGCGCTGCCGCGGCCGGACAGGCTCGGATTGGTCATGAAGTAGTTATGGGCGCTGAACGCCGCGGGGTCGTTGCTGACCCGGCAATAAACGCCGTCCGAGTCGAGGTCCCAGCTCTGCGCCTCGTCCTGCAGCGAATGGACCATGATTTCTTCCAGCACCTGACGGCGGACGGTCTCGTTCTCGATCGGCACCAGCGCCTCGACGCGCCAGTCGAGATTGCGCGGCATCCAATCGGCCGAGGAGATGAACACCTTGGCCTCGGGCGAGGGCAGCGCTTGGCCGTTGCCGAAGCAAACGATGCGGCCGTGCTCGAGAAAGCGGCCGATGATGCTTTTGACGCGGATGTTCTCCGAAAGGCCGGGCACGCCCGGGCGCAGACAGCAGATGCCGCGAATGACGAGATCGACCTTCACCCCCGAGCGCGAGGCGCGATAGAGGTGGTCGATCATCGCCGGATCGACCAGCGAGTTGAGCTTGACCCAGATTTGCGCCGGCCGGCCGGCGCGGGCATGCGCGATCTCATCGTCGATCAGCTCGGAAAGCCGCGGCCGCAAAGTCAGCGGCGCAACCGCGATCTTCTCGAGCGTCGCCGGCGTCGCGTAGCCGGTCATATAGTTGAATAGCCGCTGCGCGTCGCGGCACAGCGCCGGATCGCAGGTAAAGAAGCTGAGATCGGTGTAAACCTTGGCGGTGTAGGGATGATAGTTGCCGGTGCCGAAATGCACATAAGAGCGCAAGCCACCGCTCTCGCGCCGCACCACCAACGAGACCTTGGCGTGGGT
>DATLUE010000264.1:0-28728 GCA_035533255.1 Allostellaceae bacterium | reverse complement strand
GACGCGATTGATGCCGACATCGATCACCACCGCGCCCGGCTTCAGCCAGGCGCCGCGGATCAGCTCGGCGTGGCCGACCGCGACCACCAGGATATCGGCGCGGCGCACGATCGCCGGCAGGTCGCGGCTCTTGGAATGGGCCACCGTCACGGTGCAGTTCTCGGCCAGCAGCAGCGCTGCCATTGGCTTGCCGACGACGTTCGAGCGGCCGACGACCACCGCCTCGGCGCCGGCCAGCATCGGCATCGTGTCGTGCAGCAGCAAGAGGCAGCCATAAGGCGTGCAGGGAATCAGCGCGCGGCCGCCGCTCCACAGGCCGGCGACGTTCCGCGTCTGAAAGCCGTCGACATCCTTGGCGGGGTTGATCGCGTCGATGGCGCGCCGCGGGTCGATATGCGCGGGCAGCGGCAATTGCACCAAGATGCCGTCGACGCGCTCGTCGGCGTTGAGCCGGCCGATGAGCGCCAGCAGCTCGGCCTCGCTGGCGGTCGCCGGCAGCGTGTCCTCGAAGCTCGCGAGGCCGGCCTCGACCGTCGCCTTGGCCTTGCTGCGGACATAGACCTGGCTCGCGGGATCCTCGCCCACCAGTACCGTGCTGAGGCCGGGCACGACCCCGGTGCGGGCTTTGAGCGCTGCCGCCTGTACGCCCACCGCTTCGCGCAAACGCGCCGCGCGGGCCTTGCCGTCGATCAGCTTGGTGTCGACCGTAATCGCGAATGTTCCTTCGACGAGAGCGCCCGGATCGCGTCGCTTCTCAATGCGTCAGCATAAAGAATTCGAGCTGGACCAGCTCCATGCGCGCGAACCAGATGATCAGCAGCAGGATCACCGGCGAGATGTCGAGGCCGCCGATCAGGGGCAGGAATTGGCGGATCGGGCGCAGCGCCGGCTCGGTGATGCGATAGAGGAAATCCAGCACCATCGCGACCGGGCGGCTATAGGTGTTGAGGATGTTGAACGCGATCAGCCAGCTCACCACCGCCTGGATGATCACCAGCCACCAGTAAATATCGAGGAGGGCCACCACCACCTCGATCACCGGCACGATAAACCCGCCCATCTGTCGCCCATCCCCTCAAGAAAGCGCGCGCGAGCCTAACTTTTGGCTTGCCCGTGCGCAAGGCTGGCCCCTGCGGCATCGCGCGGCGGGGTTTTGCGCGTCCCCAGCCTTGACACGCGGCGCGGGTGCCTTACATCTCCGCCCGCCGAACCGGGGCAGTAGCTCAGTTGGGAGAGCGCGACGTTCGCAATGTCGAGGTCAGGGGTTCGATCCCCCTCTGCTCCACCATTTTCCCGTTAATCAGCAGGTTAGGCCATGCGCGATCAGGCTTGCCACACAGCCCTGTTGTTACGCATGACGCCCTCCAAATCTTGTCCGTCGCAACCATACATCTTATTTCCGTATTCGGGTCCTCAAGGCACTGATCGCCAAGATTCGGTCGTCGCGAACTCGATCGGTCGTTGAAAACGTCCAATCTGGCCACGGCGAGGCTCTGCGCTGGACGACGGGTGGGGGCGCGGGTGCAGACGCTTTGATTGTCATAGGTCGCGCTGCAAATACGGAAGAAGAAGTAGATAGAGTTGTGCGTTCACCCGAATGGGTCGACGCCAATGGAAGCGGGGGGTTACGGCACGTTCAAACCAAGACAGCTAAGGAACTCTTTTCCGCCGGATGCCGCAGCGGCGCACTGACTTGGCGCCACGTCGCCGATCAACTCCGACCGGTTGCGTCACCCGCATAAAATCACGCCAACATACTCGCCCGGTTTGGCGTCCTCGAGCCGAGCCATGGCCGCTCCCGGTCATGCTGTGGGGACGACCATTGCCACTCGCTTACAGGGCAAAACGCTAGCCTATGTACTTATTGACGTTTCCTTAATATCGCGTCAGTCTAACCCCGCAGTTTTGACATGCCCGGGGGAGGCTAAATTGCTGAAATTACTAGGAGAAACTCGTCATGTCGAGCTGGTAAGGCGCGATGACGTGCCCTCGATGAGGACGATCATCGTCGACGGAGTCGAGCATTGGCTGGGGCACGTTAAAGACTTTATGAAAAATGGTAACCTCGCCGATTTTCTGCCCAAAGATAATCGGATATCGATGGCCTGGGTGCGGCTGGAAGCGGGCGAGGAACTCGATCCACATGTGCACCCGGTGGATTCCATGATCCTTATTGTTGAAGGTAGCGCCCGTACAACAGGAGATAAGCACGCCGTCATGAACGCAGGCGATGCGCTTCTCGTACCGCAGCGCAAACCGCACGGGTTCGTCGGCTTGCCGCCCAACGGGTTTTGGGGCCTATCAATACAATTCGATTCTCGCGGTCTTTACGAGGACATCGAAGACCCGTGGGCGACGTTTCTGGCCAAAGAGCAATCGACGGGAATCACAGAAAACCAGGTCGAGCAGCTCCTTAATAAGAACGAAGAGTATATGGAGCGGTTCGATAAGCATCGGCTTTTTGTGCTTATACGGAACGGGCTCCTAAATGATCCGGTGGCTCGAAGGAGATTTCTCGACTGTTTCCAAGTTTGGTCCAACTATTTTCAGAAGATGATTTTGAACCGAGTTGTAACTCTTCAAAATCCGTTCTTCGAGGAGTTGGCTTGGCGTCATCTGATCGAAGAGCTTGGACACAATCGGGAACTCGCCAAGAGCCGGTCGGATCTGCAACCCGTTTTCGATCCGGTTCTCGAAGGTGTCTGCGCGTGGTTCCCATCGAAGATCGGGGCTCTGAGCGACCTCGAGAAAGTCGTTCTCGTCCATCTGGTGGTAGAGGCATCCGCGGTGTTCTTTTACAAACATGTGCAGCCGGCAATGAGGAGCACTGACGCGAAAGGACACTTCGACAGTCACAAGATCGGTGACGATGCGCATGTCGAGATGGGATACGCCTTTCTTCGGAAGGTTTCTTCGGCCGATTGGCAAAGCCTTTTCGAAATTCAACGACAGGGCTGGGCGATGCTAATGGCGGTGATGGGACGCGTTGCAGATCTCGTGGTTCACACGCCGGGGCAGCTCGATAACAGCGACGCGCGATCGCGCCAGGATGCGCAGCACCTGGTCGAGCCCGTCACAACCCTCGCCGAGCCCCGTGCCAAGGGCAGCGAGCCGCGATCACGCGAGGATGCGCCGTACCGGGTCGAGCCGGTCGCAACCGCCGCCGAGCCCCCTACCAAGAGCGCCGTCATGCACAAGGCGAGCGAGGAGCGGCCGACCGCACGGACCGCTGAAAAGCAGGGCACTGCGGCAGCAGAATAGGGTCTCGCCAACGATGCAATCGACACTTACTTGGCCAGTCGAAGGATCGCGTCGCGCTCCGGCGTGGATCTACACCGACCCGTCAATCTATGCGCGCGAGCAAGAGCGTATATTTGGCGGGCGCTCCTGGAATTATGTCGGGCTGACAGCCGAAATTCCGCAATCGGGTGATTTTCTCCAGAGCTATGTCGGAGAGACGCCGGTCGTGGTGGTTCGCGATCGCGAAAGCCGAATACGTGTCTTCGTGAATCGATGCACCCACCGCGGCTCTCAGTTCTGCCTAGAACCGCACGGCAATGCGAGAGCGTTCACGTGTCCCTATCATCAGTGGACTTTCGATCTGGAGGGAGCACTCACGGGCATACCGTTTCGCCGGGGCATCCGGGGAAAGGGTGGAATGTCCGAGTGCTTCGATCCCTTGCGCCACGGATTGGAGAAGCTCGCGGTGGCCGAGCGTAACGGCGTTATTTTTGCGAGCTATGCGAAAGACGTTGAGCCGATCGAAGATTATCTTGGGCCGGCCATCCTGTCGTATTTCGATCGCGTATGCGACGGCCGATCTCTGCAGGTCATCGGGAGGATGCGGCACCGCGTCCACGCGAATTGGAAGCTCCAAGTAGAAAATCTCAAGGACACGACTCACGCGGCGCTGTTGCATGCCTTTTACGTAAAATTCGGCATCTGGCGAAGCGACCAAAACACCGAAGTAAAGGTGGGCCCGCAGGGAGGGAGCAGCGTTCTCGTGTCAACGGCCAGCTTCCGGCCGGTCGCAGACGCAGGCGACGAAGCGGCCACGCCGGATTTTGATCTCGAAGATAAACGCCTAATCGCTTACCAGCGCGAATTTGAGCGCGGTACCGGTGCGATCCTTACCATCTGGCCGAACTTGATCATTCTTCAGCAATTGAACTTGCTCGCCATGCGACACGTCAGGCCCGACGGCCCGAACGCTTGCATCAAATCCTGGACTTTTTTCGGCTATAAGGACGAGGCGGTGGATCTGAGAAAAAAAAGATTGATGCAGGCGAATTTGCTTGGTCCGGCGGGCTTGGTCACCATCGACGACAACGAGGTGCTGGCCTGTGCGCAAGCAGGAGCCGCCGCCTCTCCATTTGCCAATGCGGTTCTTGAGGCGGGCGTCGGATCGGGAGATGCTGATCACCTGATGACCGAGTCGGCCGTTCGCGCGTTTTATGATTATTATCGGGCCGTTATGGAACTTTGACCGACCGTAGCGGCGAGAGACGATGGCCGCCGTATCGCCCGGTTAGCTGTAACTTCGAAAGAGAATGCGAACCGATGGATCGTAAGATGGAGCGCCGCGAGCTCGTTGCCGACGTCGAGCTGCTGTACACGACATACGCGGAGGCTCTCGATGACGGCGATGTCGCGCGTTGGCCGAGCTTTTTCGCCGATGATGGCCCATTTTATCGAATCACAACCAGAGACAACCTGGAACAGGGCATGGAGCTATGTCTCGCTCTGTGCGAGGGCCAAGCGATGCTGCGCGACCGTGCGATCGCGCTGCAGAAAACAGTGATGTACCGGCGCAGATTTCAGCGCCGCATAACGAACGGCGTGCGCTTGCTCACGTTTGACGGGCTCGAGGGAGAGGGCGTTAAAGCTCGCGCGACGTTTGCCGTTTTCGAGGCCATGGGAGACGAGCCGAGCAAGTTGCTTGTCTGCGGTCGCTCTTCTGACGTCATTGTTCGTCAAGGAAGTGAGCTGAAGTTCAAGGACCGCCTCTGCGTGGTGGATTGTCGCGTCATACCAGATTCGCTCATCTTTCCGATTTGATGGCGATTTGCAAACGCGCCGCCAAAATAGTCCGTCTCAAGCGACGCGGTCTCGATGGGCGTGATCGCATTCGCTGAGAGGTAAGCTATGGCTACGTTGCCGTTCACCGATCTTTTGGTGCTTGACCTGACCCGGCACAGAGCTGGGCCGCTTGCCGCACGGTTCTTCGCCGATTGGGGAGCTCACGTCCTCAAGATCGAAGCGCTATCGGATATTGGCGACAGTATGGGCGGCGAACGGGAAGGATTCGACTACCAAAACCTTCACCGCAACAAGCGAAGCCTGTCGTTGAACTTGAAGACGACCGAGGGAAAGTCGATCCTCAGAAAGCTCGCGCTTCGTGCGGACATCGTTCTCGAAAGCTTCCGCCCCAGCGTCAAGTATCGGCTGGGGATCGACTACGATTCCTTGCGGCAAGTGAACCCGCGTATCATTTGCGGAAGCATTTCCGGCTTTGGGCAAACGGGTCCATATGCAGGGCGTCCCGCAGTGGATCAGATCATACAGGGAATGGCGGGACTGATGTCGGTCACGGGCGTTGCCGGCCAAGGACCTATGCGAGCCGGCGCGGCGATTGCCGATATCAGCGCAGGAATGGTTCTGGTCCAGGGGATATTGGCGGCCCTCTATCACCGTGAGCGAACTGGCCAGGGGCAATGGGTTCATACCTCGCTGCTCGAGTCACTCGCGTCAGTTCTGGACTTCCAGGTGGCGCGCTGGCTGCGAAGCGGCGAGGTACCAGGACAAGCCGGTAATGACCATCCCACGCTGATGCCAACAGGTCTGTTTCCCACCGCCGATGGCCAGGTCAATCTCGCGGCAGCCGAAGATCCGAAATTCGCTGCGTTGTGCGAGACTTTGCAGATATCCCACCTTCTCCAGGATCCCGATTACAGCACCCTTCAGGCGCGCTCGATCAATCGGGGGAAATTATCCTCGATTCTCTCTGAAAAGACCCGGGCAATCTCGAGCTCGGAATTGATCGACAGGCTGAACGCGGCAGGCATCCCATGCGGACCCGTCTATTCGGTCGACGAAGCGATGAACGACGAGCAAATGAAATCGCTAGGGATGCGTATCCCGGTCAATCACCCACGGCTCGGTCCATTTGAGCTGCTGGGCCAGCCATTGTCCCTTGAGGGAAGTGGTGGACGCCCTGCGGCACGATTTTCCGCCCCCGATCTCGGTGAGCACACCAACGACATTTTGTCGAATTTATTGGGCTATGAAAAGGCGACCATCGAGTCGATGCGCTCACGCGGCGTGATATAGGCGGGCCAGCGGGCATCAACCTGCGGGCTGCGCGAGCGCTATGATCGCGCTTCCGCCGAGCGCGACGGACGCTAAAGCGAGCGCGGCAACGCCAGTCGCGTCCCAGGCATAGCCGCCCAGAATGGGAAGCAGCACGGGGCATGAAAAGCCGACTGTAAACATTGCCGCCGAAAGCCGGTGTATGGTAATATTACCTGTAAAGCTGAATAGCTGCGGCGTCGCGGGCAATCGCCAATCTGGCAGCGTCGGCACATCTCCCAACGAGACATCCTGCGCCGGTTACACCGTGCTGTTACACATCGCTCGGAAGAGCCCGAAAGCCCTAGCTTTCCTGCGGGTTTTGCAATCGACGGAGCGCCCCTCTGCTCCACCGCTCTCTTCCTAAATCGAACCGTTGGACGATGCGAAACCGGGCTTCTTCGACGAGCCCGGCTCCGCATCCGCTTTCCCACGCTGCCCACGTCTCGCGGTCGCGGCATTTGCGCCGCCGCCTTGCTGCGGCCGTGCGGGGCCGCTTCGGTTTTGATATAAAGAGGCATGACAGCCAAAATCATCGACGGCGTCGCGATCGCCCGCGAGATCCGAAACGACATTCGCCGGCGGGTCGAAACCCTGGTCACGCGGCACGGGACCAAGCCCGGCCTTGCCGTGATCCTGGTCGGCGAGAACGCGGCCTCGGCGGTCTATGTCCGCAACAAGGTCCGGGCCTGCGCCGAGGTCGGCATCCATTCCGAAGTCGTGCGGTTCGAGAGCGATGTCGCGGAGGAACAGCTTCTCGACACCATCCGCCGGCTCAACGATTCGCCGGCGATTCACGGCATCCTCGTTCAATTGCCGCTGCCGCCGACGATCTCCGCGCAGCGCGTGCTGACGACCATCTCGGTCGACAAGGACGTCGACGGCTTTCATCTCTACAACGTCGGCAGCCTGGTGATCGGCAACACCGTCTTCCCGCCGTGCACGCCTTACGGCGTCCAGAAGCTGCTCGAGCACGAGAACATTCCGGTCGAGGGCCGGAACGTGACCGTGGTCGGCGCCAGCAACATCGTCGGCAAGCCGATGGCGCTGATGCTGATGCAGCGCGAGGCCACGGTGTCCATCTGCCACGCGAAGACCCGCGACCTCGCGCAATATACCATCCTCGCCGATATCCTGGTGGTCGCGGTGGGTCAGCCGAATCTGATCGTACCGCAAATGATCCGCAGCGGCGCGGTGGTCATCGATGTCGGCATCAACCGGCTGCCCAACGGCCGCCTGGTCGGCGATGTCGACTTCGAAGGGGTTCGGGAAAAAGCCTCCTATATCACGCCGGTTCCCGGCGGCGTCGGCCCGATGACGGTGACGATGCTGCTCGACAACACCGTCGGCTCGGCCGAGCGCATGGTCAAGGGGATGGCTGCCGTCTAATCGCGTACCGCCGAAGCCAACCCGTCCCGCGCCGGCCGGCGGCGCCTTGACCGCGCGCGCGCCAGGATGAAAATGGCGTGCCCAGGGGAAATCCAGCACCGTGTATTCCGAAATCACCCGTTCGATCAAAGTTGTGGTCAATCCCTATTATCTCGAGGATCAATCCTCGCCGGGCGAGAACCGCTATGTCTGGGCCTATCACGTCCGGATCGAGAATCAGGGCGGCGAGACCGTGCAACTCCGCCGGCGTCACTGGCGGATCACCGATGCGATGGGGCGCGTCCAAGACGTGCGCGGGCCCGGCGTCGTCGGCGAGCAGCCGGTGCTCGCCCCCGGCCAGAGCTTCGAATATACCAGCGGCACGCCGCTCGCGACGCCCTCCGGCATCATGGTCGGCAGCTACGAGATGGAATTGCCGACCGGCGAATGCTTCGCGGTCGCCATTCCTGCCTTTTCGCTCGACAGCCCGCATCAGCCGCGTCGGCTCAACTGACGGAACGAGGAGCATCGCCCATGGCGCCGAGATCCCCGCGCATGCGCGCGCCCGCGAAATCCGCGGCGAAATCCGCTCCCGCGCACCGGCCCAGTCGCGAGCAGACCGAGGAAGCCGTCCGCGTGCTGCTGCGCTGGGCGGGCGACGATCCCGCGCGCGAAGGCTTGCGCGGCACGCCGGCGCGGGTGGCGCGCGCGTTCGAGGAATATTTCGCCGGCTACCAGACCGATCCGGTCGAGCAGTTGCAGCGGACCTTCGAGGAGACCAATGGCTATGACGAGATGGTGGTCTTGAAGGACATCCGCTTCGAGAGCCACTGCGAGCATCATCTGGCGCCGATCATCGGCCGCGCGCATATCGCCTATCTGCCGAACAAGCGCGTCGTCGGCATCTCGAAGCTGGCGCGGCTGGTCGATGTGTTCGCCAAGCGTCTTCAGATTCAAGAGAAAATGACGGCGCAGATCGCCACGACGCTCGCCGACGTGTTGCGTCCGAAAGGCGTCGCGGTGGTGATCGAGGCCGCGCATCAATGCATGACGACGCGCGGCGTTCACAAGCCGGGCGTGTCGATGATTACCTCGCACATGATCGGCGCGTTCCGCACCGACCCCTCGACCCGGCGCGAGTTCCTCGCCCATATCGACCTGGACGGCCATTCGCTCGCGAATGTATGAAACATCTTTGGTTTGAGCGAGTGCAAGGCAGATCATGTTGCCCCCGAATGTCGATCGCTTCCTGCGCGGCTCGATCCGCTCCGTTTGGGATCTCGAATTGCTCCTGCTGCTTCACCGCGAGAAGGCGCGGGCCTGGACGGCCGAGGCGCTGATCCGTGAGTTACGCGCGAGCGCCCTGATCGTCAGGGATGCGCTCGCCACGGCCCAAAAGGCGGGGCTCGTTGCCGCGTCCGGGAGCGAGGAATATCGCTATTGGCCGGCCACGCCGGAGCTGGACAGCCTGGTCGCCGATATTGCCGCCGCCTACGCGACCTTTCCCGCGGCCGTGACAAAGGCGATCTGGTCGGCGCCGAATGCCAGCGTGCGCACCTTCGCCGATGCGTTCAAGATCAAGAAGGACTAGCGCGCGATGCCGATCTTCGAATCCACCGTGTACATTCTTTGCGTCCTGACCAGCCTCGGCGCGATGTGGCTGCTCTTGCGAAGCTACCGGCAAAACGGATCGCGGCTGCTGCTATGGAGTGCCACGGCCTTCGTCGCCTTTGCGTTGAACAACATGCTCCTGTTCGCCGATTTCGTGCTGCCGGATATTGATCTCCGACCGGAGCGAACGCTCACCACTTTCATCGGCGTCGCCGTCTTGCTTTACGCTTTCATCTGGGAGATCGACTGAGAACGCCATGACCCAGCCCTACGAATTCCTCGGCGGCGGCCTGACGATAGGCTACCTCGTCCTCGGCCTTTTCTTCCTGAAATTTTGGCGGCGAACCCACGATGCGCTGTTCTTGATGTTCGCCTGCGCCTTCGGGCTCATGGCGGCGAACGCCATCGCCGTCTCGGCCTCGAGCAGCTACGATCTGGATGTCGGCTGGACTTACGTATTGCGGCTGCTCGCCTTCGTCCTGATCATCGTTGCGATCATCCGCAAGAACATGGAAGGCAAGGCGCCGTCGTGAACGCGTCCGGGCGATGACGGCACTCACTGCGACAGGAGATATTGTCCGAAGCTGCCGCTGATCCGCGATTGCGCTTGGCTGTCGAAATCGGCCATCAGGTCGCGCACCAGCGCGTAACGGACCCGCTCGCGATCGTTCGCGGTTGCGCTTTGCAAGACGCTGCGCGAGCGTCTTGCCGTGACGCGCATCGAGCGCAGCGCCACCCCTTGCCTGTCGAGGATCTCGAGCGCGGCATCGACCGCGACGTCGTATTGCTGCGATACCTGGTCGGTGAAGGTGCCGCTAATCCCGCCCTGCACCGGCAGATTCTTGATCGTTGCGCTGGCATTGGCGATGGTGAAGCGCGCGGAGCCGCCTTGGCCGCTCGCCCGCAGGCGGTCGCGCGCCCAGTTCTGCATCGCCCGCACCGGCGGCACCGGGAAACGGCTCTCGCCGGCGGTCGGCTGATAGAGCGTGCGGATTTCGATTTGCCCGGCTTGCAGCAGGAACGGCGGCTCGCTGGTGAAGCGCAGATCGGGAAAGGCCGGAATCTCCGGCGGCGGCGCGCAGGAGACGAGGCTCAGCCCCGAGCCCAGGCAGATTCCGGCGACGATAAAGCTGCGGCGAGTGGGCATGGGAACCTCCGCGGCGGATACCCGCGCTTAGCTAACGATGCACGGCGTCCGCGGTTGCGTCAACCAGGGCGTCGAGCGTCTCGGCGTCGAAATCATAGACCGTACTGCAGAATTCGCAGGTGGCCGTGATCTTGCCGCCGACCTTCATGTCGGCGACCTCGGCGGGCCGCAAGGCGCGCAGCACTGTCTCGACGCGCTGGCGCGAGCAGCGGCAGCGGGCGGCCAGCGGGTGCGGCCCATGCGCGCGCACGCCATCCTCGTGGAAGAGCTGGAACAGCAGGCGTTCGGGAGGCAGGCGGGGATCGAGCAGCTCGGCCGAGGTCGACGAGCTCATGAAAATCGCGGCGCGGCGCCAGGCATCGTCCTCCGCCTCGCGCTCCTGCGTGAACGCCTCGCGCGGCAGGCGCTGGATCATCAGCGCGCCCGCCCGCCAATGATGCTCGCCGGCGGCGTCGGGCAGGCGCGCGACCGCAACCTTGATCGCCGCCTCGACCTGCTCGCTCTGGCGGAAATAATGATGCGCGCATTCGGCCAGCGTGCCGCCTTGCAGCTCGACGATGCCCTGATAGCGCTCGGTATGCTCGCCCTGATCGACCGTCAGCGCGAGATAGCCGGCGCCCAAGAGCCGCGGCACCGGCGATCCCGGCGTCGCTGCGGCGGCGTTCAGCCGCCCAGCATCAAATTGGGCATAGCCGCGGATCGCGCCCGCGGTGGTGATGTCGGCGACCATCAGCTTGATCGGGCCGTCGCCTTTGGTCTGCAGCGTGAAGACGCCCTCGTATTTCAGCGCGCCGGCGAGCGCGACCGCCAGCGCGATCACCTCGCCCAGCATCGCCGCGACCGGCGCCGGATAGGCATGGCGGGTGAGGATGGTATCGAGCGCCGGGCCCAGCCGGATCAGCCGCCCGCGGAGGGCGAAGGGCTCGATCTGGAACGGCTGGACCAGATCGTCCGGGACGGGTGGCAGCGTCACCCGAGGCACCAGGCGAGGATCGCCTTCTGCGCGTGCATCCGATTCTCGGCCTCGTCCCAAACCACCGATTGCGGCCCGTCGATGACGCCGGCGGTGACTTCCTCGCCGCGCTTGGCCGGCAGGCAGTGCATGAAGATCGCATCGCCTTTGGCGCAGGCCATCAGCGCCTCATCGACGCGATAGGGCGCCAGCAGATCGGGGCGAAACAGCTTCGGATCGCTGCCCATCGACACCCAGGTATCGGTGACAATGCAATCGGCGCCGCTTGCCGCCGCGCGCGGATCGGCGGTGACGCGCACATTCCCGCTTTCGCGCTGCGCCCAGCCGAGCACGCGCGGCGGCGGCCGGTTGCCGTCGGGACAAGCCAGCCGCAACTCGAAGCCGAAACGCACCGCGGCGTGGATCCAGCTTACCGCGACATTGTTGCCGTCGCCGCTCCAGGCGACGATCTTGCCGGCGGCTTGGCCCTTATATTCCTCGAGCGTCATCACATCGGCCATGATCTGGCAGGGGTGGCTGGCGTCGGTCAGGCCGTTGATCACCGGCACGCTCGCATTCGCCGCCAGCTCGTCGAGCTTTGCCGCCGAGGTGGTGCGGATCATGATCGCATCGACATAGCGCGACAGCACTTTCGCGGTGTCGGCGATGGTTTCGCCGCGCGAGATCTGGGAATCGCTCGCGTTGACGGTGACGACGTCGCCGCCGAGCTGCTTCATCGCCACCTCGAAGGAAAGGCGAGTCCGGGTCGACGGCTTCTCGAACACCATCGCCAGAATCTTGCCTGCCAGCGGTTTCGAGCGGTCGGCCGCGTGCTTCCACTGCGCGGCCTGATCGAGGATGCGCCGCAGCTCGACCGCGCTCAGCCGGTCGAGGTCGAGGAAGTGGCGCGGCTGCGGTTTGACGCCGGCGCGAGTCACAATTTCCATTGCCCGGCCACCTTGTCGATGATCTGCACCGCCTCGGCGACCTGGCGCTCCTCGATGATCAGCGGCGGCAGCAGACGCACGACATTGTCGCCGGCGCCGACCGTGATCAGCCCGCCATAGCGCAGCTTCTCGACCATCTCGGTATTGGGCACGATGCAGCGCAGGCCGGTCAGCAGCCCTTTGCCGCGTTGCTCGGCAAAGATTTTCGGATGGCTCGCGACCACGTCCTCGAGCCGTTGCCGCAACAGGCCGGCGATGCGATCGACGCGGTCCATGAAACCGGGCGCGAGCATGATGTCGAGCACGGCGTTGACCGCGGCCATCGCGAGGAGATTGCCGCCGAAGGTCGAGCCGTGAGTCCCGGGCGTCATGCCGACGGCCGCGCGCGCGGTCGCCAGCACCGCGCCGACCGGGAAGCCGCCGCCGAGACCTTTCGCCAGCGCCATCACGTCGGGCGTGACGCCCGACCATTCATGCGCGAACAGCTTGCCGGTACGGCCCATGCCGCTCTGCACCTCGTCGAGCACCAGGAGGATGCCGCGCTCGTCGCAGAGCCGGCGCAGGCCGCGCAGATATTCGGGCGAGGCGGTCGCGAGGCCGCCTTCGCCCTGGACCGGCTCGACGATGATGCCGGCGGTCTCGGGCCGGACGGCGTCGCGCATCGCGGCGAGGTCGTTATAGGGCACATGCTCGAAGCCGGCGGCCGGCGGCCCGAAACCGCGCAGATAGCGCTCGTTGCCGGCGGCGGCGAGCGTCGCCAAGGTGCGGCCGTGGAACGAGCCGGTGCAGGCAATGAGGTGGTATTTCTCGGGATGGCCGGTCTCGGCGTGGTATTTGCGCGCGAGCTTGATCGCGCCCTCCATCGCCTCGGCGCCCGAATTGCAGAAGAACACCGTGTCGGCGAAGCCCGCCGCGACCAGCCGCTCGGCGGCGCGCTGCTGCGGCGCGATCTGGTAGAGGTTCGAGCAATGCCACAGTTTTTGCGCCTGGCTGCTCAACGCCTCGATCAGATGCGGATGAGCATGGCCGAGCGCGGTCACCGCGACGCCGCTGCCGAAATCGAGGTATTTGCGGCCGTCGGTCGAGAAGAGATAAGGGCCTTCGCCCCGCTCGAACGTCACATCGGCCCGAGCATAGGTCGGCAAAATGGCTGGAATCACGAAAGTCTCTCCGGCATGAAGGTCAAAAAGGAACGCACGACGAAAAGCTTCAGCCTCGTCGCTGCGCTTCCTCGCGGTCGTGAACGCCGCACCTTACATCCATCGCCTGCGCCCAACCCTTTGGCGGGAAACGTAAAGTATGGGGATGGCGGGCGCGGCTGTCAATCGCGGCCGGCGCGACCTAGAAAGGGCCGATCGACCCAGAAGGGCGCGGTTCGGCGGCGGAAAGCGGTTTCGGCATGAAAGCGATCGTGGTCGGCGGCGGGATCAGCGGCCTCACCTTGGCGTTGAGCCTCCATCAGATCGGCGTGCCGGTGCGGGTCTATGAGGCCGCGCGCGCCGTGACCCCGCTGGGCGTCGGTATCAACCTCCAGCCTAACGCGGTGCGCGAGCTGACCGAACTCGGCCTCGGCGAAACGCTGGCGACGCTCGGTATTGCCACCGAGGCGCTCTGCTTCTTCAACAAATTCGGCCAGTCGGTGTGGCGCGAGCCGCGCGGTCGCGCGGCGGGGTTTCACTGGCCGCAATATTCGGTGCATCGCGGACGGCTGCAGGTCATGCTGGCCGAGGCCGCGCAGGCCCGCATCGGCGCCGACAATCTGCGCACCGGCCATGTGTTTCAGAAATTCGTCGAGCGCGGCGGCAAGGTGGTCGCGCGTTTCGCCGACAGGGCGAGCGGTGCGATCATCGCCGAGGATGAGGCCGACCTCCTGATCGGCGCCGACGGCATTCATTCGACCGTGCGCCGGCAATTCTATCCCGGCGAGGGCGAGCCGAATTTCGCCGGCCAAATCCTGTGGCGCGCAGCAGTCGAGACGCCGCCGTTCCTCGGCGGCGCGGCCATGATCATCGCCGGCCATTTTCATCAGCGCATCGTCGCTTATCCGATGGCGCCCGGCGCCGCGCCGGGCCGGAGGCTGACCAATTGGATCGCGCAGATGAGCGTCGCGACCGAGGCCCCGCCGCGCGAGGATTGGAACCGCAAGGTCGCCAAGGAGCGGTTCATCGATGCGTTCCGCGGGTGGAAATTCGACTGGCTCGATTTTCCGCGGCTGGTGGACGAGACCGAGGAGATTTTCGAATTTCCCCTGGTCGATCGCCATCCGGTCGAGCGCTGGAGCTTCGGCCGCGTAACCCTGATCGGCGACGCCGCGCATCCGATGCAGCCGACCGGCTCGCAGGCCGGCTCGCAAGCGATCGTCGATGCGCGAATCTTGACCGCCGCGCTTCAGGCCGAGGCCGATCCGGTCGCGGCGCTGGCGGCCTACGATCGCCGGCGTCGCCCGGCGATGAACGAGATCATCTTGCGCAACCGCAATTTCGGGCCCGAGGCGGCGATGCAACTCGCCGAGGAGCGCGCGCCCGGCGGCTTCAAGGAGATCGAAGACGTAATCCCGCGTGCCGAGCTGGAGACGATCTCACGCTCGTTCCAGGAGGCGGCCGGGCTCGATCCCGCCGGGCTCAACGCGCGGCCGTCCTTCGTGACACTGCGCCCTCAGCCGTAACGGAGCTTGAGGTAAAGAATGGCAGCCGTGAGCGCCAGGCTCGCGACATTGGCGGCGATGATCGGCACGTCGCGCTCGAGAATGCCGTAGGTCAGCCACAACGCGATCCCCGCGACCATCAGCAGAAACATCGCGGCCGAGATGTCGTGGGTCGAGCGCGTCCGCCAGGCCTTGAGCGCTTGCGGTAGATAGGCGAGGGTCGTGCAACACCCTGCCGCCAACCCCAGAACCGTCATCCCCGACATGCCGCTTGCCAATGCTCCCCCGCGCCGCGGCGACTGTGGAAAGAGCGCCGGGTCGCGTCAACCCGCATGGCTTCCCCGATTGCCCGAAACCGCCTAGATACCGAAGAGCAGCGAGGAAAGAGGGCAAGAGTGGAAACGCGCATCATCGGCAAGAACGGTCCCAAGGTCTCGGTTGTCGGCCTCGGCTGCAATAATTTCGGCGGCCGGCTCGATCTCGACGGCACGCGCAAGGTGGTGGCGAAGGCGCTCGATCTCGGCATCGATTTCTTCGATACCGCCGATATCTATGGCGGCCGCGGCTACGGCAATTACGGCGGCTCGGAAACCGATCTCGGCGAGGCGCTGGGCGCGCGCCGCAAGGACATCGTGCTGGCGACCAAATTCGGCATGGCGATGAACGAGGCGGGCACGCTGAAGGGCGCGTCGCGCGGCTATATCATCGCGGCATGCGAAGCGAGCCTCAAACGCCTCAAGACCGATTACATCGATCTCTATCAGATCCATATCCCCGACACCCGGACGCCGATCGAGGAAACGCTGCGCGCGCTCGACGCTCTCGTAACGCAGGGCAAGGTGCGCTTCATCGGCTGCTCGAATTTTACCGCGGCGCAGATCGACGAGGCGATGATCACCTCGCAACACCTCAAGCTCGCGGCATTCGTCTCCTCGCAAGACGAATACAGCCTCCTGGTGCGTGACATCGAGCGCGACGCCTTGCCAGCGGCGGCGGCCCAGGGTTTGGGCCTCCTGCCCTATTTCCCGTTGGCGAGCGGCATGCTGACCGGCAAGTACCAGCGCAACGCCCCGGCACCCAAGGGCGCGCGCCTCGCCGGCTCCGGTCGCTCCGGCCGCTATATGAACGACGCCAATTGGGCGATCGTCGAACGGCTCGAAGCGTTCTGCGCCGCGCGCGGCAAAACCCTGCTCGAGCTCGCCTTCGCCTGGTTGCTGGCGCATGATGTCGTGCCGAGCGTGATCGCCGGTGCCACCAGCGCAAGCCAAGTCGAGCAGAATGTGCGCAGCGCCGGCTGGAAGCTCACCGCGGCCGACAAGGACGAAGTCGATCGGCTGACGCGCGCTTAACCCTACGCTTTCAGCTTGTAGCCGCGCTCGATCATGAGATAGGCGAGGCCCAGCAACGCCGCGTTGATCGCCAACAGGATCGCGACGCCCAAGAGCGGCGGTGCCTCGGCTTGGCCCGTCAGGCCGTAGCGAAACCCGTCGATCATGTAGAAGAACGGATTGCACAGCGCGATCGTGTGCCACAGCGGCGGCAATTGCTTGATCGAATAGAACGTGCCCGAGAGGAACGCGAGCGGCGTCACGATGAAATTCGTCACCGCCGCCAGATGATCGAATTTATCGGCCCAGATCGCGCCGATGATTCCCAGCACCGACAACAGCATCGAGGCGGCACTGGCATAGAACAGCGCCGCCCACAGCGACGCGATTCCGATATGAACGAACACCGCCATCGCCGCGGTCACGACCACGCCGACCATCAGCCCGCGCGTGAGGCCGCCCAGCGCCAATCCCACGGTCAGCTCGAAGGCGCTGATCGGCGGCATCAGCAGGTCGACGATGTTGCCCTGCATCTTCATGATCATGATCGACGAGGTGGTGTTCGCGAAGGCGTTCTGGGTGACCGACATCATGACGAGGCCCGGCGCCAGGAATTGCAGGAACGGCACGCCGTCCATGCTGCGGCTCTGGCCGTTCATCGCCAAGAGGAAGATCATCAGGAAGATCAGCGTCGACACCACCGGGGCAAACACCGTTTGCATCGACACTTTGAGAAAGCGCCGCACCTCGCGCAGATAAAGGGTCCAAAGGCCCTGCCAGTTGACGACGCCGAACTGGCGCACCGGCCGCGCGAGCGGGGCATGCATGGCGGTTTCTCCCTGAAGAGCAAGCGCGCTTGCTCTCGACTCACGAATCGGACCATGATTCACGGCCCGCCGGATCGCCGGTGGCGATTTCGCTGGGCCGATCCTGGTCCGGCGGGCGGCGAGATTAAGGGCAGTGCCCATGAGGGGCAAGGCGACGGGCGCATGGCAGAGTCGAGAAAAGCGCGAGAGTCGCGGCCGCCGCGGACGCTGACCGCCGCGTCGCTGGAAAACGCCGCGCTGTTCTATCTCAGCCGGTTCGCCAGCTCGAGCGGCAATCTGCGGCGCGTACTGATGCGCAAAGTCGGGCGCACGGAGCGGCTTGGCGGCGACACCGACGGCGCCGTGCCTCTGATCGACGGCATCATCGCGCGCTTTCTCGCCAGCGGGCTGCTGAACGATCGCGCTTATGCGTCCCAGGCGGCGGCCAGCCTCGCGCGGCGCGGCAGCTCGCGCTACTCGATCGCCGGCAAGCTCGCCCAAAAAGGCGTCGACGCCGAGTTGGTCGCCGAAGCAGTGGCGACGCTCGACGCGGGCGGCGAAACCGAGCTCGCCGCGGCTTGCGCTTTGGTTCGCCGCCGGCGTCTCGGTCCTTATCGCGCGGCGGGCAAGCGCGCTGACTGGCGGCAGAAGGATCTGGCCAGCCTCGCGCGTGCCGGCTTCGGCCTCGATCTCGCGCGCCGCGTGCTACGCGCGCCCGATGTCGCGGCGCTGGAGCGGCTGGCGCGCGGCGACGATTTAGACTGAGGGCGCCGCTTGCGCCGCTTGCGCTGCCGCCGCGGCTGCAGCGGCGCGCGCGGCGACGTAATTGATCTGGTTGGTCGAGGCCATCTCGACGCCGTGGCGGTCGAACGCCTTTTTCAGCACGCGGTTGAATTCGCGGGCTAACTCCATCTGATAAGGCGGGGTGGCCTTGATGCGCGCGCGCACGACCATTGCCGTGTCGGTGAAGCGCTCGATGCCCAGGATTTCGAGCGGCGCCAGGACGCAGCGCGCCCAGCGCGGCTCGTCGGCCAACTCCTTGCCGGCCTCGCGCATGATCTCGATCACGCGATCGGGGTCCTCCTTATAGAGGACACCGGCGTCGCAGACGACGTAGCCGAAGTCGCGACTCATATTGAGGACGGTGGTGATCGCGCTGAACGGCACGGTGTGCACGATCCCTTGCACGTCGCGCAGGCGGAAATTCCGGATCGAGACCGCTTCGATGACGCCGACATGGCCGCCGCCGACATCGACCCGGTCGTCGACCGCGAACGTATCCTCGAGCAGAATGAAGAAGCCGGTGATGATGTCCTTGACCAGCGCCTGCGCGCCGAAGCCGACGGCGATGCCGGCGATGCCGGCGCCGGCCAGCAGCGGCGCGATGTTCAAGCCGATTTCCGACATTACCATCAGCGCGGCGATGGTGATCAGAATGACCAGCAATGTGGTGCGCAGCAGCGGCAAGAGCGTGCGCGCCCGCGAGCGGCCGATGTTGTCGATCCCGGCCAGCCGCCGCTCGATCGTCGAGCTGAAGAATTCCCACAGCACCACGCCGCCGACCAGCACGATCGTCAGCGCGATCGTGCTGCGCGCCGCCGGCTGCCGCGTGACGCCGACCATCCAGGTAAAGGCGCCGATTCCCCAGGCCTCGAGCAAGGCCAGCGCGGCGAGCCCATAGATCGCGGTTACGCAAATAATCGTCAGGATCGCGGTGTAGCGGTTGGCGCGGGCTTCGAGATGCGGAAAGCGCTCTTTCAGCGCCGGATCGACCGTAAAGCTGCTGCGCAGCATGCGCTCGATGACGCGCGCCAGGATGGCGGCGCCCGAAACGACGACCAGGCTGAGCGCCGTCGCGCGCAACAGCAGAGTGAATCCGCCTTGCGCGTTCAAGATGTAGATGCCGAAAGTGCCGACCACATAGACGATCGCGAGGATGTGCCAGGTCTCGCCCAGGCGATGGCGCAAAACCCGCCAACGGATCTCGTCGGCGCGGTCGCCGCCGCGCAGCCATTCCGCGACCGCGGCGCGGTTTTGCAGGACGAAGATGATGGCGAGAATCGCCAGCACCAGAACGCTGATGCGCATCAGCAGGCCGTCGATCGCGCCCGGCGCATTGAAATACCAGGCGCATATCGAGGCGGCGTAGCCATAGGCCGCCCAATAGGCAAAGCGCCGCATCCAGATGTAAAGGTAGTGCCGCGTCTCGTCGCCGAGCGAATAGAGGAGCTGCGCGCGCGGCGACAGCAGCACGACCCGCATGATGCCGAGGGAGCCGCGCGCCCACACGGTCGCCGCGACCAGCACGCCGGCGACGCCGCGCGCTCGCTCGCCCGCCTCGGTCAGCGGCATGACGAAGGTCGCAACCCCGGCGAAGATCAACACCGGCAGCAGCTCGACGATCGCTGCCAGCGTCAACAGCAGAAGCTGCACCGGCAGGCTCTCGCTCTGCCGCGCATTGAGGAAGCGGGCGGGACGCCGCAGCAGGAGCCGCGCCGCCAGATCGGCGGCGATCCCGGCGACGAACATCGCCAGCAGCTTGGTCGTGATCGCGATCCAGCGCTGGCGCCGCTGGTCGTTCTGGACCTGAAAATCGACCCAGGCGGCGAAGCGCGGTGCTTGCGCGAAGATCGGCACCGCCGCCAGCACTTCGCCGCCGATCGCGTCGAGCTGGCCCGGCAGCCCCGAGAACCACGATATCGGCGTGGCGGGCTTTGCTTTCTGCTGCGCGGTTTCCGCGGCGACCAGCGATTGCAGCTCCTCGACGAGCTGGGTGCGCGCCTTGTCGTCCTTGAGCGTCGCAACCAGCGCTTGGAGCTGTGCGACGGTGGGGGCGGTCGACGGCGCCGCGGTTGCGGGTGCTGCGAGCGCCAATGCCGCGCTCTGCGCCTTGGCCGCGACCGGCGGCGCGAGGCACAGCGCCACAATGGCGAGCCACGGCAAGAAGCGGCGCAATGTCATAACGTGCAAGCTTAGCCGCGCCCCGCTGCGAGGCCAAGAATGGGCGTCAGCCGGCGGCGCGTAGCCCTTGGACCGCGAGCACCAGCAATCCGCCGCCCGACGACAGCAGGATCGCGCCCGAAACCCGATTGATCCACAGCATCACGATGTTGCCGGCCATATGGCGCACCGAGGCGATACCGAAGCTCAAGCTCAGCCACCACAGCAGCGAGCCCGCGAAGACGCCGGCGACCAGCACCGAGATGTCGCCGATACCAGCGGTCGCGCCGGCACCGACCTTGGCGAAGATCATTGCGAACGACAGCAGCGTGATCGGGTTGGCGATGGTGAGGGCGAAGGTCGAGGCAAAAGCGCCGAGCAAATGCTCGCCGCCGAGGGGCTCAGGCTCGCGCGGGCGGCCCATGAACAGCGCCTTGATGCCGAAGGCAAGCAGAAACAGCCCGCCGGCGAGGCCGAACCAATCCTGATAGCCGAGCAGCCAATCGCGCAAATAGGTCAGGCCGAAGCCGGCAATCGCGCCGAAGCTGGCATCGGCGGCCGCCGCGCCAAGCCCCGAGACGAAGCCGTATCTCGCGCCCTCGAACAGGCAACGCCGCACGCATAACACGCCCACCGGCCCGACCGGCAGTGCGATGACGATGCCGACGACGATGCCTTTGACGAGGATGAGCAACAGCATGATGCGGCCGCAGTCTCGACCAAGCGGCCATCCGCGTGCAACGGGAAATCCCTGGAATGCCTCGCGGCGCGCGGTAATCTCCCGGTCGACCGACGATGTGGCGATGACCGACAAGCCCCCAGACGAAAAGCCCCCAAACGACGGGTTGGGCGACAAGCTCGCGCAGGCGCGGCCCAAGCTGGTGGCAGCCAAAGAGCGCTGGGCGCGCGTCGGCCGGCTGCTGACCGGCAGCGCCCGCCCGCAAGGTGCCCAACCGCCGAAGGACCGCCTGCCGCCGGGGCAGCATTTGGTGCGTGACTGGCCGGTGCTCGATCTCGGCGTCGCGCCCAATATTGCGGCCGAGCGCTGGCGGCTCGCGGTCGACGGCCTGGTCGCGACCAGGCTCGATTGGAGCTGGTCCGAGTTCATGGGCCAGCCGCAAACCGGCGACGTTTCCGACATCCATTGCGTCACCGCGTGGTCGCGCTTCGACAATCGATGGGACGGCGTCGGCGCTAAGCACATCTTGAGCTTGGTCCAGCCCAAGGCCGAGGCGCGTTTCGTGGTCTTTCACAGCTATGACGACTACACCACCAATTTGCCGCTCGCTGATTTCGACGATGATGACGTGCTGCTGGCGCATTCCTGGCAAGGCAAGCCGCTGCCGAGCGAGCATGGCGGGCCGGTGCGCGCGATCGTGCCGAAGCTCTATTTCTGGAAAAGCGCGAAATGGGTGCAGCGCATCGAATTTGTCGCGCGCGACCGGCCGGGCTTCTGGGAAGAGCGCGGCTATCACGAGCGCGGCGATCCTTGGACCGAACAACGTTACGGGTGAGAAGACCATGATGAACAATGAAAACGCCGCGACGCACGACCGCGATTTGCGCGATCTGTTGGGACTGTCGGTGCCGCCGATCGCGATCGCGTTCGTCGACAGCGTGCCGGCGGGCTTGCCGCGGCCGGGCGGCGCGATGCCGTCGCCGACGCCGGACGGGCGCACCGGTGCGGCCCCGGCGGGCTGCGTCTTCTGGATGACGGCGACCGAGCACGCCTTCGCGACCGTCGCCGCCGATCACGGCAATTGCAGCGTCGGCAGCTATACGCATGGCTTCAAGACCTTGGCCGAGGCGGCCTCGGGCGCCGATGTCGCGGCCTTCGTCGGCGCCGAATGGGTGACGATGGCAGATGCCGCGACAATTCCGACCGTGGCGAAAAAGCCCCAGGCGGTGCTCTACGGCCCGCTCGCCGCGGCGGCGTTCGATCCCGATATCGTGTTCCTGCGTTTGACCGGCAAGCAGCTCATGCTGGTCAAGGACGCGTGGCCCGAGCTGCACTTCGAGGGCAAGCCGCAATGCCACATCATCCCGATCGCCCAGGAGACCGGCGCAGTCGCGGTGTCGAGCGGCTGCATGCTGAGCCGCGTGCGCACCGGCATGCCGAACACCGAAGTGACCTGCGCGCTGCCCGCGGCCAAGCTCGGCGATCTGATCGCGCGGCTGAAGCGGGCGCAGGCGGCCGATATGAAGGTCGCTGCCTATGCCGCCGCCGACGCGAAGCGCTTCCAAGGAGCACCAGCATGAGCGCGCATGATTTCAGCTTCCGCAAGATCGACGGCGGCGCGTTGCCGCTGGCGGCCTGGCGCGGCAAGCCGGTGCTGGTGGTCAACACCGCCTCGGAATGCGGCTTCACCCCGCAATATGCCGGGCTCGAGACGCTGTGGCAGCGCTATCGCGATCGGGGTTTCGTGCTGCTGGGCGTGCCCTCGAACGATTTCGGCGGGCAAGAGCCGGGCGGCGACGCCGAGATTCATGATTTTTGCAGCAAGAATTTCGCGGTCGATTTTCCGCTGGCCGCGAAAGAGCCGGTAACCGGCGCGAACGCGCATCCCTTCTATCAGTGGGTCGCATCGGTCGGCGGCGCGCCGCGCTGGAACTTCCACAAATACCTGGTCACGGCCGACGGTACGCTCGCGGGCGCGTGGCCGTCGCGGGTCGCGCCCGACGATCCGGTCCTGACCGGCGCGATCAAAACCGCGCTGAAGGGCTGAATCTCCGCTACATTACAGCGAATTAAGTCCTACTCGCGATGCCGAGGCTTGATTTTCCGGCGCGAAATGCGGCTTATGGCCCCTGGTCTCAGAAGAAGAATCCGGGAGCGAGACGGTCACCATGGACGCGATGATTGAAGTTCGCCATCTGACCCGGCGGTTTGGGCCGGTGACGGCGGTGAGCGACGTGTCGTTCACGGTCGGCCGCGGCGAAGTGCTCGGTTTCCTTGGTCCGAACGGCGCCGGCAAATCGACCACCATGAAAGTCATCACCGGCTTTCTCGCGCCGACCAGCGGCACCGCGGTGGTGTGCGGCGCCGATATCGTCGCCGATCCGATCGCCGCCAAGCGCCATATCGGCTATCTGCCCGAAGGCGCGCCGGCTTATCCCGACATGACGCCGCACAGCTTCCTGCATTTCATCGCGCGCATTCGCGGCTTCGATGGCGCCGACGCGCAGAAGCGCATCGATCTCGCGGTCAAGCGCACCGCGCTCGGCGGCGTGCTGGCGCAGCCGATCGACACGCTCTCGAAAGGCTTCAAGCGCCGCGTCGGGCTAGCGCAGGCGCTGCTGCACGATCCCGACGTGCTGATCCTCGACGAGCCGACCGACGGTCTCGATCCCAATCAAAAGCACGAGGTGCGCACGCTCATCACCGAGCTTGCGCCGTCGAAGGCGATCATCATCTCGACGCATATTCTCGAGGAGGTCGACGCGGTCTGCACCCGCGCCACCATCATCGCGCATGGCAGGCTCCTGGCCGACGGCACGCCCGCCGAGCTCGAGGCGCGCTCGCGCCATCACAACGCGGTGCGGCTGGCGATCTCGGGCGAGGCGCCGGATGCGGCGACCGCGCTGCTGCGGCTGCCTGGCGTCAGCTCGGTCGAGCCGGTCGAGGACGATGAGGGCGCCGGGTTGATGATCTTTCCGCGCGACGGCCACGCGATCGTTTCCGAGGTCACCGATCTGGTGCGCACCGCGGGCTGGCCGATCGCCGGCATGCGAGTCGAGCGCGGCCGGCTCGACGACGTGTTCCGCGCGATCACCGCGCCGGCAGCCTGAGCGACAATCCGATGCACAACACCTGGATCATCTTCCGCCGCGAGCTCGCGAGCTATTTTGCGACGCCGCTCGCCTACGTCTTCATCGTGATCTTCCTGGTGCTCGCCGGCACCCTGACGTTCTTCCTCGGCAATTTCTTCGATCGCGCCCAGGACGATCTGGTCGCTTTCTTCAGCTTCCACCCCTGGCTCTATCTGGTCTTCATTCCGGCGCTGTCGATGCGGCTCTGGGCCGAGGAGCGCAAGAGCGGCACGATAGAGCTGTTCCTGACGCTGCCGATCTCGATGACCGCGGCGGTGCTCGGCAAGTTCCTCGCCGCCTGGGCATTCGCCGGCATCGCGCTGATCCTCACCTTCCCGTTCTGGATCACGGTGAACGTGCTCGGCAGCCCCGACAACGGCGTGATCGTCGCCTCCTATGTCGGCAGCTTCCTGATGGCCGGCGGCTATTTGGCGATCGGCTCGGCGCTTTCGGCGCTCACCAAGAACCAGGTGATCGCGTTCGTGCTGACCGCGGCGGCGTGCTTCCTCTTCACCGTCAGCGGCTCGACCGTCGTCCTCGGCTTCCTTCAGGATTGGGCGCCGCCGAGCGTGCTCGACACCATCGCCTCGTTCAGCTTCTACAGCCACTTCAACGCGATCTTGCGCGGCGTGATCGATCTGCGCGACGCGGTGTTCTTCGTCTCGGTAATGGCGCTGTTCCTCTATGCCAACGCCGTCATCGTCGATCTCACCAAGGCGGATTGAGGCCAGCATGAGTTCCCCCACGCTGTCCCGCCGCAGCCTCGCGGTTGTCGGATTGATCTCCGCGGCGGTGCTGTTCGTCGCCGTCAACGTCATCGCCAACCGGACGCTCGACACCACCCGCATCGACCTGACCCAGGGCAAGCTCTACACGCTGTCGCAGGGCACGCGCTCGACGCTCGCGAAGATCGACGAGCCGCTGGTGCTGCGATTCTATTATTCCAAGAAACTCGGCGACGAGATTCCGTCCTACGGCGTCTATGCGCAGCGCGTGCGCGAGATGCTCGAGGAATACGCCGCCGTCGCCAAGGGCAAGATCGAGCTGCAAGAGCTCGACCCGAAGCCGTTCTCGGCGGTCGAGGATCGCGCCGTCGCCTTCGGCCTCCAAGGCGTGCCGCTCGACCAGGGCGGCGAGCAGATCTATTTCGGCCTCGCCGCGACCAATTCGACCGACGATCTGCAGATCATCCCGTTCTTCCAGCCCGAGCGCGAGCAGTTTCTCGAATACGATCTGACGAAGCTCATCCACAGTCTCGCCTTCCCGAAAAAGCCGGTGATCGGGCTTCTGACCGATCTGCCGCTCGAAGGCGACATGATGGCGGCGATGCAGGGCCAGCCGATGATCCCCTATGCGGTGATCGATCAGATCAAAGGCCTCTACGACATCAAGGACCTCTCGACCGAGCTCGACCGCGTGCCGTCCGATGTCGACGTGCTGATGATCGCGCATCCGCAGCACCTCTCGGACAAGACGCTTTATGCCATCGACCAATTCGTGCTGGGCGGCGGCAAGGCGCTGGTGTTCGTCGATCCGAATTCGGAAACCCAGCAGATGCATCCGAGCCAGCTCAATCCACCAGGCATGCCGCTGGACAGCGACATGCCGAAGCTGTTCGCGGCCTGGGGGCTGACGATGGAGCCCAAGATGGTGGCGGGCGACCGGCGCGCGGCGCGGCGCGTCAATGCCGGCACCGCGCAGCATGTCGAGGCGATGGATTACGTCGCCTGGCTGTCGCTCGATCAACAAGATCTCAATCACGAAAGCCCGATTACCGCAGACCTGACGCATATCAACATGGCGTCGGCGGGAATTCTCGATCCGACGAAAGCTGCCAAGACCACCTTCACGCCCCTGATCAGCACCTCGACCGATTCGATGGCGATCCCGGTCGCGAAAATCCAGGGCGTCGGCGGCGTTCCCGACGTCGGCGGCCTGCTGCGCGACTTCAAGCCCGACGGCAAGCGGCTGACGCTCGCGGCGCAGGTGACCGGCCCGGCCACCACCGCTTTTCCCGACGGCCCCCCCAAGGATAAGAAGGCGAAGGACGACAAGAAGGACGCGTCTGCGACGCCGCCGGCAGCGAGCGCGACGCCATCGCCGCCAACGCCTGCGGCTGCGCCGCAGATCAAGACCGCGGCGAAGCCGATCGACGTGATCGTCGTTGCCGACACCGACATCCTCGAGGACCGCTTCTGGGAGCAAAGCCAGGATTTCTTCGGCCAGAACGTGGTGATCCCGGTCGCGAACAACGGCGATTTCGTCGCCAATGCGCTCGACGTGCTCGCCGGCGGCGACGATCTCGTCAGCTTGCGCAGCCGCGGCACCTCGGCGCGGCCGTTCGAGTTGATCGACAATATCCAGCGCGCCGCCGATGCGCGCTATCAGGCGACCGAGAAGGACCTCGAGACCAAGCTCAAGGACACGCAAGACAAAATCAAGAATCTGCGCGCGCAGGGCGGCCGGCCGGGCGTTGCGCTCGCCACCCAGCAAGAGCAGGCGATCGACAATTTCCGCGGCGACATGCTGACGATCCGCCAGCAATTGCGCCGAGTCCAGCTCGCGCTGCGCCAGGATATCGACCGGCTGCAGGCCTGGACGGAATTTTTCGACATCGCCTTCGTGCCAATCCTGGTCGGTCTGGTCGCCATCGTCATCGGCGGGGTGCGCTTCCGGCGGCGCAAGCGCCAAGCTCGTAGCGGCGCGTAAGGGACAACGCCATGCAGAACAAAGGGCTTCTCGCGTTGGTCGGAACGACGGTGGTGGCCGTCGCGCTCGCGGTTTTGGTCTCGCACACCGCCGGCATGCAGCCCGATCCGCTCGCCGGCCAGCCGGTGCTGCCGGAGGTCGCGCAGCGTCTCGGCGATGTCGGCCGGATGGCGCTGGTCCACGCCGATCAGAAGACCACGCTGGTGCGCGACGGCGGCAATTGGTCGGTCGAGGAGCGCGGCGGCTATCCTGCCGACACGACCAAGGTGCGCCAGGCGCTGCTCGGCCTCGCCGATATGATCTATATCGAGCCCAAAACCGCGAAGCCCAAATTCTACCCGCGGCTCGAAGTCGAGGACGCCGGCGGCAAGGATTCGAAATCCACGATGGTGACGCTCGCGGATACCAAAGGCGTGTTGCTGGGCGAGGTCATCACCGGCAAGCATCGCGCCGACCAGCTCGGCGGCGGCGAAGGCGGCGTCTATGTCCGCAAGCCCGGCACGGCGCAATCCTGGCTGGCGCGCGGCAATCTCGATCTCGCCGGCAACACCGCCGATTGGCTCGACAAGAAGCTGCTCGACCTGCCGCTGGCGCAGGTCAAGCAGACGATCCTCACGCAGCCCGACGGGTCGAGCGTCACGATCGCGCGCGCCCAGCCCGCCGACAAACTGGCGCTGGTCGCCATGCCCAAGGACAAGAAGCTCAAATACGACAGCGTGCTCGACGATGCGGCCGGCACGCTGGCCGCGCTGCAGCTCGACGATGTCAGCCCGGCCAAGGGTTTCGATTTCCCGAAAGACGGCGTCAGCCACGCGCAATTCGTCGCCTTCAATGGGCTGACCATTAGCGTCGATCTCGCCGACAAGGACGGGAAAAGCTGGGCGAGATTCACGGCGTCCGGCACCGGCGATGGCACGAAGCTGGCCGCCGATCTCAATACCAGGCTCTCGCCCTGGGTCTACGCGCTGCCGAGCGACAAGGCCAAGAACCTGCGCCAAAAGCTCGCCGATCTCGTCGAAACGCCGAAAGCCTCATAAGGCTTGGCCGAACGCCGCGGCCATCGCAGGCGGCGAGTCGAGCGCTTATATAACCTCTCAAGCGAATTTCTTGAGAGGCAAGATCATCATGCTCGACCAGACCAGCGATGCGCGGCAAGTGGCTCGGCTCTCGCTCGGCCAGCCGACCAGCGACGGCGCGGGGGTGAAGCTCACCCGAGTGATCGGTAACCAGACGCTCGGCGCGCTCGATCCTTTCCTTCTGCTCGACGAGTTCCGTTCCGAGGACGGCGCCGACTATATCGGCGGCTTTCCCGATCATCCGCACCGCGGCTTCGAGACCGTGACCTACATGCTCGCCGGGCGCATGCGTCACGGTGACAACAAGGGCCATAGCGGCTTGCTGCGGCCGGGCAGCGTGCAGTGGATGACCGCCGGGCGCGGCATCGTCCATTCGGAAATGCCCGAGCAGGAAGCCGGCTTGATGTGGGGCTTCCAATTATGGGTCAATCTGCCGGCGGCCGAGAAGATGACCGCCCCGCGCTACCAGGAATTCGAGCCCGACCAGGTGCCGGTGGTGGAACTGCCGGGTGGCGTGCGGGTCCATGTCGTCGCTGGCACGGTCGCCGGGGTGACGGGGCCGGTCGCCGGCATCGCCACGGCGCCGACCTTCCTCGATGTTGAGCTGCCGGCCGGTGCCGCGACCGCGATCGACCTGCCGGCGGGCCAGAACGCGTTTGCTTATCCGTTCGAGGGTGCGGCGCGGATCGGCGCTGGGCCAAGCGTCGAGTCTGGTCAGACCGTGCCGCGCGGCACGCTTGCTGTGCTCGGCGGCGGCAATCGAGTCGTCCTCGGGGCTGGTGCTGCGTCGGCGCGGGTGCTGCTGGTGGCTGGGCAGCCGCTCGACGAGCCGGTCGCGCGCTATGGGCCGTTCGTCATGAACACGCCCGAGCAAATCCACGAGGCGATCGCGGATTATCAGGCGGGACGGTTCTGACCTAAGGCAGAAGCGAGGAGAACCACGGCCTGCGCGGCGGTGCCGAATAGGGTGCCGCCGCGGCGAGGCTGGCGGGGTCGGGATAGACGCCGGTATAGCCGGTGATGCGATCCGGCCGCGCCTCGG
>DATLUE010000263.1:0-4797 GCA_035533255.1 Allostellaceae bacterium | reverse complement strand
ATCGCCTCGAGCCGACGCAGATAGCGGTCGGTGCGCCAGTCCTTCGCCAATTCGACGCAGGCGCGCGAGAGCTGGTTCGGATATTGCTCAAGCTTGGCTTCCAGCCGCTCGAACAGCGCGAAGGCGTCGGCGGTGGCGCCGGCAAAGCCCGCCAGGACCGTGCCGCCGGCGAGCCGGCGCAATTTCTTGGCGTTGGACTTGACGACCGTATTGCCCATCGACACCTGGCCGTCGCCGGCCAGGGTGACGCGGCCATCTTTCCGCACGGCGATGATGGTGGTACCGTGCCAAGCGTTCGAAGGTTCTTCCTGCATGTCCTGGTTTCCGCAATCGATGGGAGCGCAAGGCAAAGATGTGGGGAGCGCCGCGGTCGCGATCAAGCGGATGATCGGTTTCCCCACGAAGTCAAGGAGATGAGTTATGGCGAATGAGCTTCCCCTGGTACGGATCGCGCCCAACAATCCGGTCTTCGACCTGCCGGTCATGGTGGGCATCGAGGAAAAGCTGTTCGAGAAGGCGGGGCTCGACGTCCACATGACCGGCAAATGGTCCGACCGCGAAAAGCAAGACAACATCATGATGCCGGCGCTCTCGCGGATGAAAGAGCAAATGTTCGAATGCGGCTCGGCCGACGGCTACAACGTCTGCGAATGGGCCAGCATCGACCGGCTCGAGCGCGGCAAGCGCGGCGGCAGCATCGCCGCCCTGCGCGCCTCGGTCGCGGCCCAGGCGATCATCACCTTCGACGACTCGTTGCAGACGCCGCGCGACCTCGCCGATATCGGAGTGCTGGTGCAGGAATCGACCGGCTCGCATTTCACCGCGATCCAGATGCTCGAAAGTGCGGTCGGCCGCGAGCATGTGAAGATCGACAAGGGCGGCCTGCCGTGGCAGCGTTGGGAAGCGCTGCGCGACCGTCAGCACAACGCCGTCGTGGTGATGGAGCCGTTCATCAGCCTCGGGCTGAAGGAAGGCGCGCATATCATCGCCGCCGAGTTCTATCGCGGTGGCGAGGTTGTCGGCGCCAACCTCACCTCCGAGCAACGCAAGGCCTATTACGATGCCGAGAACCAGGCGGTCGATCGCGTCAACGCCGATTTCTACAAATATGCGCACCATATCTGTGCGCCGACCAAGGGCGCGCTCAAGCCGCAAGAACTGCTGCGCGCCTTCGTCCACTACAAGCATGTCGATTACTACGATCCGACCTTGTTCGGCCGGACCTACGACTGGATGAAATCGCGCGGCTTCACCGAGGGCGAAAGCGAGCACGGCGCGCTGGTCATCTAACCGCCACCCGTCGAGGCGCAGCGCTAAGCGCTGCGCCTCAGGGTAAGGCATTGGTGGGTCCTCATCCTGAGGAGCGATGCGTAGCATCGCGTCTCGAAGGGTGCTAAAAGCGCGGCCTGAGGAGTTTCCCTTGCCCACAGTCAAAGCGAAAGCGAAACCGCCCGCCGCGCGTGCCCAAGGCGTCGCTCGTCACGCCACCGTCGAGCGCAAGACGCGCGAGACCAGCATCGCGGCGCGGCTCGATCTCGACGGACAGGGCGTCTCCGAGATCGCCACCGGCATCGGCTTCCTCGATCACATGCTGGATCAGCTTTCGCGCCACAGCCTGATCGATCTGGCGGTCAAGGCGACGGGCGATCTCCATATCGATTTCCATCACACTACCGAAGACAGCGGCTATGTCGTCGGCGAGGCGGTGGCGAAGGCGCTGGGCGACCGGCGCGGCATCATGCGCTGGGGCGAGGCGCTGGTGCCGATGGACGAGACCCTGACCCGGGTCGCGCTCGATCTGTCCAACCGGCCCTATCTGATCTGGAAGGTCAAATTCTCGCGCCCGAAGCTCGGCGAGATGGACACCGAGCTGTTCAAGGAATGGTTTCAGGCCTTCGCGCAATCGGCGGGCGCGACCGTCCATGTCGAAAATCTCTACGGCGAGAACAACCACCACATCGTCGAATCCTGCTTCAAGGGCCTCGCCCGCGCGCTGCGCCAGGCGGTGGCGCTCGACCCCCGGCGGCGCGATGCGGTGCCGTCGACGAAAGGCGTGCTCGGCGGGTCGCTCTGACATGACCACGGTGGTGATCGATTACGGCTCGGGCAATCTGCGGTCGGCGGCCAAGGCGTTCGAGCGCGCGGCGCGCGAAAGCGGCGCCGACGGCCGCGTGCTCGTGACCAATCATGCCGATAGCTTGCGCGACGCGTCGCGGGTGGTGCTACCGGGCGTCGGCGCCTTCGCCGATTGCCGCCGCGGCTTGGCCGCCGTGCCGGGCATGGAGGAGGCGCTGCGCCAGGTCGTGATCCGCGACGGCCGGCCGTTTCTCGGCATCTGCGTCGGCATGCAGCTTTTGGCCGAGCGCGGGCGCGAATTCGAGACCGTCGACGGGCTCGGCTGGATCAAGGGCGAAGTCGGGCCGCTTGAGCCGCGGGACGAGAGTCTGAAAATTCCGCATATGGGCTGGAACCAGTTGCAACTCCGCCGCCCGCATCCGGTGCTTGAGGGGATCGAGAACGGCGCGCATGCCTATTTCGTCCATTCCTATGCGCTGACGCCCGGCGATGCCGGCGACCTCGTCGCCGATGTCGATTATGCCGGGCCGATTGCCGCGGTCGTCGGGCGCGACAACATCCTCGGCGTGCAGTTCCATCCCGAGAAAAGCCAGATGACGGGCCTCCGGCTGATCGCCAATTTCCTGCGCTGGCGGCCGTGAGCGCGGCGGCGGTTACCACCGCGGTCGAGCGGCTGCGCGCTTTCGAGGGCGACGATCTCGAGGATCTGTGCGAGGCCACGGTCGCGGCGATCGAGGACGGCGGTGGCTTCGGCTGGGTCAAGGCGCCGGCGCGCCATCTGCTCGAATCCTTTTGGCGGGGCGTCGTGCTGGTGCCCGAGCGCTCGCTGTACGTCGCGCGCCTCAACGGCACCATCTGCGGCTCGGTGCAATTGGTGGCGCCGCCGCGCAACAACGAGGCGCAGGCCTTCGCCGCGCAGCTCACGAGCAACTTCCTCGCGCCGTGGTCGCGCGGGCACGGTCTCGCACGGCGCATGATCGAGGCGATCGAGGACGCGGCGCGCGCCGCCGGCTTCGCGGTCTTGAACCTCGATGTTCGCGCCACCCAGGAAGCGGCGATCGGGCTTTACGAGGCGATGGGCTTCCAGCGCTGGGGCACGCATCCGGCCTATGCGCGCGTCGATGGCAAGGTGATTCCCGGCTATTTTTACCTCAAGCGGCTGGCAGGACGCGCCAAGGCCAAGCCGTGATTCTCTATCCGGCGATCGATCTCAAGGGCGGACGCTGCGTGCGCCTGCTGCGCGGCGAAATGAGCGCCGCGACGGTGTTCAACGACGACCCGGCGGCCCAGGCGCAAAGCTTCGTCGCGGCCGGCTGCCGCTGGCTGCATCTGGTCGATCTCGACGGGGCGTTCGCCGGCAAGCCGATGAACGCGGCGAGCGTCGAGGCGATCCTCGCTGCGGTGCAGGTCCCGGCGCAGCTCGGCGGCGGCATCCGCGATCTCGCGACCATCGAGGCCTGGCTCGGCAAAGGCATTGCGCGCGTGATCCTCGGCACCGCCGCGCTGACCGATCCCGCGCTCGTCACCGAGGCCTGCCGGCGATTTCCCGGCCGGGTCGCGGTCGGCATCGATGCGCGCGGCGGCCGGGTCGCGGTCGAGGGCTGGGCCAAGACCTCGGCGATGACCGCGCTAGACCTGGCGCTGCGGGTCGAGGAGGCCGGCGCGGCGGCGATCATCTTCACCGATATCGAGCGCGACGGCGCGCTTGCCGGCGTCAATGTCGCGGCGACCGCGGCGCTGGCGCAAAAGCTGAAGACGCCGGTGATCGCCTCGGGCGGCGTTGCGACGCTCGCCGATCTCGCCGCGTTGAAAGAATGCGAAGACGCCGGCATCGCCGGCGCGATTCTCGGCCGCGCGCTCTATGATGGGCGCATCGATCTGGCACAGGCTTTGGCGATGGTAGGCTGAGCGATGCTCAAGATGCGCGTCATACCCTGCCTCGACGTGCGCGACGGCCGTGTCGTCAAGGGCATCAACTTCGTCGATCTGGTCGATGCTGGCGATCCGGTGGCACAGGCGCGTATCTACGACGCCGAAGGCGCCGATGAGCTGTGCTTTCTCGACATCACCGCCTCGTCCGAGAATCGCGCGACGCTTTACGACGCGGTCCAGCGCACCGCCGAGCAATGCTTCATGCCGCTCACGGTCGGCGGCGGCGTGCGCAACGTCGACGACATCCGCAAGCTGCTGCTCGCCGGCGCCGACAAGACCTCGATCAACACCGCGGCGGTGGCGCGGCCCGATTTCGTGCGCGAGGCGGCCGAGAAATTCGGCAGCCAATGCGTGGTGGTCGCGATCGACGCCAAGCGGACCGGCCCGGCGCGCTGGGAGGTCTTCACGCATGGCGGGCGCAATGCGACCGGCATCGAGGCGATCGGCTGGGCGCAGCGCATGGCGCAGCTCGGCGCCGGCGAGATCCTGCTGACCTCGATGGACCGCGACGGCACCAAATCCGGCTTCGACATCGCCTTGACGCATGCGGTGGCCGATGCGGTGCGGGTTCCGGTGATCGCCTCGGGCGGCGTCGGCACGCTCGATCATATGGTCGAGGGGATTCGCGACGGCCACGCCACCGCGGTGCTGGCGGCGTCGATCTTTCATTTCGGCATTTACCGCCTTGCCGAGGCCAAAGCCTATCTTGCCAAGGCGGGCATCGCGGTGCGACTGTGAGGCCAAGCAGGAGGGATCAGCCATGAGCGCCAAAGCCGTGTTGCAGCGCAT
>DATLUE010000262.1:0-6743 GCA_035533255.1 Allostellaceae bacterium | reverse complement strand
ACCGCATCGTCGTGCGCGAAGGCCTCGGCAACCGCGTCGCCGATTCGCTCGAGACCGCGCTGAAGCTGGCCGACGGAATCGCCATCGGCGAGCACGCGGATGGCGGCGAGCGCACGATTTTCTCGGCGAAATTCGCCTGCCCGGTCTCGGGCTTCACCATTCCCGAGATCGAGCCGCGGCTATTCTCGTTCAACAACCCGCACGGCGCCCGCCCGGGTTGCGACGGGCTCGGCACCAAGCTGTTCTTCGATCCCGAGCTGGTGATCGCCGACGAGCGCAAATCCCTGCGCGAAGGCGCGATCGCGCCCTGGGCCGGATCGAGCTCGCAATATTACGCGCAGACGCTCGACAGCATCGCGCGGCACTTCAAGACCTCGACCAACACGGCGTGGAAGGACCTGCAGGAGAAAGTCCGCCAAACCGTGCTCTACGGCTCGGGCGAAACGCCGATCACCATGCGCTATGACGACGGCACCAAGAGCTACGCGACGACGCGGCCGTTCGAGGGCGTGATCCCCAACATGGAGCGGCGCTTCAAGGAGACCGACAGCGCCTGGCTGAAAGAAGAGCTCGGCCGCTACCAGAACACCACCGAATGCGAGGTCTGTCACGGCCGCCGCCTCAAGCCCGAGGCGCTGGCGGTGAAGATCCACAAGCTCGACATCAGCGAGGTGTGCGATTTCTCGATTCTCGATGCCTGCGAGTGGTTCGGCGCGCTTGCCAAGCACCTGACCGCCAAGCAGCGCGATATCGCGCAGCGCATCCTGAAAGAGATCAACGAGCGGCTCGGCTTTCTGCGCAATGTCGGACTCGAATACCTGACCCTGTCGCGCGCCGCGGGCACCTTGTCGGGCGGCGAGAGCCAGCGCATCCGCCTCGCCTCGCAGATCGGCTCGGGCCTGACCGGCGTGCTTTATGTGCTCGACGAGCCGTCGATCGGCCTCCACCAACGCGACAACGACCGGCTGCTCGAGACCCTCAAGCGGCTGCGCGATCTCGGCAACACGGTGATCGTCGTCGAGCATGACGAGGAAGCGATCCGCGCCGCGGATTATCTCATCGATATCGGACCCGAGGCCGGCATCCACGGCGGCAAGGTGATCGCCGCCGGCAAGCCCGCGGAGGTCCTGGCGGTGCCCGAGAGCATCACCGCGCAATATCTGACCGGCCGGCGCCGCATCGAGGTGCCCGCGCAGCGCCGCAAGGGCCATGCCGGCCAGCGCCTCAAGATCGCCGGCGCGCGCGCCAACAACCTCAAAAACATCACCGCCGAATTCCCGCTCGGCACTTTCACCTGCGTTACCGGCGTCTCGGGCGGCGGCAAGTCGTCGCTGGTGATCGACACGCTTTACAAGGCGCTCGCCCGCCGGCTCAACGGCGCACACGAGCATCCCGGGCCGCACGACGCCATCGAGGGCGTCGAGCATCTCGACAAGATCGTCGACATCGACCAATCGCCGATCGGCCGCACGCCGCGGTCCAACCCAGCGACCTATACCGGCGCCTTCACGCCGATGCGCGACTGGTTCGCCGGCCTGCCCGAGGCCAAGGCACGCGGCTACGGGCCGGGCCGGTTCTCGTTCAACGTCAAGGGCGGCCGCTGCGAGGCATGCGAGGGCGACGGCGTCATCCAGATCGAGATGCACTTCCTGCCCGACGTGTTCGTGCAATGCGACGTGTGCAACGGCAAGCGCTACAACCGCGAGACCCTCGAGGTGACGTTCAAGGGCAAAAGCATCGCCGACGTGCTCGACATGACAGTCGAGGAAGGCGCCGAGTTCTTCCGCGCCGTGCCGGTGATCCGCGACAAGCTCGTCACCTTGCAGCGCGTCGGTCTCGGCTACATCCATATCGGCCAGGCCGCGACCACGCTCTCGGGCGGCGAGGCGCAGCGCGTCAAGCTCGCGAAGGAATTGTCGCGGCGCGCGACCGGCCGCACGCTCTATATCCTCGACGAGCCGACCACCGGCCTGCATTTCGAGGACGTGAAGAAGCTGCTCGACGTATTGCACGCGCTGGTCGATCAGGGCAATACCGTTCTCGTCATCGAGCACAATCTCGAGGTCATCAAAACCGCCGATTGGCTGATCGATCTCGGCCCCGAGGGCGGCTCGGCCGGCGGCCGCATCGTCGCCACCGGCACGCCCGAGCAGATCGTTGCCGCCAAAGGCAGCTATACCGGCGATTATCTGCGCAGCTATCTCGCGCGCACCGGCGAGACCAAGAAGCTCAAGCGGGCGTAAAGCGCCGGCGGATTTGGTGTAGGGCGATCCTGCGCCCTTCAACTTCGCTCAGGGTGAGGTGGGAGAGCGCGTGGCATCGACAGTAGATGCCGTACACATAATCTCCTCGCCCTGAGCGAAGCTGCCCTTCGGCAAGCTTCAGGAGACTTGTAATCGTCTTGCAATGAACGTGCGCGAGGCCGCGCTTTCACTTATTATCGCGTTCGATGAGCGATAGTTCACATACCATCCACATCATCGGCGGCGGCTTGGCCGGCAGCGAGGCTGCCTGGCAAGCGGCGCGCGCCGGCGCCGCCGTGGTGCTGCACGAGATGCGGCCGCTGCGCGGAACCGACGCGCATCGCACCGATCATCTCGCCGAGCTCGTCTGCTCGAACTCGTTGCGCTCCGACGACACCGAGAACAACGCGGTCGGGCTGTTGCATGAGGAGATGCGGCGCTGCGATTCTCTCATCCTGCGCGCCGCCGATGCCAGCCGCCTGCCCGCGGGCGGCGCGCTCGCGGTCGATCGCGATGCGTTCTCGGCCCGTATCGAAGCGGCGCTCAAAGCTGAGGCGCTAATCGAGATCCGCCGCGAGGCAATCGACACGCTGCCGCCGGCCGATTGGGGCAGCACGATCGTCGCCACCGGCCCGCTGACCGCGCCCGATCTCGCTGCGGCGATCGCGGCCGAGACCGGCGAGCAGGCCCTCGCCTTCTTCGACGCGATCGCGCCGATCGTTCATGCCGACAGCATCGACGACACGAAAACCTGGCGGCAATCGCGCTACGACAAGGGCGACAGCGCCGACTACATCAACTGCGCGCTCGACCGCGAGCAGTATGAGCAATTCATTGCCGCATTGCGCGAAGGCGATGCGGTCGCGTTTCACGATTGGGAGCGGGAGACGCCCTATTTCAACGGCTGCCTGCCAATCGAGGTGATGGCGGCGCGCGGCGTCGATACGCTGCGCTGGGGGCCGATGAAGCCGGTCGGCCTGACCGATCCGCATACCGGCCGCCGGCCGTGGGCGGTGGTGCAGCTCCGTCAGGACAACACGCTCGGCACGCTCTACAATATCGTCGGCTTCCAGACCAAGCTGCGCCATGCCGAGCAGCTTCGCGTCTTTCGCACCATTCCCGGCTTGGAGCATGCCGAATTCGCGCGGCTCGGCGGGCTGCACCGCAATACCTTCATCAACAGCCCGAAGCTGCTCGATACGAGTCTGCGCCTGAAATCGCTGCCGCGGCTGCGCTTCGCCGGCCAGATCACCGGCGTCGAAGGCTATGTCGAAAGCGCGGCGATCGGTTTGTTGGCTGGCCGCTTCGCCGCTGCCGAGCAATCGGGCGTCGCCATCGCGGCGCCGCCGGCAACCACCGCGCTCGGCGCGCTGCTGGCCCATATCACCGGCGGCGCCGATGCCGCGAGCTTCCAGCCGATGAACGTCAATTTCGGCTTGTTCCCGCCGCTGGCGGACGGCGTGCTCACCCCCGCCAATCGCGGCGAGAAGAAGCCGCTGCTGGCGCGCCGCGCGCTCGCCGATCTCGGCAACTGGCTCGCCCCGGCGGAGCAAGCGGCCGAATAGAATCGCTAAAACCGCCCGCGTAACACCGCCCGGGCAAGACGCATGCTTTGCAGCGTGTCTTCGGTCGCAAGCTGCGGGTCCATCACGTTATGGTCGAAGCGCGCGAGCCGCTGCAACCGGCGCTCGGCAAGGACGCCAGGCAGCAAGGCCGGCAGCGCCGCGCGCGGCACCGAACCGCGATGCCGCCGCGCTTCGTCGAGGCGCAGCCGCGCACGCGCGGCAACCTCGCGCGCTATGGCCGCCAGCCGCGGCGACGGTTTCAGCGCGAATACTGTGCGATCGGTATCGAGCCCATGACGCGCGATCAGCGCCTGCGGCAGATAGAGCCGCCGCATCCGCGCATGGAACGGCACCGCGATCAGCAATCCCGCGAGCGCATAGGCGATCCCGACCGCATTCCCGGCCGCGCGCGGCTCCGGATCATCGACGCTGAGGATTGCAAGCGCAAGCTGGACGAGGCTCGCCGACGAACCCGTCGCATAGGCTTCGAGCGCGTCCAGCGATTCCGGCGGCGTCTCGTCGAGGTCGTGCGCGCGCGCGTCGAGCAGCGCGGTGAAATGCGCTTGCGAGAGGCGATGCGTCCGGATTGCCGCCGCTAGCGGCTCGACCACGTCGTGATGCCGCGGCCGCGCGCCGGCGTAGATCTCGCCGAGCGCGTCGCGCCACCATTGCAGTCGCATCAAGCCCATCATCGGCTCGCGCACCGATTCGCGGATTCGGGCAATCTCGTAGTTGAACGCATAGAGCGCGACCAGCGCGTCGCGGCAGTCGGCTGGAGCAAACAGCGTCGTCTGGTAGCGGTCGCGATCGTGCGAGCGCAGTTCGGCGGCAAGCGGCGACCGCGATCGCGACATGCGCCGCGTCAGGTTTTCGGCCCGGCGGGCGCTGCGGCCGCGCGCGCCCGCGCCAGGCAGTCGGGGCAGAGGCAGGTCGCGTCAAGATTCGGCATCGGCAGATAAGGCGGCTTCAGGCACCAGCACGCCCCGTCCGGATCGCAGGCGAAGTCGGCGCCGCAGCGCACGCAGCGGGTATCCATTTCGCCATTATGACACGTCGCGGCGGTGCCGACAGGCAGCCCGCCCTGCATGGCGCAATTGTCGGCGGCGCGGCGTGCTTGTATGATGGGTGGGCACATTGGTCGACAACAAGGGGAACGTCACGATGAAAAACCCGCTGGATTCTCTGGGGCAAACGATCGCACTCGGCTTCGTGCTGACGGTCGTCGTCATCCTGCTGATACACGCCATCGCCTGACGCGGAAAAAGGGGAGAATATCGTCATGGAATTCGCCAGCTACCTTTGGTGGGATTTCTTCATTCGTTGGTGCCACATCATCTGCGGCATCATGTGGATCGGTCATCTCTGGTATTTCAACTTCACGCAAACGCCGACCATGCCGAAGATCCCGGCCGAGTTGCGCCCGGGCGTCGCGAAATTCATCCTGCCCGAGGCATTGTTCTGGTTCCGCTGGGGCGCGATGGGCACGATCTTCTTCGGCCTCATTCTCGCCTGGATGAACGGCTATCTCGGCTCGGCGATCAAGATCGGTATCGGCGACCACTCGGCGCTCGACACCGACATTGGCATCGGCATGTGGCTTGGCACGATCATGTGGTTCAACGTCTGGTTCATCATCTGGCCGAACCAGAAGAAGAATATCGGCATCACCCCGGCGACGCCCGACGAAATCAAGGTGGCCGCGCGTACAGCCGGCCTTGCCTCGCGCGTCAACACGATGCTGTCGATCCCGATGCTCTATTGCATGGCGGGAGTTCACTTCTACGGCATCGGAATGTAACGCCTCTACGGCATCGAGATATGACGACGAAACGGGGCCGCTTCGGCCCCGTTTCCATTTATCTGCGGCGCATTTTCCTATAGTAACGCGCTCAGCACCGCGGCCAGGGTATCGAGCTTGAACGGCTTTTGGATGACCGGCCGCGTCGCCCACTGCTCGGCCAGACCGCGCCGGCCATAGCCGGTCGCGAACACGAAGGGGATTTGCGAATCGGCAAGCACTTGCGCCAGGCGGTAACCCGACTCGCCGCCGAGATTGACGTCGAGAATGGCGGCATGCGGACGGTGGTCGCGCAGGATCGTCGACGCCTGGTCGGTCGTGGCGGCGGTCCAGACCGTGCCGCAGCCAAGATCGATCAGCATTTCCTCGATCACCGCGACGATCAGCGCCTCATCCTCGACCACGAGGATGCCGCAGCCAGCCAGCTTGGGATAGTCGCCGGGTGACGGCTCGCTCATGCGGCAATACTCCGCATGCCGCTATCGATCCGCCGCGACTCGTCGGATTTGCGGGCGCCGAAAGACAGCAAAAGTGCTTTCATCCCCGGATAATCGGCCGCGGCGCGGTTGGTTCCGCGCTCATCGGGGCGGCAACAGCGCCGCGGCGACGCGCCGGTCCTCGGCGAGCAGCACGTTGTAGGTACGGCAGGCCGCGCCGGTATCCATTGCATCGACCACGATGCCGCGCGCGCGCAATTCCTGGCGCAAAGTTTGCGGCACCAGTGCCATCCGCTTGCCGCAGCCGAGCAGCAGTATCTCGATCGCGGCCTCGACGACCGGCGCGAGATTTGCCGCCGTTGCATCGGCGATCGACGCGACCGACCAGGGCCGCGTCGCCTGCGGCAGCACCAGGATCGCGCCGTCATGCGCGACGCCGCTTACCCGAAATCCGCCCGGGCCATAGCTCTCGATGACTTGCCGGTCTCGCGCGACGAGCGGCGTGATATCCAAGTCAGGGCTTTCCGCTCGCGGCCGGGGCCTCGCCCGCATCGGCCGATTTGATCGCCCCGCGCTTGGGTCGAATATAATAAAGCATCGGCGCGGCGATGAAGAGCGACGAATAGGTGCCGACAACGATGCCCCACAGCATCGCGATCGAGAAACCGCGCAGCACCTCGCCGCCGAAGATCAGCAGCGA
>DATLUE010000261.1:0-2327 GCA_035533255.1 Allostellaceae bacterium | reverse complement strand
TCGCCTCGTTCGTCGAGCGCGCCGACTCGGCGCTCTATCGCGCCAAGCGCGAAGGCCGCAACCGCGTCGCGACCGAGGAGTCCGAGCCGGTGGTGGAAGCGGTGGCGGCGTCCTAGGCCCTAATTCGGCGCACCCTCGCCGCCCGGCAGCCAGGGTATCCAGCCGGTCCAGGCGAGCCACGCCATGGCAAACCCCAGCGAGATGAGCGTCACCGGAATGCCGACGCGCGCATACTCGCCGAAGCTGAGCCGCACGCCGTAGGCGCGCGCGCGCTCCACGACGATGAGGTTGGTGAGCGAGCCCACCAGCAGCAGATTGCCCGACAGCGACGACAGCAGCGCCAGCGCATAAAGCGCGCCCTGCGGCGGGTTGGGCCAGATCTGCAGCAGCAGGATCACCGACGGCACGTTGCCGATGACGTTGCTCGCAAACAGCGTCAGCGGCGCGAGCATGACGAGGCTGTCGGGCACCAGCCCGTATGCGTCGAGCTTTGCGATGAAGGAATAGGGCAGCCCGGTATCGGCGAGCGCGCCGGTGATGGCGAAGAGGCACACGAACAGCACGAGAAGCGGCCAGTCGACCCCGGCGATCATGGTGCGGCTGGTGATCTTGCGGTTGGACATGAGAATAGCGGCGATGAGGAGACCGCCGATCTCGCGCGGCAGCGGCGTCATGAAGAGGCCGAGGAGCAGCGCCATCGCGACGAGCCCCTTGATCGTCTGATTGCGGTCCCATGCGTGCCGCGGCACATCGGCGATCTCGCGCGTCACCGCCATGACGGTGCCGTCGATGCGGTCGTGCCACAGGAGCCAGATCACCGCGAAGACCGCGATGAGCCCGACCATCGCCGGCACGGCGCAGACAGAGAGAAACGTGAGGAAGCTCAGCTTGCCGAGCTGGCCGATCAGAATATTCTGCGGACTGCCGATCAAGGTCGCGGCCGAGCCGGCGTTGCTCGCGCCGCACAGCGCGATGAGGAAGGGCCGCGGATCGAGCCCCTTGGCCCGCGTCCCGGCAACGAGCAGCGGCGCCATGGTGAAGACGACGATGTCGTTCGCCAACAGTGCCGAAAGCCCGCCGCACACCCCCACCGTCAGCGCCAGGAGCAGCGCCGGGCTGCCGCGCTTCGACAAGATCCAATCGGCGCAGAGGTCGTAGAATCCGGCCACCACGAATTGCGCCGACACGATCATCAGCGCGAACAGCAGGACGAGCGTCGAGACGTCGATATTGGCGCCCAGATCGTCGAGCGTCGTCGTCTCGGTGCCGAGCAGCGCAATGACGCCCAAGAGCGCGATGCCGGTCCGGTCGACCTGCAGCCAGGGAAGCCGCCCCGCCGCCATGCCGAGATAGGTCAGAACGAAAACCAAAATGATGATCGCGGTGTGCACGGGCGAATCGGCGGGAAAGGGGCGGTGGCCACGATTATAGCAGCTATTGGCTATCAGCCATCAGCCGTCGGCCATCAGCATCGGCGAATCCGTCCAAAAGCTGGTGGCTGATGGCTGACCGCTCACGGCTAAGCTATAAGCGCCTGCATGTCCGATTCTGTCGCGGCCGCGCTCGACTCGCCCTACCTTTCCGGCCTGAACGCGGCGCAGCGCGAGGCGGTCTTGGCCGTCGATGGGCCGGTTCTGGTCCTGGCCGGCGCCGGCACCGGCAAGACGCGGGTGCTGACGACGCGGCTCGCGCACATCCTCGGCACGAGGCGCGCCTTTCCCTCGCAGATCGTCGCCGTCACCTTCACCAACAAGGCGGCGCTTGAGATGAAGGAGCGGCTCGCGCGCATGATCGGCGCGGCCGCCGAAGGGCTGTGGCTCGGCACGTTCCACTCGATCGCCGCCCGTATCCTGCGCCGCCATGCCGAGGCGGTGGGGTTGAAGCCCAACTTCACCATCCTCGACACCGACGACCAGCTCCGGCTCGTCAAGCAGATCGCCGAGGCCGAGCGCATCGACGACCGCAACTCGCCGCCGCGCGCGCTCCATGCGGTGTTCGAGCGCTGGAAGGACCGCGGCCTCGTCCCCGACAAGGTCCCCGAGGCCGAGCGCGGCGAGATCGCGCATGGCCGCGCCATCGAGCTCTATCGCCTCTATCAGGACCGGCTGCTGACCTTGAACGCCGCCGATTTCGGCGATCTCCTGCTGCACAATCTCAGCCTGTTCCAGGCGCGGCCCGATCTTCTGGCGCAGTACCAGGAGCGGTTCCGCTACATCCTCGTCGACGAGTACCAGGACACCAACGTCGCGCAATATCTGTGGCTCAGGCTCTTGGCGCAGGCGCATCGCAATCTGTGCTGCGTCGGCGACGACGATCAGTCGATTTAT
>DATLUE010000260.1:0-2629 GCA_035533255.1 Allostellaceae bacterium | reverse complement strand
GCCATGCGCTGACCTTCACCTTGCAGGACATCCTCACCCGCTATCACCGGATGAAAGGCACCGACGCGCTGTGGCAGCCGGGCACCGATCACGCCGGCATCGCGACCCAGATGGTGGTCGAGCGCCAGCTCGAAGCCGAGCAATCCGATCGCCATCAGCTCGGCCGCGACAAATTCATCGCGCGCGTCTGGAAATGGAAAGCCGAATCCGGCGGCACGATCACGCGCCAATTGCGCTCGCTCGGCGCCTCGCCGGATTGGTCTCGTGAACGTTTCACGATGGACGAGGGGCTCTCGGCCGCGGTGCGCCGCGTGTTCGTCCGGCTTCATCGCGAAGGCCTGATCTATCGCGACCAGCGGCTGGTCAACTGGGACCCGAAGCTCCGCACCGCGGTCTCCGATCTCGAGGTCGAGAGCCGCGAGACCAAGGGCTCGCTGTGGTATGTCAAATATCCGATCGAGGGCCGGCCCAGCGAGTGGATCACGGTTGCGACAACGCGCCCCGAGACCATGCTCGGCGATACCGGCATCGCGGTTCATCCCGACGACGATCGCTACCGCCATCTGATCGGGCATTACGCGATCCTGCCGCTGGTCGGGCGACGGATTCCGATCGTCGGCGACGAGCATGCCGATCCCACCACCGGCAGCGGGGCGGTGAAGATCACGCCGGCGCATGACTTCAACGATTTCGAGGTCGGGCGCCGCCACGGCCTGCCGATGGTCAACATCTTCGACCGCGATGCCAAGCTCAACGAGGAAGCGCCGCCCGCCTATCGCGGCATGGACCGCTTTGCCGCGCGCAAGCTCATCGTCGCCGAGCTCGAAGCGCTCGGCCTGGTCGAGAAGATCGATCCGCACACGCTGATGGTGCCGTATGGCGACCGCTCGGGCGTCGTGATCGAGCCGTGGCTGACCGATCAGTGGTATGTGAATGCGGCCGAGCTGGCGAAAGCGGCGGTCGCGGCGGTCGAGACCGGCAAGACCGTGTTCGTGCCGAAAAGCTGGGAGAACACGTTCTTCGACTGGATGCGCAACATCCAGCCCTGGTGCGTCTCGCGCCAGATCTGGTGGGGACACCAAATTCCGGCCTGGTACGGACCGGATGGCGCGATCTTCGTCGAGGAGACCGAGGCCGAAGCGCTGGCGGCGGCGGCCAAGCATTACGGCCACGACGCCGATCTCCGCCGCGACGCCGATGTGCTCGATACCTGGTTCTCCTCGGCGCTATGGCCGTTCTCGACCCTCGGCTGGCCCGAGCGCACGCGCGAATTGCAGCGCTATTACCCGACCGATGTGCTGGTGACCGGCTTCGACATCATCTTCTTCTGGGTCGCGCGGATGATGATGATGGGCTGCAAGTTCATGGGCGAGGTGCCGTTCAAGACGGTCTATATCCACGCCCTGGTGCGCGACGAGCGCGGCCAGAAGATGTCGAAGTCGAAGGGCAACATCATCGACCCGCTCGACCTCATCGCGCGCTACGGCACCGACGCGCTGCGCTTCACCTTGACCGCGCTGGCGGCGCAGGGCCGCGACATCAAGCTCGCCGAAAGCCGCATCGAGGGCTATCGCAATTTTGCGACCAAGCTGTGGAACGCGGCGCGCTATGCCGAGATGAACGGCTGCCAGCGCGTCCCCGGCTTCGATCCGGCATCGGCGACGCTGACGGTCAATCGCTGGATCGCGGCGGCGGCGGTAAAGGCCGGCGCGCGGGTTGCGGCGGCGATCGAGGACTATAAATTCAACGATGCCGCCGAGGCGCTCTATCAATTCACCTGGGGCACTTTCTGCGACTGGTATATCGAATTCACCAAGCCGATCCTGACCGGCAGCGACGAGGCGGCGAAAGCCGAGACCCGCGCGATGACGGCGTGGGTGCTGGAGCGGGTCGTCCATCTGCTGCATCCGATCATGCCCTACATCACCGAGACCTTGTGGCGGCACATCGCCGGCGACGATGCCGGCATGCTGATCGTCGCGAAATGGCCCGAGGCGAAGAGCGCGCCGGATCGGGCGGCCGCCGATGAAATGGAATGGGTGGTGAGCTTCATCTCGGCGATCCGCGCGACGCGGTCCGAGATGAACGTGCCCGCGGCGAGCGAGCTGGCGGCGACCGTCACCGAGGCACGCGCCGACAGCCGCGCCTGGATCGAGCGGCATGGGGATCAGATCCGGCGGCTTGCACGGCTCAAGACCGTCGTCTTCGGCAAGAGCGACGGCGCTGCCGAGACCGCGCTGCAAGTGGTGGTCGAGGGCACGACCGTGCTGATCGACGTCGCCGGCGCGGTCGATCTCGGCAAGGAGCGCGCGCGGCTGGCTAAAGACGCGGCGGGCATCGCGGCCGAGCTCGATAAGATCGCGAAAAAGCTCGGCAACGAGCAATTCATGGCGAAGGCCAAGCCCGAGGCGATCGCGGAGCAGCGCGAGCGCCAAGCCGAACACGAAGCCACCCTGGCGAGGCTCAACGCCGCCCTCGCGCGCATCGGGGCGGGGTAGGGCCAGAATCGTTGCGGAGCATCCAGCGCCCTTCGACGATGCTCAGGACGAGGCGGACCTTTTCTCGGCATTTTTCAAAAGCAGATGCCACGCATCAAGTTACCTCGTTCCGGCCTACCCGGCCGATCGCT
>DATLUE010000259.1:0-2007 GCA_035533255.1 Allostellaceae bacterium | reverse complement strand
CGCCGACCGTGATCGCCAGCCGGTCGCGGTCGGCTTCCTCGCCGGATTTGCCGACCGCCATCACGATGCGGCCCCAATTGGCGTCGCCGGCGGCGAGCGCGGTCTTGACCAGCGGCGAATTGCCGATGGCGAGGCCGATGCGGCGTGCCGACCGCGCAGAAACCGCGCCCGAGACGCGGATCGTGACGAATTTTTGCGCGCCCTCGCCGTCGCGCACGATCTGCTGCGCCAAATCGACCAGCACCGCGTCGAGCGCGCGGCGGAATTCCTTGAGCCGCGGATCGGCGGCGCGGGTCACGCGCTTGTGCTTGGCTTTACCGGTCGCGCATAACAGCAGCGTGTCGCTGGTGGAAGTGTCGCCATCGACCGTGATCGAATTGAAGGCGCGCTCGTTGCCGGCGACCAGCATCGCCTGCAGCAACGAGGCCGGCAGGGTCGCGTCGGTGAAGAGATAGGCGAGCATCGTGCCCATATCGGGCGCGATCATCCCCGAGCCCTTGGCGAAGCCGTTGATCGTTACTGCGACGCCGTCGATCGTCGCGCCGCGCGTCGCGCCCTTGGGGAAGGTATCGGTGGTCATGATCGCTTGCGCGGCGTCGCTCCAGCCGTCGGGCGACGTTGCCGCGAAAGCAGTCGGCAGCGCGGCGATGATTTTCTCAGCCGGCAGCTTCTCGCCGATCACGCCGGTCGACGAGACATAGATTTCGCGCGCATCGCATTTGAGCCGCCGCGCCGCGCCCTTGACCGTCGCCGCGACCGCGTCCTTGCCTTGCTTGCCGGTGAACACGTTGGCGTTGCCGGAATTGACCACGAGCGCCCGAATCTTCCCGCGCGGCAATGCCCGCCGGCACCAATCGACCGGCGCGCCGGGGGTTAGCGAGCGTGTGAGCACACCGGCAACCGTGGTGCCGGGGTCGAGCAGCGCGACCATCAAATCGGTCCGGCCTTGATAGCGGATGCCGCAATGCGCGCTGGCAAGCCGCACCCCGGCGATGGCCGGAAGCGCGGGAAAGCGCTCCGGCGCGAGCGGGGAGACTATCTCGGCCATGACGTTGCGCGGGGCGCTGCGGTTGCGGGCGGCCGCTTAATGCCCGAGCTGGTCGGGCGCGGTCGCCGGCGACAGGGTCGGCGCCATCGGCGCGCCGCCGCCGGACAGATTCAGCGTCGGCGCGACCGGCTGTTGCGCCGGCGAGGCGCCCCTTTGCGCAGGCGCCGCTTGACGCGCCGGGGCGGCGGCGGCGATCGCCTTGCCGTCGGGACCGAACAGCTCGATCTTGCCCGCACCGCGCAGCTCTTGCAGCTTGTTGCCGACGATCTGCTGCGTCATCTGCTGGGCAATCTCGGGCGCGACCTGCTGATAGGTTCCGGCCTTGCCGGGGCGGCGGTCTTCGACCTTAATGACATGCCAGCCGAATTGGGTATGGACCGGAGTCTGCGTGAACTCGCCGGGCTTCAGCGCGAAGGCGGCGTTGGCGAATGCCGGCACCATGTCCTGTTTGGTGAAATAGCCGAGATCGCCGCCATTCGCCTTGCCCGAAGGATCGGTGGTCTTCTCCTTCGCGAGGGTCGCGAAATCGGCGCCTTTCTTGAGCTGCTCGATGATGTCTTTGGCTTCCTGCTCGGTCGGCACGAGGATGTGGCGCGCATGCACCTCTTCGGTCTGCGGTGCCTCCTTGGCGTACTGATCGTAGGCTTGGCGCAGCTTCGCCTCGGTGATCTGGGTGCGCGCCAGCGACGCGACATAGGCGTCGGCGATCGCTTCGTTCTCGGCCGCCGCAAGCTGCTCCTTAACCAGAGGGTTCTGATCGACCTTGGCCTTGCGGCCCGCCTGCGCCAGCAGCGTCGCGTTGACCATGCTGTTTAGAAGCTGCGGATAGACCTTTTGCAGCGGCTCCCGCTGGATTTCCGCCGGGGCGCCGCGCAGCGCGAGCTCGAGATCGGAGCGATGCAGCACCTGCCCATTCACGCGCGCCACGATCGGATCGCCCGCGCCACGCGCTTCCCCGG
>DATLUE010000258.1:0-8442 GCA_035533255.1 Allostellaceae bacterium | reverse complement strand
TCGGATGCCGGCCGGGACCATGCACGATGCGCACGTTATTGGCCTTGAGGAAATAATAGGACTTCATCACGTCGTCGAGATCCTCGACCTGGTGGTTGATGTGATGGATGCCGGTGCGATTCGAGGGGAACAGCACGATCGAATGATGCATCGTGTGCATGCGCAGGAACGGCGAATCGCCGAGCCAATCGGAAATCCGCGCATTGCACAGCTCGGTCCAGAATTTGGTGTCGCGTGCGGCGTCGGTGGTGAAGAGCCCGATATGGCTGAAGCCCTCGATGCCGGCGTCGCGGCCGGGGAAATAGCGCTGGCCGGTGTGATAGGGCCGCGCCACGATCTCGAGCTTGTTGCCGCTTGGGTCGGTCGAGGCGATGAAGGCTTTGGTGCGCCGCGCGTCGCATTCTGCGCGCGTGCCGAAATGTACCGGCCGGCCGGCCTTCTCCAGCGCCGCGCCGACGGCATCGAGGTCATCGGGATCGAGCAGATCGAGGCCGATGGTCTGGTCCGCCGGATCGCCTTCGAACAGGGCCAGCGTGTAATCGCGCGTGTCGCCGCGCAGCCCGGTCTTGTCGCTGCGGAAATAGGCGGTCTTGCCCTCGCGCGCCGCAAGCTGCAGGCCGACGATGTCGGTCAGGTAGGCGATCGACGCTTCGAGATCGGCCGTGCCGAGCCGCAGATAGCGGATATCGTGCAGGTTGATCATGGCGCGTTCTCCATCCTGTCGCTTCTCCCCCGCCCGACGCAGTCTGCCCGCTTCCGGCGCGGTTTTCCACCACCAAAGCGCCTGGTATTTCCAATGGTTTGGCCGGCTCGCGCGCATGTGTTTCCGGCGAAATTCCGCGAATTACTCGACAAATTAGGGATCGATCCGCTCAAAGACGGAGAGCTTCATCACAATGGCCGTCTTACCCAGGCCGACGGCGGATGCGCCAACGCTTGCCGCACTGAGAGGCGTTCAGGCGGTGCAACTCGGGTTCAGTATTGAAAAGCATTCGGTGGCTCTTGGACGAGCCGGAGGAAGATTAAGCAGAAATCCGTAACTCAATCCAGCGGCAACCCGACATAGATTTCGGCGAGCGCGGTCGCGGCCGCGCGCGAGCCGACCACGGTGTCGAGATCGGCCAAGTGGATGCGGGTCTCGAAGCTGCTTTCCGCGTCGTTGCGATGAAGCATCGTCGTCATGTACCAGGAGAAGCGCTCGTATTTCCACACGCGCGGCAGGACGGTCTCGCTGTAGCGGTCGAGCGCATCGCGGCTGCCTTTCTTGTACCAGGCATCGAGCGCGCGCGAGAGCGCCAGCACGTCGGCGACGGCGAGATTGAGGCCCTTGGCGCCGGTCGGCGGCACGATATGCGCCGCGTCGCCGGCGATGAACAGCCGGCCATGCTGCATCGGATCGCAGACGAAGCTGCGCATGCCGACGATGCCCTTCTGGAAAATCGGCCCTTCGGCGAGCGTCCAACCCGGAAAAGCAAAGCGCGCCTGCATTTCTGACCAGATGCGCCGATCGGGCCAGGCGGCGAGGTCGTCATGCGGGTCGCATTGCAGATAGAGGCGTTGCACGCTCGGCGAGCGCGTGCTGAGCAAGGCAAAGCCGTGCTCGTGGCGCGAATAGATCAGCTCGTCGGACGAGCGCGGCGCCTCGGCGAGGATGCCGAGCCAGCCCCAGGGATAGACGATCTGATGCTCGGTGCGCGCGGTATCGGGGATCGCCAAGCGACTGGGGCCGTGAAACCCGTCGCAGCCGGCGATGAAGTCGCAGCGCAGCTCGTCCGGCTTGCCGTCCAGGTCGCGGAAGGTGATGCGCGGAGCGTCGCCGGCGATATCGTGGAGCGCGACATCGGAGACCGAGAAGCGGATGTCGCCGCCATCCTGCAGCCGCGTGGCGACGAGGTCCTTGATCACCTCGTGCTGGGCATAGACCGTGACCTTTTTGCCGCCGGTCAATTCGACGAAATCGATGTGGTGGCGGCGGCCTTGGAACTGGAAGGTGATGCCGGTGTCGAACGCGCCCTCGCGCATCATGCGCGCGCCGAGGCCCAGCGAATTCATCAGATCGACGAGCCATTGCTCGAGCACGCCGGCGCGGATCATGCTTTCGATCTCGCTGCGGCTGTGCCGCTCGAGGATGACAGACTCGATCCCAAGCCGATGGAGGAAATGCGAGAGGAACAATCCGGCGGGCCCGGCGCCGACGATGCCGATCTGAGTGCGCATGGCGGAAGGTTAGGCCGAGCCGGCGCGTCTCGACAAGCGCGTTCGTGCCGCCTAATGATCGCGGCCAAAGCAAAATGGGGAGCGACATGCCGAGCGAGAAATGGGTCGGCGCCTGGGCGACCGGCCTCGTCACCGTCGACCAGAGCGCGTTCCGCAACCAGACGCTGCGGCTCGTCATCCGCACGACGCTCGGCGGCAAGCGGCTGCGCGTGCGGCTCTCCAACCTCTATGGCTTAGAGAAGCTCACGATCGGCGCGGCGCATCTTGCCTTGCGCGACGGCGCGAGCGAGCGGATCGTGCCCGGTAGCGATCGGACGCTGACCTTCGGCGGCGAAGCTTCCGCCGCGATCGGCCCCGGCGCGCTGATCGTCAGCGATCCGGTCGAGCTCGAGGTCGCCGCGCTCGCCGATCTCGCGATCAGCCTCTACATCCCCGGCGAGGTGCCCGAGAGCTTCCCGATCACCGGCCACGGCAATTGCCACCAGACCAATTATCTTTCGCCCGAGGGTGACCACACGAGCGTCATCGCGTTGCCGGTCAAAAAGAAGACCGAGAATTGGTATTTCCTCAGCGCCGTCGAGATGCTGACGCCGGCGGGCAGCGGCGGCATCGTCTGCTTCGGCGACTCATTGACCGAAGGCAATCTCTCGAGCCTCGATTCCAACAGCCGCTGGCCCGATCAGCTTGCGCGCCGCCTGGTGGCGCGCGGCGGCCGCGCTTTCGCCGTGATGAACCAGGGCATCGGCGGCAACCGCATCCTGCATGACCTGCGCGGCGACAGCGCGCTGCGGCGCTTCGATCGCGACGTGCTGGCGCAGCCCGGCGTCAGCCATGTCATCGCCTATATCGGCACCAACGATCTGCGCAACCAACGCGGCAACGCCGCGGAGGTGGTGACGGCCGCGCAGATGATCGCCGGGCTGACGCAATTGGCGCTGCGGGCAAAGGCGGGCGGGCTCACGGTCTATGGCGCGACCATGATCCCTTACGAGAACGAGACCTATCATCCCGGCGCCTGGACCCCGCAGGGCGAGGAAAAGCGCCAGGCGATCAACCAGTGGATGCGCGAGCAGGGCAGCGCGTATTTCGACGCGTTGATCGATTTCGACAAAGCCGTGCTCGATCCGGCGCACCCCACCAGCATGCGCGCCGAATACGATTGCGGCGATCATCTGCATCCGAGCGATAATGGCTATCGCCGCATGGGCGATGCGATCGATCTGGGGTTGTTTGCGTGAGCGGCCGCTTCGATGTAGCGCGTCTCTCGATGACGCTCGGGACGAGGAACATGGGTGGCGGCGTTCAGAAAACCCCCTTGTCCCGAGCGAAGTCGAGGGACGCGCGATGCTAACCGGCGCGGCTATCGCTTCCTTGCGGCGCGACAGCCCGCGCCAGCGGCGGCAGCGCCGCCGCGACGTTTCTCACGGCGCGGTCGCTCCGGCGGGCGAGAGCTTTTCGAGCACCTGCGAGCGGGTCTCGATCGCGAAGAACAGCGCGACGAGGCAACCCATCAGCGCGAACAGGCCGAACACCACGAACACGGAATTGATGCCGTAGCGCGGAAGAATGAATCCGACGACCACCGGCCCGGCATAGGACGCAAGGCGCTGCCAGGCGCTGGCGACGCCGCCGCCGAGCGCGCGCAGGTGGGTGGGATAGATTTCCGCGGTATAGGTCGCAAGACCGAGCGCGAGGAAGCTGCAGAAAAAGAACGCACCCGAGACCACCAGCAGCACCGAGAGCGCGCTGAGCGGGCCGAGGAAGGCGAAGGACAAGAGCGGAAGGGAGCAGACGCCGAGGCCGATGACGAACATCGGCTTCCGGCCGATCGCCTCGATCAGATAGAGGGTCAAAAGCGCGCCCGCCAGCCCGATGCCGCTCAAGACGAAGCCATAGGTCAGCGAGGTCTGGATCGGCAGGTGATAGACGATGTTGAACAGCGACGGCGCCCAGGCGGTGAGGCCGTAGGTCACGAAATAGGCGCCGATCCAGAGGAACCACACCGTGATCGTGCGCTTCAGATAGATGCCCTTGAAGAGATCGGCGATGCGCGGTTTGGCCTCGCCGACCAGCGGCAGATCGCGCGGCAGCGGCGGCAGCGCCTTGCCCTCTTTGACGGCGATGCCCTCGATGCGCGCGAGCGCGGCGTCGGCCTCGGCAAAGCGCCCGCGGCTGGCGAGCCAACGCGGCGATTCCGGCAGCATCACGCGCAGCGGGATCGCGATCACCGCCGGCAACGCGCCGATGATGAACATCCACTGCCAGCCCCAGTGGGGTACGACATAGATGCCGACGAAAGCGCAGACCGGCAGGCCGATCGAGAACAGCACTTGGGCGGACAGGGAGAAGCGCCCGCGGCCCTCGGCTTTGGCGAATTCATTGACATAGGCGGCCATCAGCGGCACCTCGCCGCCCAAGCCGATCCCCTGAACGAAGCGCAACCACCACATCGTGTCGTAGCTGGTCGCGAATGCGCAGGCGAGCCCGCCCAAGCTGAAGATCAGCAGAGTCACGATCATCGAATTGAGCCGCCCCCAGCGCTCGCCGAGCCAGCCGAAGGAGAGTGCGCCGAGAAGCTGGCCGATGAAGCCGATACCGATCAGCGAGCCGATCTGGGGCGGGCTCAGATGCCATATCCCGATCAGCGGCGGCAGCACATAGGCGATGGTGATCGAATCGAAGGCGTCGAAGAACCATGCGCTGCAGATGATCAGCCGCATATTGCGATGCCAGGAGGAATAGGGAAGCCGCTCGAGCCGCGCTGCGATCTGGCGCATGTCGCCGCTGCCGATTGCCGCCGTATTCGCCATGAAACGTCTCCCCCCGTGGATCGCTGTCTTGTTGCTGCGGCGGCCTGTTCGCCAAGCCTCGCCGCTGCGTCGCGCCGGACGATATCGTAACCCAGCGGCGCTCGCCAGCGCCTTTGCTGTCCGGGCGCGATTTGACGCTGTTTCGGGCATTGGTTACCGTGACCGCCGGGTGGAAGCAGCTTTGAGGAGCCCGGTCATGGACGCATCCGCGCAAACCCAAATGCCGTCATTGACCTATCTCGGGTCGATGCATGAAGGCATCCCGGTCAGCCTGGAAAATCTCGATGCCTGCATCAAATTTTATACCGAGGTGCTCGGGCTGAAGCTCTTGAAGCGGCCCAAGGCGCTCGACGATCTCGGCCGCGGCGCGTGGCTGGGCGATGCCGACGACAAGGTCCAGTTCCATCTCATTGCCACCGAGCGCGACTACAAGCCCGGTCCTGGCGCGAAATATTCTGCGACCGGCCGGCATACGGCCTGGCTCATCAGCGACATCGAGGCATTCCGCGCGCGCATGGTCGCGCTGGGCATTCAATACGGCGAAGCGAAGAACCTGCTTGGCGCCGGCAGCGCGCAGCTCTTCGTCGTCGACCCCGAAGGCCACACCTGGGAATTTCAAGAGCCGTTTCCGAAGCGCTGAGCGAGCCGAGGAACGCGAGCGGGGATCAACCCCCGGTCGTCTCCCGCACGATCGCGGGCGCCTGGCCGCGCGCGTCGAGCCAGTCCAGCAACGCCGGCGCCACCGCCTCGATGTGCTTGTAGCGCCGCATCGCCGGGCTCATGTCGCGCAAAGCGCCGGCCATGTCGCGCGCGTCGTCGCCGGTGCGAAGCGCCCGATCGAGGCGCGTAATCGCGGTGCGGATGGCAAAGACGATGGCGCCGCTTTGCGGCAGGCGGCGGAGACTCTGGCGCTCGACGCGTAGCCACAGCGCCGTGCCGACATCCGCGGCAGCGAGGGCGGGATCGGCGTCCCGCCCAACCGGCTGGAACCGCGTTGGATCGTCGGCAATGCCCCAATTGACGCGCGCGACGATGCGGCCGGGCTTGAGGGCGGCGAAGAAATGCTCGACCGGACGCTCGAGCGCCGGACCATATCCCGGCACCGGCGCGTGGATGGCAGCCAAGGGCTGGCCCAGCCGCTCGTCGAGGCGCCAACGATTGGGCGCGCAAAGCGATGCGCCGACCAAGCGATAGCTGCCCGCTTCCGACTGCAGCAGGCAGAGATCGTCGGCAACCAGCCTGCCGGCGAGATCGAGCGGATGGAGAGCCGATGCGGCAAGCTCCCATGTCTCGCCGGTCGCGCAATTGCGCAGAAGGTCGTCGGCAAGCTGGTAGATCGCGGGATAGTGGCGCGGCAGATGGACCGTCAGAAGCTGCAACAGCTCGGCCGATGGCGACTCGGCGCCGGGCAGGAAACGGAACGCGTCGTCGCGCCGAGTCGCGAGCAAATCGCGCTTGGCGGCGAGGGTTTCGCGCAGATCGGCATCGGGCGCAAGCCACTCATCCTCTCCCAGCGCCGTCAAACCCATCGCCAAGCGATAGCGGCCGCCGGCAAAGAGCGCATTTCCAGTGGATTCTCGCGCTTCGCCCATCATGGGGGTTTAGCATGGCGATACGAAGCGATATAGATAGCCATCAGATTCGCGGGGATGAGAGATGACGGTCGGGACGCCGCTGGAATGCGAAAAATGCGCGATGTGCTGCAAGATGGCCGGCTATGTCGAGGTCAGCAATTACGACATCAAACGCTTGGCCAAGCATCTCGGCCTCGAGCCCAAAGCGTTCGAGGAGAAGCATCTTGTCCACGTTACCCGCGCCGGCAAGAAATGGCTGAAAGACGAGCACGAGACCTGTCAGTTCCTCGGTGCCAATCACGCTTGCACGGTCTACGCGGCGCGGCCCACCCCGTGTCGCGGCTATGTCTGCTGGGATCAGGACGACAAGACCATCTACGAATTTGCCCGCTTCGCGCAATGGACCACCGGCAAGCTGCGCGAGAAAGAGCAGGCGGAAGCGAAGGCCGAAGGCCGCAAGCTGCGCAAGCCCCGGCCGCGCGCGCGCTGAGCGCCGTCACGCTGCCGCTTTGCGCGCGCTTTAGCTCATCAAAAAATAAAGCAGCGTCGGCGCGGTTGCGATCGTGATCAAGGTCGAGACCACGACGATGCCGGCCACTTCCTCAGGCTGGTTGTTCCAGCGCAGCGCGAAGAGATAGTTGAACACTGCCGCCGGCATCGCGCTTTGCATAACCAACGCGGCGCGCGCGGGGCCGTGCAGCCCGAATAGCGCCGTCACCGCGAAGCCGATGCCGGCACCCATGCCGATCCGCAGCAGCGACAGCAGGAACGCGCGCAGGAACGCCGCGACGCGCAACTGGCCGAGCGAGACGCCCAGCATCAGCAGCATCAGCGGCACGGTGATGCTGCCCAAGAGCGCGATCGTGTTGGTAAGAAACCTCGGCAACGCGACGTGGAAGGCGGAAGCGCCGAGGCCGAGCGCCACGGCGTAGATGATCGGCATGCGGGCGATGCTCCGCCAATTCATGCTGCCGGCGGCGATCGCCTGGCCGATGGTGAAGTTCATGACCGAGGTGAAGGTCAGGAATACGATCGCGAAGGCGAGGCCCTCGGGGCCGAACGCGTAAAGCGCCAACGGCATGCCGAGATTGCCGGTGTTCGGGAACGACATCGATGGCAAATAGGTGCGAAGGCTCAGGCCGAAAATTTTGAGGATCGCGGCGGCGACGATGAGGAAGCTGACGAGGATCGTCACCGAGGCTGCGGCGGTCACGGCAAAGACGCCGGGCGGCACCGCCATGTTGGCGTAGGTCGAGAATACCAGGCACGGGGTCCCGATATCGGTGACGAGCTGCGTCAGCGCATGTGCGTCGAAGCCGCGCCCCAAACGGGTCCAAAAATAGCCGAGCAGCGCGGTCAGCACGACCGGCGCGATCGCGGCGAGGATGGTCTGGATCACGGGCCGCTGGTCCGGCGATGCGCCGGGCTCAGACCGAGACGCGGAAAGTTTCGGGCCGCGCGTCCATCAACTCGGCCACCGCCTCGCGCCACCGGGTCACGTCGCGCGGCAGCTCGGTCGCGAGCGGCCGCAGACGATAGGCTTTGGCGTCAAGGCCCGGCGGCTCGCCGCCGTTTGCAAGCTCGCGCGCCGCGACGATCAGCCGGTGCCGCGTCTGGGCGACGACCAGATCCGATGCCACGAGGTTTTCCTGCGTCCGATCGTAAAGCGGCCCCATGCTCTCGGTCATCGCAAGGTCTTGCGCTTGCAGCGCGGTCACGCCCATCCAGGGCTGGCGCGGACGCGGCGCGTCGGGGCCGGCATAATCGTTGCTCGAATTGTGCTGGGGCAAGAAGCTCGCCGGATCGACCGGCGTATGAATGTCCGAGCCGGCGCGCATATG
>DATLUE010000257.1:0-3897 GCA_035533255.1 Allostellaceae bacterium | reverse complement strand
CCGAACGGCACATTCCAAACTCAATTGCGACCATGCGTCGTCGGCTCGTTCTCGCTCTCGTCCGAAGTCTGCCCCGATGTCCCTGCTGCGCCGTTCCAATCTCGCCCATGATCCATCGAAGCAATTTGTGACACAGTAAGACTAAATGGTCGCGATCATCACGACGAAGTCTGCTTCCAATCGCCGCAGCGGAAGCCCACGATCCGCAGGCGGCCCCTTTACCGTTTCAGGCCTATAGTGCGTAAACCTTTCGCGAATTTAAGATTTTGGCAATCGAAACACGTTGTCGCAAGTCTTTCGCTTCGCCATAAAAGAATTTCCGATCAGTAGGCGCCGTGAACTAAAACGGTGCTGTAATCGCAGGTGGCAACACGGGAGATCGAAATGAATCTGTCGGAAAATTCATGGAGATCTCTCAAACGCGTGACCGCTCCAACCGCGGCGTTACTGGGCGGCATGATGCTCGCCATACCTGCAGCCCTTGCCGATGGCGTGCCGAAGCCCTGGGAGATCGGCATGCAGGCGGGCGTGACTCCGGTGAGCCACTACCTCGAGAGCTTTTTCCATGAGCTGGCGATCATCACGACGCTGATCGCGCTGTTCGTGACGGTACTGCTCGCCTATGTGTGCATCCGTTTCAATGCGCGCCGCCACCCGGTGCCGTCGACGACGACACATAACACGATCCTCGAGATTGTCTGGACGGTGGTCCCGGTGCTGATCCTCGTCGCGATTGCGATCCCGTCTTTCAAGCTGATCTTCTATATGGGCGAGGCGCAGGCACAGAACCCAACCATGTCGCTCAACGTAACGGCGCATCAATGGTACTGGACCTATGCCTATCCCAATCAAGGTAATTTGACCTTCGACAGCAACGTCATACCCGACGACAAGCTCAAGCCCGGCCAGCCGCGGCTGCTCTCGGTCGACAATCGGGCCGTCGTTCCGGTGGATACGACGATCCGGATCTTCATCAGGAGCACGGACGTGATCCACAGCTTCTACGTGCCGTCGCTCGGCGTCCAGGAATACGCCATGCCCGGCCATGTCAACGAAGCGTGGATGCGGATCGAGAAGCCCGGCGTTTATCGCGGGCAATGCAATCAGCTGTGCGGGGTCAATCACGCTTTCATGCCGATCGTAGTTCAGGCGGTTTCCAAAGCCGATTTCGCGAAATGGGTGCAACAGGCGAAGAAGCAATTCGCGGGCGGCGGATCGGCGCAGGGTCTCGCCAGCGCCGGATGAGCGCGCCCGCGACAGCGGCTTCGCTGTCCGAGCGCGCCGCTGCCGCGGCTCGATGGGAGCTTGCCTTCTACGGCGTTGTGATCGCGCCGGGTGCGGCGCTGTTCTGGCTGTCGACGAACCGCCCTGCACTGGCGCCGAGTTGGGCGCCGTGGGATTTTTCCTGGCTCGAATATCTCGCCGTCGCGTTCCCCCTCGCCTGGTTCTGCCGCGGACTGGTCCTCTCTCCGCCGGAAGAACGCCTGCCGCTGTGGCGCGTCATCACCTTCATCGCCGGTATTGCCGCCATCTACGGGGTGCTGCAGACGCATTTCGACTATATGGCGCAGCATATGTTCTTCCTGAACCGCGCACAGCACGTCGTCATGCACCATCTCGGCCCGTTCCTTATCGCGCTCGGCTGGGTCGGCGGCACGATCAAGCGCGGCATGCCAGCCTGGGCGCAGCGCGCGGTCGAGAGCCGATTTGTCTCCGTAGCGGTGCACGTCCTGCAGCAGCCGGTGCTCGCGGTCGTGCTCTTCGTCGGGCTGTTCGCCCTCTGGCTCATCCCGCCGGTCCATTTCCGCGCGATGCTCGATCCGCAGCTCTATGAGGTGATGAATTGGAGCATGGTCCTCGATGGGGTTCTGTTCTGGTGCCTCGTTCTCGATCCCCGACCGGCGCCGCCGGCGCGCATCGGTTTTGGCATACGCGCCGCGCTGGCGATCTTTGTCATGTTCCCACAGATCGTGCTCGGCGCCGTCATCACCTTCTCGCCGCGCGATCTTTATCCTTTCTACGATGTGTGCGGGCGGCTGTTCCCGTCGATCAGCGCGCTTTCTGACCAGCACATCGGCGGCATCGTTAGCTGGATTCCGCCGGCCATGATGAGCGTGGTCGCGCTGTTACTGGTGTTGAACGCGTTGCGCCGTGCCGAGGACGCGGCGGCGGAAGCAAGCGACGATCAAGACGCCGCCGCTCTTGCCGCGATGGCGAGCCGCTGGACCGGTCTCTGATCGGGTTGTAGCGGTTCAGACCAACTGGCGTAGCCACGCGAGGAGGCCCGAGGCTGTCGGCGCGCTGACCAGTTTTTGGAGGTCGGCGGTCGTGCCGGAAAGATCGGGTGTCGTCGAGGCCATCGACGGCACCAGAAGCTGGGCATTGCCGGCGCGATCGAAGACATAGATCGCCGAGCTGTGCGTCACCTCGTAGGGCTGGCCCTCCGTCGCCGGCGTCACCGAATAAACGACGCGATAGCGCCGCGCCAGCGCCGCGAGCTGGTCCGGCGTGCCGCGCAGCCCGTCGATCTCGGGCGCGAACGCCTTGACGTAGGAAGCGAGCACCGGCCGCGTGTCGCGATTGGGGTCTACCGTCACGAAGAGCACGCTGACATCACGCGCCTCGGGGCCAAGCCGCTGCAGCACGGTCGCGATATTGGAAAGCGTCGTCGGACAAAGATCGGAGCAATAGGTATAGCCAAAATAGAGCATCACGAGTCGCCCGCGATAATCGGCTTGCGTGACCTTCTTGCCGTCGGAAGCGCGGGTCATTGTGAAGGAGAGCGGCGGCGAGCTTTCGGACACGTCGATCTCGTGCCACTTGCCGCCGCTGTCGCAGCCGCCGAGCGCGAAAAGTGCGAGCGCCGCGCCGCCCCATTGAACCGCACGCCGCCGCGTTATAGGCACGCGCTCAGTAAGCGGCCACGGCATGGCTAGCGGCCTCGTGCAGCACGACCACTAGGCTGATCGCGGTCGCGAAGACCGTCACCGCGATGACGGCAAGAGCCGCGGCCAGAATGCGATTGCGCTGCCGCGACAGCGCAGTGCGGCGGCGCGGAAAGCGGATCACCGCTGCACGCGACGCCTGTGTGTCGGGCGAAGCGCGGTCTTTGGTCTCGGGCACAACGATAGCCATGCGCTACGCTTGTTCGATTGGTTTGGGAAGCACAAGTTAAAATTGATTTATTTCTGAAGGGGTGGGACGGTAGGGTAAAATATCTCGGCGTCGCGAGCGTTAAAAAGGCGCCGCAAGCGCGAATGGCGAAGCGTCGCTGGCACGTGACGAACTGGGGGCCAAGGTGCGGACCAGCTTCATCGGCAGCGATCGGACTTATGGCGCACGTCGAATCTGGAGGGACGTTCTTGCCGACGGCGTATCGTGCGGGCTGCATCGCATCGAGCCCCTGATGCGCGAGCTAGCCTTGCGGGCACGGCCCCGACGACGACGCCTGCCGTCCGATGCGGGTGAACGGCGGGCAAGCGCTGTCGCTCCGAACATGCTGGGTCGCAACTTTGGGGCGCCGGCATGCAAGTTGCAGCAGATTTCCCCCAAGCGCCGACCGCTATCCGTACCGACCTTGTCGCGATTTTTGTCTCATTGGAACTCAGTCGATCGACTTGGTTGATCACATCGCTGTCGCCGGGCAGTGGAGAGAAGATGTCGAAGCATTCGGTGCGCGGCGGCAATGTCGCCGGGCTGCTGGAGCGCCTTTTTCAACTTCAAGAGAAGGCACTGGCGCGCACCGAACAGAACTTCTCTTTCATCGTCATCCAGGAGGCTCGGGTTCGAGCAGGCCGTCGAACGGACCAGAGCGGCACTCAAGCAGGCAGGCTTCGGCATCATCACCGAAATCGACGTCAAGGACACCCTCCAGAAGAAGATCGGCGTCGCTTTCCG
>DATLUE010000256.1:0-8133 GCA_035533255.1 Allostellaceae bacterium | reverse complement strand
GCGCCGTGGCAAACGGCGCCACGCTGCCGGGCGGTACGACGGGTAAGTCCTGGGATACGGAGGCGAAGGTGGCTAAAGCGGAATGGGGAACGAAGCGGCTGTGCCCGAATTGCGGGACGCGCTATTACGATATGCGTCGCGACCCGGTGGTGTGTCCGCATTGCGGCTCGCCGTTCGATCCCGAGGCGCTGCTAAAGACGCGCCGCACGCGCGCGGTGGCGGCGGTGGTGCCCGATGCTATCGTCGAGGAGGAGATCGAGCCCGATCTCGGTGCCGAGCAAGAGGTGGCCGAGCCGGCCTTGGCCGATGCCGCTTTGCCCGCCGACCCGGAGGCCGAAGAGGAAGATGAGGCCGAAGAGGCGGAGGCCGAAGAAGAAGAGGAAGAAGTCCCCGAGGACGCTTCCGAACTCGGCGAGGACGAGGACGACATGGCCGAGGTGATCGAGAACGTCGACGAGGAGGATGAATAAGCCGCGTTTCGCGGCGCGGGGTCATAGCTCAGATGGGAGAGCGCTACAATGGCATTGTAGAGGTCCGGGGTTCGATTCCCCGTGGCTCCACCAGATCGAAGAGCCCGGCTGCAAGGCCGGGCTCTTTCTGCTTTACGGAAAGACGAGCGTTGCCGGCGTCGCCGGCTGCTGCAGCATTTTGAGCTGGTTCAACGTGGCGATCCAGAAATCGAAATCCGCCGGCGTCACGGCCTGCGACGGCCCCGGGAGACGGCCGGCGGCGCCGAGATATTTGTGCTGAATCTCGGTCGCGCGGTCGGGATTGTCGTGCGCAAAGCGCATCGCATCGCCGAGCGCGGCACGGAATTCATGCACCGCCGCGACATGCGCCGTGGCCCATTCGCGGCTGGCGCCATAGATCGAGGCGACGATGTGCGGATTGACCTCCGAAATGAAGTCGATCGATTTGATGCCGGCGCCGCTGGCGACCACGCGCGTCAGGAGCGGCTCGAGCTCGACCGCGGCGTCGATCCGGCCGGCCCGCAGCAGGTCGCCCATTTGCGGGAACGGCGTCTCGGCGAAGGTCACTTGATCGAGCGCGACGTGACGGTCGAGCAGCCATTTTTTCAGCAAGATGTCGATCGCACTATTGATGCCCGGCCGCGCGATCCGCTTGCCGATGAAATCCTGCGCCGTCTTGGCAATGAAGCCCGGCCGCGTGACGAGCGCCGAGTTCGGCGCTTTGGCGTCGAGCGCGGCGACGCCGGCCACGGCGACCAGATCCATGCCGCCGTCATTGGCCAGCAGCAGCAGTGGCGGTGAGGTCGAGGCGATCTGCAAGCTGCCGGCTTGCAGCGCCGGCGGGCCGAGCGACGTGGTCGCCAGATTCTCGAGCGTCACATCGAGCCCGTGCTTGGCAAAGATGCCCGCGTCCTTGGCGATGAAGGCCGGCGTGAAATCGGCGGTCGTCGAATAGCTGACGGCGAGCCTGGTCATTTCTTGCGCGCTGGCGCCGCCCGCCCGTGCTGCGCCGACGATCGCCGCAACCGCGGCAAGGAGTGCGACGAGCGCCGGCTTCGTCATCGATTGCTTTCCTATTTGAAGATCAGGTTGGCGGCGTCGACCGGGTGGCGCAGAACGCCGACCTCGGTGCACACCCGCGCCCAGAACGCGAAATCCTGCGGCGTCACCGCGAGCGAGACGTCCGGCAGCGTGTTGGTCGAATAGTGGAGATATTTCGCCTCGATCTTATGGGCCTCGGCGGGATGCGCGTCGATGAACGCGATCGCCTCGGCGAGCGAGGCACGGAACGCGATCACCGCCGGGCGATGCGTATTGGCCCAATCGCGGGTCGCGGCCCAGAACGCGCCGAGCGCGTCGGGATTGGCCAGCGACATGATATCGAGCGACTTGACCGCCGCGCCGGAGGCGAGAATCCGCGACAGCAGCGGCTCGAACGCGAACGCGGCGTCGAGCTGGCCCGATTTCAGCATGTCGCCCATCTGCGCGAACGGCGTTTCGACGATCGTTACCTGATCGATCGGCACATGCCCGTCGATCAGCCATTTGCGCAGCACCAGATCCATCGCGCTGTTGATGCCGGGCACGGCGATCTTCTTGCCGCGCAAATCCCCGGGCTTGGCGATGGTGAAGCCCGGCCGCGTGACCAAGCTGGTGCGCGGATTCTTGGCCTCGAGCCGTCCAACGCCGGCCACGGCGACGAGATCGAGGCCGCCATCGTCGGCGAGCAGCAGATTGGGCGGCGTCGCCTGCGAGATCTGCAAGCTGCCGCTGACCAGCGCCGGGGGCGCCAGCGAGCTGCTGGTGACCACCACCATCGTCACGTCGAGCCCATGCCGGGCGAAAATGCCGTTATCCTGGGCGACGAAGGCCGGCAGGTAATCCGAGGTGATGCCGTAGCCGAGGCGGATCTTGGTCGCCTCATCGGCCCGCGCGGACAGCACCCATGCGGGCAGCACCAGCGCGGCGAGCACGCCCCATAATGCGAGCATCCTGAGCTTCGACATCGTCCCTCCCCTTGTGCGGCGCGCGGTTATCTTTGTCGTCGCCGAGACATCGAGACATAAAGGCTCGCGCGCCTCGCGACAAGCGTGGTGCCGACCAGCCGGCAGCCGGCGCGGCTAAAGCCGGCCGCTCGTCAGCGCGCTCTTGCCGTAGGCCGGCGCGGATTCGTCGAGATAAAGCCCGCGATGAGTGCAGACGGCGATCAGGTCGCGCAATTGGCGCTGCAGCGGATTGGCGGTGAAGATCGCATGGCCGCCCGCGGCGGCGAACAGCGCCTGCACCGCATCGAGGCATTGTCGGGCGATGAAGGCTGCCTGGAAGCGCGCTTTCAGCTTTTCATGCGCGCTGAGGGCGCCGCCCGTCTCCATGAGATCGATCCATTGCCGCAGCGCCGCGGCCAGATGCGCGGCCGCGCCCTCGATCCGCGCCGTGGCGTTGGCGAGGCCCATTTGGGTGCTGCCGAATTCGGCGACGGCGAGGCCGCGGCTGTTGCGCGCGCGGGTGTGGTCGAGATAGGTCGCGAGGAACGCCTCGGCGATGCCGACCGCCAGCGCGGTGAAGCCCAGCGCCGCGACCGAGGCACGCGGCGTGCGAAACACCGACGCGCGGTTGAGCGCCGTGCCGGGGCCGGTGCCATCGTCGCTGTGGATGTGATCCTGGAAGCGGTGTGGCGGCACCAGCACGTCTTCGACCACGAAGGTCTTGCTGCCGGTGCCGGCCAGCCCGGCGACCTGCCAATCGTCGATCACCGTCACCGCGCCCTTGGGGATCAGAAAATCCCACCACGCGGGCGGCCCACCGGATTTTCCAGCGTTGTCTTCCTGGAGGAACGCGCCGCAAATCAGCCATTGTGCATAGTCGATGCCGCTGGCGAAGCCGAATCGGCCCGACAACCGGGCACCGCCCTCGACCCGGCGCGCCCGCCCCGAAGGCGCCACGCTGGCGGCGATGCGGGTGTCGTGATCGCGGGCCCAGATTTCCTCCTGCGCCTCGCCGGCGAACGCGCCGACGAGCTGGGTGTGATCGTTGAGCACATTCGCGACCCAGGCCTGCGAGCCGCAGCCGCGCGCGAGGATGCGGTTCACCTCGCTCAGCACGTCCCAGCCATATTCATAGCCGCCATAGCGTGCCGGCCGGCAGATTTGCAGCAGCCCGGCGCGCGCCAGATCGTCGATGCTCTCGGGCGGGCAATGGCGCAGCGTCTCGCAGCGCTCGGCGCGGCCGGCGAGCACCGGTATCAGCGCCGCGGCGCGGCGGTAAAGCTCGTCCGGGGTCGGTTTCTCGTCGCTCGATTTATCGGGGCTGGGGCGCCCAGTTTGCTGGTTCGATGGCTCCGGCATGCCTGCGCAGGACCTCCCGATGAGCCCCGCCACTGCGCCCCGGGTGGCAGTGGCTTCAGTGGCTCGCCGATCGCCGGGTTCGAGGCTGGAATTGCTTGGTTGGTGCGCCCGGCGGCCTCTTTGGCGTCATAGCTCGGATGGGCAGGCGCGACAATGGCATTGTCGAGGCCCAGGTTTTTCGCCTGACGCTATTGCGGGATAATCGCCTATTTCTTAGGCAAAGCCGCCGCGTCGCCCTGCCGGAGTCGGGGATTATCCCCGGCTTTTGGCCGTTTTACTGCCCGCTGATGGGATTGGCGCGGGCTTTGCTACCTTCGTCGCGATGGAAGACAATTCGATGTCGCACGCGGTTGCGCTGGCTTTCGACGAGACCGGCCTGCCCGGCGAATGCCTGCCGCATTACGCGCTGATCCGCCGCTGGCTCGACGAGACGCCGCGCGCGGCGATCGAGCTCAAGCGGCGCGAGGCCGAATTGCTGTTCCGGCGCATCGGCATCACCTTCGCGGTCTATACCGAGGGCGGCGGCCCTGAGCGCCTGATACCCTTCGACATCATTCCGCGCGTGCTGGCGCCCGCGGAATGGAGCGTCTTGCAGCGCGGCCTCGTGCAGCGCGTCAAGGCGCTCAATGCCTTCATCCGCGACGTCTATCACGAGCGCGAGATCCTCCACGCCGGCAAGATTCCCGACGCGCTGATCTTGCACAATGACGGGTTCCGGCCGGAGATGCAGGGCTTCGAGCCGCCGCGAGGCGTTTACGCGCATATCTCGGGCATCGACATGGTTCGGGTCGGTCCGGCGGATTTCTATGTCCTCGAGGACAATTGCCGCACGCCCTCGGGCGTCTCCTACATGCTCGAGAACCGCGAAGCGACGATGCGGCTGTTTCCCGATCTCTATTCCCGCCACCGCATCGCGCCGGTGTCGCATTATCCCGAAGAGCTGCACGACACGCTGCGCTCGGTCGCGCCCGAGAATTGCGAGGGCGAGCCCGCGATCGTGCTGCTGACGCCGGGCGCCAACAACAGCGCCTATTACGAGCATTCCTTCCTCGCCGACGAGATGGGCATCGAGCTGGTCGAGGGCGCCGATCTCGTGGTCGAGGACAACATCGTCTACATGCGCACCACCGAGGGCTTGCGCCGCGTCGATGTGATCTATCGCCGGCTCGACGACGATTACGTCGATCCGCTCACCTTCCTGCCGGATTCGCTGCTCGGCACGCCCGGGCTGTTCAACGCCTATCGCGCCGGCAATGTCACGCTCGCCAACGCGGTCGGCGCCGGCATCGCCGACGACAAATCGATCTATCCCTTCGTGCCCGAGATGATCCGGTTCTATCTCGGCGAAACGCCGATCCTCGCCAATGTGCCGACCTATCGCTGCGCCGAGCCGGGCGATCTCGGCTATGTGCTCGACCATCTGCACGAGCTGGTGGTGAAGGAGACGCGCGGCTCGGGCGGCTACGGCATGCTGGTCGGGCCGCACGCCTCGAGCGCCGAGCGCGCGTCGTTCGCAGCGCGGCTCAAGGCGCGGCCGAATGATTACATCGCCCAGCCCACCCTCGCGCTCTCCACCTGCCCGACCTTCGTCGAAAGCGGGATCGCACCGCGGCATGTCGATCTGCGGCCGTTCGTGCTCGCCGGCAAGGACATCCGCATCGTGCCCGGGGGGCTGACGCGCGTCGCCTTGCGCGACGGGTCGCTGGTGGTCAATTCGAGCCAGGGCGGCGGCACCAAGGATACCTGGGTGCTCGAAAGTATGGGCGATGCTCAGCCGCACCGCCGATAGCCTCTACTGGCTCGCACGCTATGTCGAGCGTGCCGAGAATGTCGCCCGCATCGTACTGGTCGGGCATCGCATGGCCAGCATGGCGCGCTCGCTCGGCGCCTCGGGCGACGAATGGCTCTCGACGCTGATCGCCACCGGCTGCGAGCCCGGCTTCTTCGCCAAATATTCCGAGCCCGATTCCGGGGCGGTGATCGATTATCTGGTGCGCGATCCGGACAATGTCTCGAGCGTGTTCTCGTGCCTCGAGACCGCGCGGCGCAATGCGCGGGCGGTTCGGACCGCGCTCACCGCCGATATGTGGGATGCGCTCAACGAAACCTGGCTCAAGGCGCGCGATTTCGCGGCGCAGAAGATGACGCTCGATACCGCACCCAGCTTCCTCGAATGGGTGCGCGAGCGCTCGCAGCTTTTCAACGGCGCCTATGACAGCACGATGCTGCGCAACGACGCGTTCTATTTCACCCGCCTTGGCACTTTCTTAGAGCGCGCCGACAACACCGCGCGCATCCTCGACGTTAAATACTACGTGCTTCTGCCGCAGGACGAAGGCGTCGGCGGCGCGCTCGATTATTATCAATGGCAATCGATCCTGCGCTCGGTCTCGGCGCTCCGGGCCTATCACTGGGTCTATCACGACCGGCTGCAGCCTTGGCTGATCGCCGAATTGCTGCTTTTGCGGCGCGAGATGCCGCGCTCGCTGATCTCGTGCTACGACCAGATCACGCGCTATCTCGATCTCATCGCCGAGGCCTATGGCGGCGAGCGCGGCGAATGTCATCGCCTGGCGGGCGAGGCGCATGCCCGCCTGCGCTATGGCAAGATCCAGAAGATCTTCCAGTTGGGCCTGCATGAATTCCTGACCGACTTCATCGATCGCTCGCTCCTCTTGGGCGGCGAGATCTCGAATCTCTATCTCACCTGAGCCATGCGCCTCGCGATCCGCCACACCACCGCCTATCGCTACTCGCAGCCGATCGCCTATGCGACCCAGACGCTGCGGCTGACGCCGCGCCCCTATGAAGGGCTCAACGTGCTGTCGTGGCGGGTGCGCGGCGAGGGCAAGCACGAGCTGCCCAGCCTGGTCGACGGCTATGGCAACATCGTCCATTCCCACACCGTCAACCGCCTGCACGGCCACGCCTCGATCGTGGTCGAAGGCGAGGTCGAGACCCAAGCGACCGACGGCATCGTGCGCGGCGCGATCGAGACCCTGCCGCCGCTGTTCTATCTCCGCACCACGCGCCTCACGGCGATCGACGAGGCGATCCGCGATCTGGCGCTGGCGATACCCGGCAAGGGCTACGACCGCCTGACCGGCTGGATGGAAGGGGTGCGCGGGCGGGTCGATTATCGCGCCGGCGCGACCGATTCGACCACCACCGCCGCCGAGGCGCTACGGGTCGGCGCCGGCGTCTGCCAGGATCACGCGCATCTTTTCATTGCCGGCGCGCGCGCGATGGGAATCCCGGCGCGCTATGTCGGCGGCTATCTATGGGCCGGCGGCGGCGTTGCCGAGGCGAGCCACGCCTGGGCCGAGGCCTATGTTGCGGAATTCGGCTGGATCGGCTTCGATCCGGCGAACCGGACGCTGCCGGGCGAGGCCTATGTGCGCGCAAGCATCGGTCTCGATTACTGGTCAGCGGCGCCGGTGCGCGGTATCCGGCGTGGCGTCGGCGAGGAATCGCTCACCGTCGACGTCAAGGTGCGCGACGCCGCGCAGCAGCAATAAGCTCAAAGGGACGACACGGATGACCTATTGCGTCGGGCTTTGCCTCAAGGACGGCCTCGTCATGCTGTCGGACACGCGCACCAATGCCGGGGTCGACAACGTCTCGACCTTCTCGAAGATGCATATCTACGAGATACCGGGCGAGCGCTTCGTGACCGTAATGACCGCCGGCAATCTCGGCGTATCGCAGGCGATCGTGAACATGCTGCACGAAGGCATCGACACCGGCGAGCGGCTGGAGACGGTCTACACCGTGCCGAGCATGTTCCGCGCGGCGCAGCTCGCCGGCGAGGCCGTGCGCCGGGTGTTCCACAGCGATGGGCCGACGCTCGAGGCCCAGCAGATCAAATTCGATGTCTCGATCCTCATCGGCGGGCAATTGAAAGGCCAGGGCCCCCGCCTTTTTCAGATCTACGCCGCCGGCAATTTCATCGAGGCGACGCCCGACACGCCGTTCCTGCAGATCGGCGAGACCAAATACGGTAAGCCGATCCTCGATCGCGTGCTGCAATACGACACCGATCCGCGCGACGGGGTGAAGCTGGTGATGGTGTCGATGGATTCGACCCTGCGCAGCAATTTGTCGGTCGGCATGCCGCTCGATCTGATGGTCTATCGCCGCGACGCCATGAAAGCCGAGATTCGCCGCCGCATTACCGAGAGCGACCCCTATTTCCGCATGATCCACGAAGGCTGGTCGGAGGCGCTGCGCGACGCCTACCGCGCAATGCCCCGGCCGGAATGGATGGAGTAGGCCAAAAAGCGCCGTATTTTCAACATATTAATCCCTCTTGATCGGTC
>DATLUE010000255.1:0-6369 GCA_035533255.1 Allostellaceae bacterium | reverse complement strand
CAACCAATTGCGTCCCATCGATCCGTAGAAATTGTACAATTACCCCAACGTCGTTTCTCAACGAGTCGGCGCTCTTCCTCTATCGTTGCAGTTGATCTCCGGGGACCCGTTCTAAGCCAAATTCTGCCGTCGAATTTGACCGGAGGATTGTCGCTGGGCTCAACCACGATAACCGCGATGTCACAACCACTAAATCTCTGTTTCGTTACGTGCATTACCGGGAAGGGTAATATTTTCCCATCCGCACGCCAACCGCCAAGCTTCAACAAAAGCTGGTCGTCAATCGGAAGATGAGCACAAGATAAATCGTCCTTTTGGCCGATGAATATAACTCCAGGTTTGCAATAGTTGGGTAGGTCGTTTGCGAAGGCGCAAATTGCTTGTCTGATTTTGTCGCCGTCGGTGGCACTTTCTTTGCGTTCTACCCGATCGGTTTCGCCATTGTTATAAAGCGCTTCAATTTCTTCCAGAGTCATCTGCGTCCTGCCTCTTATCAGACGTTAAGATGTTATCAGATGTTGGAAACGGAATCATGCGGCGATGAAGCTCCGAAATGCCTTGCGGACGGCGGCTACCCCTTCGCCGCCTCTTCCCCCGTGATGATCGATTTCGTGAGCTGGTCGGCGATGTCGATCATGCCGTTGGGCGAATGCGGCATCATGATGACCTTCGAGCCGGCGGAGACGCCGATTTCTTTCAGCGTGTCGAAATACTGCGTCATCAGGACGAGGCGCAGCACGTCGTTGGCGTTGACGCCGGTCGCGGCCTGGAATTCCTTCACCGATTCGCGCAGGCCCTCGACGATCGCCTTGCGCTGATTGGCGATGCCTTCGCCCTGGAGGCGTTTCGATTCGGCTTCGGCCTCGGCGTTCTTGACCGTCAGGATTTTGTTTGCCTCGCCCTTGGCGCGCGCGGCGACCTGCAGGCGGGTTTGCGCCTGGATGTCGTTCATCGCGGCTTTGACGTTCTCGGCGGGGTCGACATCGGTGACCAGCGCGCCGAGCACTTCCCAGCCGAAATTCTTCATGGTCTCGTCGAGATGCTCTTTCACCGCCGCGGCGATGTCGTCTTTTTTCTCGAACACTTCATCGAGATCGAGCGTCGGCACTTTGGCGCGCACCACGTCGAGCACATAGGCGGTGAGCTGCTTCTGGTCGTCGGTGAGCTGGTAATAGGTATCGCTGGCGCGCTCGGGGATGGCGCGATACTGCACCGCGACCGGCACCTTCACGAAGACGTTGTCCTTGGTCTTGGTCTCGACCATGACGATGAGCTGGAGCACGCGCATCTCCACCTTCCAGACGCGCTTGTCGATGAACGGCCATTTGAAATTGAGGCCGGGATTGGCAAGGCGATGAAACTTGCCCAGCCGCTCGATGATCTCCTTCGTCTGCTGATGGACGACGAAGAAGCCGGATTTCATGATCATCAGCACGACGATGAAAAGAACCGCCCAGAAAGCAAGTGTCGATAGGAACGACGCGCTGGGGTAATCCATGATGTCCTCGCTGAGTGCTTGGTCCGGACTCTCGTAGTCGGAATCAGAGTTGGCCGATACATCCCCTTCACCGCCTCGCTCGCTCGGCACCTTCTCCCCGCCGGGGAGAGGGTTGGGGTGAGGAGGCGTTCCGATGTATCAGCCGTTTGCGAAGCCGTAGTCTACCGCCGCAGCGCCGCCTGCACCAATTTGTCCAGGGCGTTGAGAAACCGCGAGCGGTCGTCCTTGCCGAACGGCGCCGGGCCGCTGCCGGTCATGCCGAGCTCGCGCAGGTGGCGCGAGACCTCGCGGCCCGCCAGCGCGTTGCCGATGTTGTTCGGCGCCCAGATTTTGCCATTGGGCGCCAGCGCCTGCGCGCCTTTGGCCAGGCACCGCGCGGCAAGCGGGATGTCGGCGGTCACGCAGACATCGCTGCCGGCGATGCGCTGGGCGATCCAGTCGTCGGCTGCGTCGGCGCCTTGCTCGACCGTGACCATCGTCACATTCGGAAGGCACGAGGGCAGGATCGGCCGCGAGCCGTTCGAGACCACGAAGACGTTGAGATCGAGACGCTCGGCGACGCGATAGACCTCGTCGCGGACCGGGCAGGCATCGGCATCGACATAGATGGCGGTCATCGTCAGATCACGCGTTTGAGCCGCGGCCGGCATCGCCGTGGCGGGCGCGGCGGCGGGAAACTTCAAAAAGCCGCGCGCGGCAGGCGCCTAAAGGCCGGTGGCCCGGCTGCGCTGGCGGCGGCGCGATGCCTTGCGCTTGGCCTTGCGCTTGTTCGAGCGGATCGCCTGGCTGGTTTTCTTGGTTGCTGTCTTGCTCATTTCCGGACTTCCGAAGGGTAGGGTGTGGGGCGCGAATGCCCCACAATGACAGGAATTTCGTCGAAAGTCCCCGGAGCGGACGAATTTATTGCTTGTGCGTCACGGTGGTAGGGATGTGGTTGAGCTCCTCGCAGCCGGTCGCGGTCACGATCACGGTGCCGCCGAGGTTGACGCGATGCTCGCCGCGGCAGGCATTGGGCTCGAAGGCGAAGACCATGCCCGGCTGCAGCACCGCGTCGCGCTCGCGCCCGCCCGGCGCGCCCTGGAAGCGCACGCCGAGATCGATCGGATTGACCTTGCTGCGGCCCGAGAGGAAATGCGGCCCGACCGAATGCACGAGCGGCGTATAGGACCAGCAGCCGGGCGATTTCAGCGGTTCTTCCATCGCCGCGACCAGATCGCTGAATTTGATGCCCGGCCTCATCGTCTTGACGCCGGCGTCATAGCATTCGCGCGCCACGCGCTCGCAGAGCTGGTTGGTGTCGTCGAGCGGATCGAGCGCGACCGTCATCTGCACCTGGACCTCCTGGTTGCCGCACATCGGCATCAGCTCGGAATGCATCAGATCGCCGCGCTCCAAAATGCGCGGCGCCTCGCCGCGCGTGGTCCAGCGCGGCGGGCCCCAGGACAAAGTATGCGGCCCGGAATTCATCACGATCATCGGATAGCGCAGGCCGATGCCGAAGCGCAGCATCGCCGCGGTCGCCTCGGCCATGACGACTTCCTCGCCGACGCCCGGCGCCGCCACCTCGGCGATCGCGCGGCACGCCGCCTCGGCCGCGGCGGCAGCATAGCGCACCTGCGCCATTTCCTCGTCGCCTTTGACCAGCATCAGGTGGCTGAATTCCTCCGAAATGTCCTCGAAGCCGGCGTCGGGCAAAGCGGCGACGAATTGCGCCCAGAAGGTCGCGGGAATGCCGCCATAGATCTCGGTCGGCGCCTGCGAGGTCAGACCGACCACGCCGAGCTTGCCGTCGTCCAAATGCTTTTCGGCGACGATCTCGGCGACCGCCGTGCCGGTCGTGGCGACGCGGTAGTCCTCGACCCAGAGCCGGTGGCCGCGCTCGGCCGAATAGCGCGCGCGCAACACGCGCAGATGCGCCCAGGTGACGACCACCGGATCGCCCTCGAGCGGAAAGACGACGCAGCCTTCGTTGTAATCGTCGCTGACATAGCTCTCATACATCTCGCGGGTACGGAAGCCCGCGATCAGCAGCCCGTCGAGGCCGCGCTCGCGCATCAAGCCGCGCACGCGTGCCCAGCGGCGATCGCGCTCGGCGAAAGACAGGACCGGAGGTTCCACGCCCGCCTTGGCCATCCGACGCTCCTTTGCTATCCGCGATCTCGAGGAATCGCGTTCGGCCTCAGGATTTCATCTTTGGCGGGCGGCGGCAAGCCCGGAAGGCTTGCCGTCCGCTCGATGCAGTTGCCCGATCAGAGAACGCGCCGGCAGCCCGCCACGGCCGGACCGTGATAATCGGTGCCGCCGGGGCGGTTCTGATGCATCGCATCGGCGCACAGGATGTGACGGCGATGGCTGTGCTCGCTCGCCATGTGTCGGTCGGCCGCGGCCGAGCGGCGCGCGTAGTAATTCACTTTGGACAGCTCCGCGACGCAATGCCCGGTATCGCCGGAATCGCGGGCGCGTTTGGCGGCGTCGAGATGCTGTTGCGCGGCGCTGGTGTTGGGACCGGGATGCAGCCGGTCGACGAAGCGCTGCGCGTCGGGGAGCTGCGCGCATGAAATCCGGGTGGCGGCTTGCGCCAGCACGGGGCTCGCGAGCACCAGCAGGGCGGCGATCGCGGGAATGACGAGGGCGGGGACGCGCATGAAGATTTTCTCCTGAAGCAATAATTTTGGACGATCCCAAGACCGGCTAGGCTACGCCGCGCCCGTGCTGGTTTCGTGGAGGGATTGCGGCCGAAATTCGGCAAAACGTCGGAGCGGCTTACAAAACGCTGCCGCGATCGCGGTTAATGCCGCTTAAAGCACTGACGATGCAGGGCTGGCCTATTTGTTGCCTTGCTCGGGTCAGTTCCTCGTTTCCGCCAGGAGTTGACCCGATGACCCGCCGCCCGTCGAAGCCCACCCTGACAATGCGCATGATCGGCCACGCTTTCGGCGTGCTCGGCGCGGTGATGGGCCTCAATGCCGTCGCCACCTCGATCGATCCGGGCTATCAGCGCCTGTTTCCGTTCGAGGGCACCGGCATCCAGCAGACCGCGGCCGGGCTCATCAGCATCGGCCTGATCGCGCTGGCCTTGTGGCTCGTCGCCGAGCGCAGCCGCAACGTCAAAGCCAAGATCGATCCGCCCGAAACCCGCTGATCGCAATGCCGCCGCCGCTGTCGCGCGAGACCTCGCTCTATCTCGACGCCGTCCGTTTTGTCGCGGCGTTGACGGTCTTTCTCGGTCATTTCGCGACCCGCGATCTGTCGGGCGGCTTGTTCTGGCAGGTGGCGCCATTTCGCCACGACGCGGTGATCGTGTTCTTCGTCCTATCGGGCTTTGTGATCTCGCATGCGGCGGCGAAATCCGAGCCCGATGCCAGGACCTACATCATCAACCGCGCCGCCCGGCTTTATTCGGTCGTGGTGCCGGCGATCGCGCTTACGCTTTTGTGCGACGCCATCGGCGGCCGGCTCGCGCCGAATTATTTCGCCTGGTCCTATTCGCCGGGCCCGCTGTGGCAGCAGCTTGCGACCAGCCTCACTTTCACCAACCAGTTCTGGAATGCGGCGTTTTTTCCCGGCTCCGACGGGCCCTATTGGTCGCTGGGCTACGAAGTGCCGTATTACGCGATCTTCGGCTGCGCGCTGTTCGCGCGCGGCGCCTGGCGCTTCGTCTTGCCGGCGCTGCTGCTGGCGGTTGCCGGTCCGACCGTCGCGGCGTTGTTTCCGCTGTGGCTGATCGGCGCGGCGGTGCAGCGCTTCGGTCATCGCGTCCGCCTGACCGAGCGCGGCGGCTGGATGCTGTTCCTCGGCTCGATCGTCCTCTGGAGCGCGATCCAGCACTGGGCACTTGGCACCAATGCCTGGATTTTCCATGACCCGATCCCGTTCCTGACGCGCGACCGCATCCCCGCCGATTACGTCACCGGCCTCTGCTTTGCGGTCAACATCCTGGGCTTCGCCGCGATCGCGCATCGCTTTGTCGCGCCGCTGGGCCGTGGCGCGCGCGCGATCCGCTGGGCCGCGGGCAGCACGTTCACGCTCTATCTGGTGCATTACCCGGTGATGAAACTATGCGTCGCGCTCGCGCCCGCAGGCGTCTCGGCGGCCTCGACGCGCGTCCTCTGCCTCTCGGCGACGCTGCTCGCGGTGGTGGTGGCGGCGCGGCTGTTCGAGCGCCACAAGGGCGCGTGGCGCCGGCTGATTGCCGCCCTGGTGCCGGCGCGCGGCGCGGGCCCGCTGATCGCGGCGCCGCGCGGCACTTAATCGCGAAATCGCGCGCGCGTTAACGGTGGATTTGTTTGATTTTGCGAGGCTCTTTCGGCACGTTCGAAAAAACATCAACCCCGAGCGGCAATTTCTCTTAACCACGCACCATGCGGGGCGTTTTTCATGCGCATTCTGTTTGTCACGCATTCCGCTTTCCTGCCCGAGGTGAAGCGCGGCCAGGAACGGAATACCGACCAGCTTTGCAAGGCCTTGGCGGCGCGCGGCCACCAGCCCGCGGTAGTGGCGGGGCTGATTTCGCAGGGCCTCGTCGGCAAATGGGCCAGTTTGCGCCTCAAGGCCGGCGACCGGCTGCGCCCGGTGCGCGATCGCTTTGCCGGCTATCCGATCTATCGCAGTTGGGACGTCGATCGCGCCTTCGACGCGGTGGTCGATGATTTCGCGCCCGATGTCGTGGTGGTGCAGTCCTGGGTGCGGACCGCGGCGCGCTGCATCGAGCGCAGCCTGCCGGTCGCCTATTACGTCCACGCAGCGAACGAGCCGGTCGATCCCGGTTCCGATCTCGTCCGGCGCGAGACGCTGTGGCTCACCGTGTCGCAATTCGCGGCGCGCCATAATGGCCACGCGCATGATCTGACCTTTCATGTGGTGCCGCCGCT
>DATLUE010000254.1:0-3152 GCA_035533255.1 Allostellaceae bacterium | reverse complement strand
CACTGCGCTCATGTCAGCGCCCCGAAATAGGCCGCACCGACGCGCGGATCGACGAGGATTTCGCCGATGTCGCCGAGCGCGATGGCGCGGCCGCTGTCGAGCACGATGCCGCGCGCGGCGATGCCCGCGACGAAATCGATGTTGTGCTCGACGATGAAGACCGCCGAGCCGCGTTGCCGAAGCTGTTCGAGGAGCTGCGCCAGGTGCGCGAGTTCGTCTTGCGCCAAGCCGACCGCGGGTTCGTCGAGCAGCACCAGCGGCGGATCGCCGACCGCGGCGCGGGTAAGGTCGATGAGTTTGTGTTGGCCGAGTGAGAGCCCGCGGACCGGGCGCCGGGCAAGGTCACCGAGCCCAAACGCTTCAAGCTGCGCCATGGCGATCGCAGCGCGCTGCGCTTCCGTCATGTCGGGCGCGATCTGGTCCAGCCGCACCATCACGTTCTCGAGCGCGGTGAGATCGGGAACCAGCCGCGCGACCTGGAACGATCGGCCGATGGAAGGCGCGCGCTGATCGATCGCCAGCGGCGTGAGGTCGCGCTCGCCCAGGCGCACCGTTCCGGAGCTTGGTTGCTCGATGCCGGAGATAATATTGAAGAGCGTCGACTTGCCGGCGCCGTTCGGTCCGACCATGGCGAAAATCTCGCCGAACGCCACCTCGAAGCTGATGTCGTCGAGCGCCTGCACGCCGCCGAAGCGCTTCGACACGCCCGCGACGGAAAGACAGACGCCGCGGCGCGCGAGCGGCCCTCCCGTCGCGGCGGCGGCCGGCGGCGGCGCGACAGGATCATCGTGCGGACCGTCCAACCGCCGTGCGAGCCATTGCCACGGTGGAACGATCCAGCCGGCGAGGCCGTCGCGGGCGTAGATCACCGCGACCAGAAATGCCGTGCCGTAGATCAGCAGTTCGTAGCGCTGCGCGTAGCCGGAGACGATCAGCAGCCAGTCTATGAGCGAGGTGCCGATCACCGGCCCCAGCAGATAGCCGAGCCCGCCCACCATCACCATGCCAACCTGCTCGAGCGACCGGTCGACCCCGGCGTCCTCGGGAATCACCACGCCGACATAATACGCGTGCATGACGCCGGCGATCGCCGCGAAGCTGCAGCCGATGGTAAAGACACGCGACTTGACGCCGGTGACGTCGATCCCCACCACGGCCGCGGCCAGCTCGTCATGGCAGATCGTGCGCAAGCGCCGCCAGAAGGCGCCGCGCACCAGCCAGGCATAAGCCGCAAGCCCGAGCACGAGGGCGACGACCGCAATGACATACCACAGATCGCCGCCGATCTGCCGCCCGCGCGCGAAAACCAGGCCGGAAGCACCGCCGCTGACATCGGGAAAGGCCCGCGCCAATCCCTCGACGACGTAGCCGAATCCGAGCGTTCCGACGGCAAGAAAGACACCCGGCAGCCGCACGAAGATGCGCGCCACCACCCATGCGACGGCGATCGTGCCGGCGACGCCGACGAACAGGTCGAGCGCGAAGGGAAAGCCGAATTTGTCGAGAATTCCCGCGCCATAGGCCGGCAGCGCCATGAAGGCGGCTTGGCCGAAGGCCAGCATGCCGATAACCCCGAAGATCAGGTTCAAGCCGAGGAGCGACAAGGCATTGAAGCAGATCACGGTGGCGAGCCCGGGCGTCCAGCCCGGGATGATGCCGGAATAGGGGCTGGCGATCACGCCCAACGCCAGCACCACGGCGATCAACCGGCTCGGGGTCACGCGCGCAGGCTGCCGCCAAATCGGATGTGTCGGCTCTGCCACAGGGCGATTCCGATCAGCGCCAGGAAGACGATGGGGTCACTGGCGAGCGCGCCCCAGTATGTCGTGACCAACGCCTCGCCGAGTCCGAGGGCCAGCCCACAAACGATGCCGAGCACGGGCGACATTCCACCCAGCGCCGCGGCAATGAAGCCGCGCATGGTCATGCCGAGCCCCGACTCGAAATCGACCGATACCATCGGGATCAGCAGCAGCGCGCCGAGCGCGCCATAAGCACCGCCGATGGCGAAGGCGAGCGAGCGCGCGAAATTGACGTTGACGCCCATCAGCTCGGCGGCGTCCGGGTTCTCGGCCGCCGCGCGCAATTGCCGCCCGAGCCGCGTGCCCGAGAGGAACAGCGGAACCGCCGCGGCCGCGAGAAGGCCGATGACGATCAGCCACAGGCCTTGCAACGGCAAGGCGCCGCCGGCGATACGCAGCGGCGGGCCGACGAAAAGGCGCCGGAAGGAAAGCGGATCCGCGCCCACCAAGACATTGAGCAGGCCGCGGATGAAGAAAGCCGCGGCGAGCGTCACCAGGATCAACGCGTTGATCGACCACGATCGCCTCGGCCGCAGCAGTACGCGCTCCAGGATGAGCGAAAACAGTACCGTGACGGCGATCCCTGCCGCCATCGCCAGCCACAGCGGCATGTTCCAGGCGGCGACCACCGCGGTGACGATGCCGGCGATCGCATAGGATTCGCCATGCGCGATGTTAACGATCTGCGCGGTGTGGTAGACGATGGTCAACCCGGTCGCGAGGAGCGCATAGACGGCGCCCATCATCAGGCCGCTGATGATGGCCTGCGTCAGCGGATTCATTGCAAGGGATCGGCCTTGGTCCAGTGTCCGCCCTTATATTCCACGACGGCGATGTTCGCGGCCTTGAGCGCGATGTGGTTCTCCGGACTGTAGTGCGCCGTCTGCACGCTGTGGATCGGGTGGTGCTCGAGGAACGTCTTGACCTTCTGCGGGTTGCCAGGGTCGTCGACATGAGCGAAGACCGCACCGGCGATGTCGGCCAGCATGAGGCCGAGATGGTTGAGCTGATCGACCGACTGATGCTTCCAGGCCTGGTAGGACTTGTCGAAATATTCGATGCGTGCGCGGTCGCGCGGATTGGACACCAGCGAGGGCACGATGCTGCGCAAGGCAAGGCCGAGCAGCCGCGGCGGCATGTCGTTCTTGATCACGGCGACAAACGCATCCGTCACGTTCGCGTTGCTGATGATGAGCGGAATGGTAAGCCCGAGATTGGCGTAACTCTTTACCACGGCCGCCGCGCCGGCGCCGGAATAGCTCGAATAGAGCGCCTGTGGCTTGCTTTTCATCACCCCCGCAAGCTGGATCGAGGCGTCGTTGGCGTGCAGGTCGATGCGGGTGAGCGCGA
>DATLUE010000253.1:0-2090 GCA_035533255.1 Allostellaceae bacterium | reverse complement strand
TGATCAGCGCGTCGGGCTTGGCGACCGCGAGCTTCTCGTAGTCGAGCCCGAAGAAGTGGAAATATTCGCGCAAGCTCGGCACGTAGCTGCCCTGCATCCGCTCGAGCTGCAGGCGCAGCATCATTACGATATCGACATCCTTGAGGCCTTGCCGCATGTCGGTGAATACCTCGACGCCGAAGCGCTCGACCGCTGCCGGCAGCAAAGTGCGCGGCGCCACGACCCGGACGCGCGCGCCCATCGTATTGAGCAGCGCGATGTTGGAGCGCGCGACCCGGCTATGCGCGACATCGCCGCAGATTGCGACCAGAAGGCCTTGCAGCCGGCCCTTGCGCAAGCGGATCGTCAAGGCATCGAGCAGCGCCTGGGTCGGATGCTCGTGCATCCCGTCGCCGGCATTGATGACGGCGCAATCGACCTTCTCCGACAATAGTTGCACCGCGCCGGATTCCGGATGACGGACGACCAGCGCGTCGGGATGCATCGCGTTCAGGGTCACGGCGGTGTCGATCAGGGTCTCGCCCTTGCGGATCGAGCTCCACTGCTCGGACATATTGATGACGTCGCCGCCGAGGCGCTTGCCGGCGAGCTCGAACGAGGTCCGGGTGCGGGTCGAGCTTTCGAAGAACAGGTTGATGATCGTGCGGCCGCGCAGCACCGATTGCTTTTTGTCGGCTTGGCGATTTCGCTCGATATAGGTCTCGGCCCGATCGAGCAGGCCCGTGATGTCGTCGGGCGAAAGCCCTTCGATTCCCAACAGATGGCGGTGCGGGAAGGAAAACGGCGCGGACAGGCTGGTCATTAAAGCGAGACTTATAAGGCGATCGCCGCCGCCCGGCAAGCCGACCCGCGATGGGCGGCGGCGCGCCGAGAGCGCGATCCAATCGGATAGAATCGGATCGCGCTCTCGATTCCTTGATTTTGTCGCATTGTCTACGGCGAACCGCTGCACACTTCGCCGGACAATGCTCACAGCTAGCTGTGATCGTAGGCGCGCTCGCCATGCGTGGCGAGATCGAGGCCGTCATTCTCCTCCTCGGCGCTGACGCGGATTCCGCAGATCGCGCCGACGAGCTTCACCAGCACGACCGTTCCGACCGCCGACCAGATGATGACCGCGACCACGCCGATCGCCTGGGCCGCGAGCTGCCGCGGCAAGTCCATGCCCGCGGCGTAGCCGACGCCCCCGAGCAGCGGCAGCGCGAAGACCGCGACCAGCAGCGAGCCGGTCATGCCGCCGACGCCGTGGACGGCGAAGACGTCGAGCGAATCGTCGATGCGGAAGCGCTGCTTGATGAGGCTCGTCACGAAGAAGCACACGGCGCCGCCCGCAGCGCCGATGGCCATCGCGCCCGCCGGTCCGACAAAGCCCGAGGCAGGCGTGATGGTCGCGAGCCCGGCGACACAGCCGGTCACGAGACCGACGGACGTCGGCTTGCCGATGCGGAGCCACTCGATCGTCATCCAGGTCAGTGCCGCCGTCGAGGCGGCGAAATGCGTCGCGAGGATCGCCGACGCCGCCGAGGCGTTTGCCGCCAACGCGCTGCCGCCGTTGAAGCCGAACCAGCCGACCCACAGCATGCCGGCACCAGCCATCGTCATGCCGGGGCTGTGCGGCGGGTTGAGGCGATGGGGGAAGCCGTCGCGCGCGCCGATCAGCATGGCCGCGACCAGCGCCGAGACGCCGGCCGTGGTGTGAACGACGATGCCGCCGGCAAAATCGATCGTACCCCGCATCGCCAGCCAGCCGCCGCCCCACACCCAATGGGTGACCGGAAGATAGACGACGACCAGCCAACCGGCCGAGAACAGCGCGACGAAGGAGAAGCGCACGCGCTCGACGAAGGCGCCGATGATGAGGGCGGGCGTGATCACCGCGAACGTCATCTGGAACAAGGCGAACGCGGCTTCGGGCAACCCGTTGGGCAGCGTCTTGGCGAGATGCGCGAGGAACAGGTCGTCGAGCGAGCCGATCCAGGCATTGCCGTGGCCGAAAGCGAGACTGTAGCCGAACGCGGCCCACAGCACCGAGACGATGCAAGTGATCGCAAAGCAATGCATCAGCACCGAGAGGAGGTTCCGTGCTCGGA
>DATLUE010000252.1:0-3088 GCA_035533255.1 Allostellaceae bacterium | reverse complement strand
GGGCTCGCGCTGGGTGCGAGTCTGGGGGATGCGCAAGGATGTCGTCGTCGAGGTGAGCACCGCCGATCGCATTCGTTTGGAAGCGATTGCTGCGGACCGGAACAGCCCTCAGAAACATGTCTGGCGGGCACGGATCATTCTGCTGACCGCAGCCGGCCTCGGCACGGTCGAGATCATCCGCCGCACCGGCAAGAGCAAAACCTGCGTGTGGCGCTGGCAGGAGCGCTTCATGCAGGAGGGCACCCAGGGGCTGTTGCGCGACAAGACGCGGCCCTCGCGCATCCCGCCCTTGGGAGCGCAGGTCGCCGAGCGAGTGATCGCGCTCACCCAAGAAGACCCGCCCGGCGAGACAACCCACTGGACCGCGGGCATGATGGCCAAGGCCGCCGCGATCAGCGTCTCCTCGGTACAGCGCATCTGGCGCGCCCACGGCCTGCAACCGCATCGGGTGCGTCAGTTCAAGCTGTCCACCGACCCGCAATTCGCCGCCAAGCTGCGCGACATCGTCGGGCTTTATGTCGATCCGCCGGCGCGTGCCATCGTGCTGTCGGTTGACGAGAAATCGCAGATCCAGGCGCTCGATCGCACCCAGCTGGGCTTGCCGCTGAAGCGGGGCCGGGCCGGCACGATGTGGGTTCCCCTTCCAGACGTGCTCGGCCTGATATACACATGCCTTGAAAAGCGGTCATTTACCGCCCGAAGCCACGACACTCGACTCTGCGTCCTATTTGAACGCTGCCGCTGGCACGTCGGCCAGAGCGCGGCAGGTTCGCCCGGCTGATAGCCCACGCCAGGGTGAACGATTTGAACCGGCGCGATCTCCGGATCCTCGGTCGTACGGTGATCGCTTGGTCTCACGTCGCGACGGGAAATCTGATGGTCCAAACCGTGCCATGATGCGAGTCCACCATCGCGGTCCCCCGAACCTGCTCGATAAGCCGCCGCACCAGGCCAAGCCCGTGCCGCTTGCTTTCGGCTGTGGTTTTGAAACCCGTGCCATTGTCGCTGATCGTCATGGTCGCCATGTCGTCATCGCCGGCCGCGCGGCGCACCGACACGACGGTCGATCCCTTCCCATCGGGGAAGGCGTGGTCATAGCTGTTGGTGACGAGCTCCGCGACGACGATGCCGAGCGCCGTCACCACATCGAGATCGAGGATGAGCGAGTCGCTGTCGCAAGTCAGCGTAACGCCGTCCGCTATCGACTGAATATCCGCGAGGTTGAGGCACAGCGATTTCACGTAGCTGCCGAAATCGGTCGTCCGCGTCATCTCGGTACCGAGCAAATTGTCATACACCTGCGCCAGAGTGGAAACACGCCGCGCAATCGCCTTGATGCCCCGTTGCCCGACCTCGTCCGTGGTGTCGCCCAGCTGTTTGCTCAGCATCCCGTAAACCAGCTGCAGATTGTTGCGGACCCGGTGCTGCAGTTCTTCGGCCAATACCTTCTTCTGATCCAGCAGCCGATCCTTTTCTTCGACCAGGATCTTCATCCGATCGATGGTCGTCTGCAGTATTTCTGTGCGCGCCGAGGTGGCGACGGCTTCGGCCAGGACATTGGCGAAGCCGGTGAGGAAATTGATGTCGTGCTGGTCGTAATCGTGCTGCTGGTCATTGTCGATCTCCAGCACGCCATACGGCTGGTCGTCGCCTTTAATGATCACGTCGATGGTCGAGATGATGCCGTGCGCCGCGTAGAACGCCGGCAACTCGAATTTCTTGTCGTTGCGCAAATCGTTGCAGATCGAGGGCTCGCCGGTGACGAAAGCCCGCCCTTGCGGCGAACTCGCATCGGCGCGCGAGACGACGTGGCCGATGACACCCGCTTGCCAGCCGTATCCGGCTTCGATCAGAAGATCGTTCTCCGCGGCGCGGTATCGGCACACTTTCGAGAAAGGCACACCGAGACCGTCGGCGCAGGCCCGAGCGGCTTCCGTCAAGACTTTCAGGAGATCGCTCTGACGAAGGGCAAAGCTGCCGAATCCGGCAACCGCCGCTTGCTGGCGAAGGAGTTTGCGGACTTTCGCGGCATTGTCATCCATCTGACGGCTCCCGGAGTCCGATGGTCGTCGACGGCAGCACCTTGAACCCTCGTGGAAACGGCCGCGAGGCCGTGCCGGTGGCGACGATCTCGGCGACGATTTCCAGACTGCGCTGGAGGTCACCCAAGCGGTAGGGCTTGGCAAGGCAGGCGTGGCCGTCGGCGGTGGTCAGCATGGCGTGCGAGATATTGCCGGTCGCATAGAGGACACCGAGCGTGCCATGAGTCCCCATCTGGGCGGCGATCTCAGTGCCTAGCCCGCCATCGGCGAGCCGCAGGTCGATGACCGCAAGGTCAGGCTGGTGACGGCGACCAAGCGCGACCGCCTCGGCGACAGTGCGGGCGATGCCGCACACCTCGTACCCGGACACGACGAGCATCTCTTCGGTCATATCGGCGATCATCAGGTCGTCTTCGGCAATCAAAACCTTGAGCATGCAGCGTCCCCGTCGACCGCGCCTGGTGAGGGCCGACGGCGATCGAAGCAAACTATCGATACTGTCAACGGGGGAAAGCGTCGGAATCTACCCACAGGCCGCCAGCCTTTGCATCAGGAGCCGCCTGCGGAGCCGCCGATCTCCGCCGAGTCGGCGTGGATTTCCCTGATCGCGTCGAGCACGCGTTGCGGGTCGGCAGGTTGAGCCATGGCATCAGGCTCCCGGTCGATCCGGCAGGACCGATCAGGTCCTGCGGATGGGGTCAGATCGTCGTCCACGTGGCTCTCGATCCCTTCGGACTGGAGCACCCGGTGAATCCAGAAGCCGTCCAGACCGGCCTCCTGGATGACGATAATCAGGAAGTCCCCGCCGGTCCGCGCCGCAGCCTTGCGCCTGAGCTCGGCCATAAAAACGCGCGCGAGGCCGCCGCCAACCTCAGCAGTTGATGCCCTCTCGGAAGCACGCATTTGCCGCACGCGCAGACGCGAAGCGCGGGCCGCGCGACCATCAAATCACGATCGGCCGGAGCCGGCATCGGAACAGCCGCACCCGCCGTTGTAGCCGCGAACCTTAGCGCAGCGGTGATGTCTTCCGGCCTGATTTGCGGCCA
>DATLUE010000251.1:0-10299 GCA_035533255.1 Allostellaceae bacterium | reverse complement strand
CGAAATAGAACGCGGCACCGGGATGCGGCTCGCGGGGATGAAGATAGACCGGCACGGCGAGCGCTTGCGCGGCCTCGAAGATCGGCCAGTATTTTTTATCGTCGAGAAATTCGCCGTTGGTATGGCCGTTGATCATCGTGCCTTTGAACCCGAGCACCGTCACCGTGCGCTCGAGCTCCTTGATCGCCGCCGCAACGTCGGGCGTCGGCAGCGCGGCGAAAGCGGCGAAGCGGCTGGGATGCGCCTGGATCGCCGCCGCCATCCGGTCGTTGGCATCGCGCGCCACGGCGATCGCATCGGCCGGCGGTAGTCCTTGCGGGCCGGGCATAGTCATCGACAACACCTGCAGGTCGATGCCGGCGTCGTTCATCGCCGCGACCCGGGAATTCGAGACGTCGAGCAGCTCGGCGCTCACGTCATGGCCGACGCGGGCGCTGCGGTCGCCCATCGAGGCGCGGCGGCGCGGTGTTTCCGCCTGCTTCTGGGCGTAGAGCGGGGTCGTGATGTGTTCTTCGATCGCGATGATTCGCATGTTCGCTTTCCTGGTTCCTCGCTCGAGCTCGGCTCGCGATTCTGTTCCTGGCCGGTACCCGCCCCGGATCGATACCTAGAGGTACCGCTCGATGTCGTCCACTGGCCGCATGAAGCGGCGCGCGCATCGAGCAGCAGAAAACCCGTTTTAGGTGCCGGTGTCTTCGCAATGCGCAACCGGCAGGGTGGAAACGGCGCCGCGGCGCCCGAGACCGCCTGTGTTGCGGGTTGTGGGAAAAAGGGGCAAGGTTGCGTCAATCCCGTGGGCCGACGAATGTCGCGAACCACCGGAGCGCCAGAGGGAGAAGCGGCCGATGAAAGACCTGATCAAGCAATATCTCGACAAGGGCATCTCGCGGCGCTCGCTGATGCGCGGCTTGGGCGCGGCCGGGCTGAGCGGCGGGGTCGCCAAATCGATCATCGATTCCCTCACGGTGACGTCGGCGATGGCGCAGGAAGCCGCAGCGAGCGGCGCGATGCGCATGGTCCACGGCACCGGCGGGATGCTCTACATCCAGCAGCTCAAGGCGGCCGGCGTCAAATTTATCTTCTGCAATCCTTCGACCGGCGACGCGCCATTCTACGACGCGCTGGTCGACGTGCCGGAGATTCAGCTCATCAAGGGCATCCAGGAAGGCGCGGTGGTCGCGATGGCCGACGGCTATGCGCGGCTCTCGGGCAATCTCGGCGTCGCGCACATCGCCAATGTCGGCTTGCCGAACGGCATGACCCAACTCGTCAACAGCTTCAAGGATCATATCCCCATCCTGCTGACCGTCGCCGCTTTCGGCACCGAGGTCGAGGGCCGCGACTATGCGCAGGATTACGTGCATCAAGAGCCGATGCTGGCGCCGATCACCAAATCCTGGTGGCTCGCGGAAGCGACCGGCGACATTCCCGATGTCACGCGGCGCGTGATCAAATTCGCCACCACCGCGCCGTCGGGTCCGGTGTATTTGGCGATCCCCGACGATCTCTTGCGCGCGCAGGCGACGGCGCAGGTCTATGACGGCAGCCTCTTCAACGTGGCGATGAAAATCCGTCCCGACCGCAAGGACATCGAGACCGTCGCGAAAATGCTGATCGAGGCGAAGAACCCGCTGCTCTCGGTCGGCGACGAGATCACCATGAGCCACGCCGAGGCCGAAGTGGTCGAGCTCGCCGAGATGTTGGGCCTGACGGTCTGCGGCCAGGCCGGACAGGGCAATTGGTCGAAGCCGTTCCCGACGCGCAACCCGCTCTATGTCGGACCCTATGCCGCCAACATGCGTTTCCCGGGCGCGGTCGACGTGCATCTGAATATCGGCGACCAGGGTGCCGAGCGGTCGATGAAAGGCGCGACGCTGATCTCGATGCGGCGCGATCCGACCGGCCTGGCGCGGGTCTGGCCGGTCAATCTGGGCATCGTCTGCGACATCAAGCTCGGCGTCGCCGATCTGATCGCGGCGGTGAAGAGCCAGGCGACCGCCGCTCGCTTGAAGCAGATTGCCGATGGCCGCGTCGGCCGGGTGCATGATCACAGCGCCGGCATGGCGAAGATGCGCCAGATGATCGCCGCCGATCTCAACAGCGGCTCGTCGATCAAGATGGAGCGGCTCGGCGTCGAGCTCGACGCCGGCATGGCCAAGGACACGATCTACGTCTCCGACTGCGACAGCGGCCGGACCATGGATCCGCTGATCTCGTGGGGCGGTGGCGGGGGCCGGACTTACGTCTCGACCGGGCCGAACATCCTCGGCTGGGGGATCGCCGCCTCGACCGGCGCCAAGCTGGCGCAGCCCGACCGGCCGGTGGTCTCCACGGTCGGCGACGGCAGCGCGCTGTTCGGCGGCCCGCAGCCGCTGTGGAGCCAGTCGCGCTATCAGGCGCCGATCACCAATATCGTCGTCAACAACCGCAGCTATAACAACGAGCGCAATCGCATCTGGTCGTTCATCGCCGGCCAGCAATTCAAGACCGGCAAGGACATGACCTGCTATAACGGCAGCCCCGATGTCGATTTCGCCAAGGCGGCGCAGGCCTTCGGCGTCGAAGGCGAGGTGGTCGCCGATCCGAACGCGATCAAGCCCGCGCTCGCCCGCGCGAAGAAAGCCAATTACGACGGCCGGCCCTATCTGCTCGACGTCCATGTCGATCGCGACGGCGTTGGCGCCGCCTCCACCTGGTATCCGGCCTATTCGATCGCCGAGCAGCGGACGAGAAAGGTTTGATCATGCGAAACTTACTCCTCTCGCTGGCGCTCGGCGGCATCCTTTTCGGCGTGGCGTTCTCGGCCGGAGCGCAGCAACCGGCGCCCATGCAAGCGTCGCAAGCGCAGCCGCTGCAAGGCGGCGGGCCGTTCGGGGCGCAATCGCCATCGGGCAGTCCGTTCCCCAACGGGCCGGGCAAGGAGATCGTCGCGGTCGCCTGCACGCAATGCCACGGCCCGAGCGTCTTCACGCAATTGCGGATGGGCGAGAAGGCCTGGCGCGCGCAAATCTACGACATGGTCCTGCGCGGCGCGCAGATCGGTCCGGGCGACATCGACATCGCGGCCAAATACATGGCGACGAGCTATGGGCCGGGCGTGCCGTTCCCGAACCAGCAACCGGTCAAGGTGTCGCTGCCCGGCGGGCCGGGCAAGGAGATCGTCGAGGGCGGCTGCGCGCTGTGCCACGGCCTCGACCGGGTCGCCGACACCAAGCGCACGAAAGGTCAATGGCAGGCGATCGTCAATCGCATGATCTTCTTCGGCGCACCGGTCTCGCCGGCTCAGGCGACCACGGTCGTCAGCTATCTGAGCACGAATTTCAGCCCCGATACCCAGACTGCGACGACCAAATAGCGGCCGGGCTGCCGGATCGAGCGGCGCGATTGGGGCTATTCCTGGCCCAATCGCTCCGCTTCGCTTTCGACCGGCCGCCTTTGCCCACGTTGACAGGCGGGGGGTGCTCGGCGATCATCCCAGGCAGAACAAAAATCGCGCGACAACCCGCGCGCAACCGGTTTCCCCGTGGAGGACGCAACATGGATGGCACCTCGAAAATCGACGGCAAGTTCAATGTTGGCGGCGTGCTGCTGGAGCGGCCGTTCAAGATCAGGCGGCTCGGCCATTTCGGCTACAATGTCTACAAGATGGACGAGGGGATGCATTTCTATCGCGATCTCCTCGGCTTTCGGGTGACCGATACGCTCGACTTCGCGAAGGTGATCCCGAAGCCCGGCCTGTTCGACGGCGTGACGAGCGTCGGCTATTTCACAACACACGGCACCGACCACCATTCCTTCGTCCTGTTCCCGAAAGGCGCGCTCGACCGCATGGGGCGCGGCAGCGCCGGCGGCCACGAGACCAACAAAGAGGTCACCACCAACCAGATCACCTGGCAGGTCGGGACCTTGCGCGAGGTCGGCGACGGCATCGACTATTTCAAATCGATCGGCATCAATCCCGGGCGCATCGGCCGCGACGTGCCGGGCTCGAACTGGCATTCCTACCCCTCCGATCCCGAGGGCCATACCAACGAGATCTATTACGGCATCGAGCAGATCGGCTGGAATCTCCAGGCGAAGCCGCCAGGCGTTCGAAAGCGCGGCTTCCACGACAAGCCCGAGCTGCCGCAAATCTCGGAATACCAGGAACTCGAAGAGTTCAAGGCCGAAGGCATGGACATGACCTCCGGCATGCGCCATGTCGAGAACGGCCCGTTCAAATACGATGTCGGCGGCATCATGCTCGCCCGTCCGTTCAAGGTCATCAAGATCGGCCCGGTGCGGCTGTTCGTCGACGACATGGACAAATGCCTGGCCTTCTACACGAAGATATTGGGCCTACGCGTCACCGAGGAGGTGACGTATGAAGGCCATCGCTGCGTCTTCCTGCGCTGCAACACCGAGCATCACTCGCTGGCGCTTTACCCGAAGGCGCTGCGCGCGAAGCTTGGGCTCTCGCCGCATAGCAGTTGCATGAGCTTCGGCAATCAGGTCGGCGACTACGAGCAGCTCCGCAACGCCGTCGATTTCCTGAAATCCGAGGGCGTTGAGATCAGATACCTGCCGCCCGAGCTGTTCCCCGGCATCGATTACTCCGCTTTCGCGGTCGATCCCGACGGCCACACCATTCAGCTCTATTACTATATGGAGCAGCTCGGCTGGGACGCGAAAGTTCGCTCGAAGGCGGAGCGCCCCAGGGTCGACAACGCCAACTGGCCGGAGACCGTCGCGGCGATGGCCGACACCTTCGACGGCGAGACTCTGCTGGGCCCGCTGGGCTAAGCAGCGTCAGGCAACAGGAACCGCCAGACGCCAAGGAAATCTTGGGCGCCCTGGCGGTTTCTTTTTGCGTCTTTGCATTCGCAGCCTGCGGCCTTCGACTTCGCGCAGGCTGAGGTGAAGCGAGTAAAGCATCGGGCAGAGGATGCCATTTCCAATCTGCCCTCGCCCCGAGTGAAATCGAAGGGCGCACTGGCGCCAGGCCGTCCGATGCGGCAAGATCGGATCGTGACAAGCGCGGCTCGGGGTCGCGATAAAGCAGGGAGAACGAAGGATGAAACCGGCGATAACTCGCTTTGATCGTTTCGGCGCTCGCACGCTCGTGCTTGCCGCGCTTGGCATTGCGGCGATCGGGGCCTTGCCGCAAACCGCGCGCGCCGCGACCAGCGAGAGCACGACGCTCGCCATTCCCGCCGAGAATCTCGGCTTCATCAGCCGGTATGTCGCCGAGGACGAGGGCTTATGGAAGCAGCAGGGCCTCGACGTGAAGGTCCTCGACATTCAGGGCATCGGCTCGATGAACGCGGTGATCTCGGGCTCGGTCGATTTCTCGATGTCGTCGGGGCCGTCGATCACGCGTGCCGACGCGCGCGGCCGCAATCTCGTTGCGCTCGCCACCGGCATCGACCAGTCGGACGAATACATCGTCATCCGCAAAAGCATCGCCGAGGCTGCGCATTTCAATCCCGACGCGCCGCTTGCAGAGCGCGGGAAGATACTGGAGGGCAAGACCATCGCGGTGGGCGGCGCGGCCGCGATTCCCGATATCGTGCTGAAGGTCGTCGCGCATCTGGCGGGCGTTGCGCGCGAAAGCGTGACGACCACGCCGATGACGCCGCCCGAATTCATGGCGGCGTTCGATCGCAAATCGATCGACGGCTTCGTCAGCGGCCCGCCCTTCACCCAGGAGGCGCTGATCGCCGGCACCGGAGTCCTGGTTTCCGATGCGGCGAAAGGCGAGCCCCAGCAGTATTCGCCGGTGTCGTCGGCGCTGTTGCTGAGCCGCAAGGACTTCTGTTCCGCGCACCGCTCGATCTGCGTGAAGATGGTTCACGGCATTGTCGAGGCGGCGAAATTCATTCACGCGCATCCGAAACAGACGCTCGCGATCCTCAAGAAGCATTTCGGCAAATACAACGACAAGGTGCTCGAAGCCTCCTACCAGGCGCTGGCGGCGATGACACCGGTGCCGCCGATCACGACGCCGAAATCGCTGGAGAATGCGGACGACATGAACATTGCCGCTGGCTTCATGCCGGCATCCGCCAAGCTCGCCGACTATGCCGCGATCATCGACAATCAATTCACGAAGTAGTCCGCTCGGCTGGCGCCGCTTTCGAGAGCAAACCCGAGCGCGGGCTTGGCTCGTTCGACCGGTCAAGCCGAATGCCAGATGGATGCCGCGATAAGGAGATCGTCATGACCGAGACCGCATTGGAGCAACGTATTGCCCCGCTGAACCGCCCGGTGATGCTGTCGCACGGCACCATCACCTGCCGCAATCTCGAAGCGTCGCGGCGCTTCTACGAGGAATTCCTCGGCCTCGATTGCGTGCAGCATACCGATCGCGGCATTCTCCTCCGCAAGGGGGGCTATTGCGTGATCGTCTGTCTCGAAGTGGGCGATCATGTGAGGCCGGTCGATCGCCAGCATCATTGGGGCATGGACCTCGACTCGCGTGAAGCGGTCGATCGCGCGCTCGCGCTGGCGCACGAGCTCAAGGACAAATACGGCATCCACCAGATCTCGCGGATCACCGATCATCATGGCGGCTATTCGTTCTATTTCCGCGATCTCGACGACAATTATTGGGAATTCCAGTATGTCGGCGACGGCCAGACCAGCGGCGAGGGCCGCTACGACGATTTCTTCGCCCGCGGCGACATCGCCCCGGCCTGACCGTGTGCGCGCGTCGCGGCCGGCACGCTCGCTTTCACATAGAGCAGCGTCGCTTTGGCGTCGGACGGCGCATCCGCGACCGATTTTTGCTTGGCCGCGAGGAAGCGCTGCTCGTCGACCCTAAAGCCGCTATCGACCAGCGCTTCTTCCATCTGATCGAAGCGATATTTCCGGTAATGCGCGTGGACGCCCATATGCGAGGCATAGGTCGTGACGAGCAGCCGGCCGCGCCGGCGCAGCACGCGGCGCGCTTCGCCGAAGGTTTCGGCTAAGGGCAGATGACCCAAGGATTCAGGGTAGATCACGACCTCGAAGCTCGCCGAAGCGAATGGCAGGAACCGCGCATCGGCCTCGACCGGATGATCCATGCCGGCACGCCCGGCGCGCTTCAGCATCGGATGCGATAGATCGATGCCGACCAGCCGATGGCCGGCGGCGTGAAGATAGCTCTCCAATTCGCCATTGCCGCAACCGATCGAGAGGATGCGCGCCGGCGCGTCGCCGAGCGCGGCCGCCAGCCAGCGGCGAAACGCCGGCGAGCTCGAGCTGTAGGTGAAATAATTGCTGTCGCGCCAGCCTTCGGAGCCGATCCGGCGGTAGAATTTCGCGGTGGTGTCGACGGGCTTTTTCTTCTGCGATGCTTTCTTGCGCGCCATCGGCTGAAAATCCAAATCCCGCGTTATGATGTCCGGCACACCATACCAAAGACCGCGGGCTTTCAAATCGCGGAAGTGGGATCGTGGCACGGAATGGCACACGGATCGAAGGACAATGACTTGATGGCGACGTTTTGCGGCCGCCTCGGTCGGCAGATGATATTGGTCGCGTGTGTCGGTGTTTTGGCGGGTTGCACCGCCAACGCGATCCCCGATTTTGCCGCCAAGCCGTTCGAGCCCTTCAATCGCGAGGATGCTGTCGCGATCGCGCTGCGCGAGTGGCGGCTGTTCGGCTCGCTCGTCGAAGACGGGACGCCGCCGGCCACGCCGACGGAAAAACTCGAGCGGGCACCGGGCCTCTGGGAACGCGTCGGGGAGTATTGGTGGCTTGGCCTCGGCCCGGGAAAGCGCGAGTCGCGCTGGACCGGCAAGCATGACGAGACCGGACACGTCTTCCCGCCGGGCGATGACGAGACTTATGCGTGGTCGGCCGCTTTCATCTCCTACGTCATGCGTATTGCCGGCGCGGGCGACCGGTTTCCCTACGCCCCGAACCATGCGACCTATGTGAACGCCGCCGCATCCGGCCGCTCGCCGATTCTCAAGGCGCAGGCGCCCGAGAGCTATGCGCCCAAGCCCGGCGATCTTCTGTGCCACGGCCGCGAATGGGCTGCCGGGCTTCGCTTCGGCGATCTGCCGACAGCGTATTTGTGGCCGGGCCATTGCGCGATCGTGGTCGCGCGACAGGGCGGAATGTTGAGCGTCGTCGGCGGCAATGAGGACGATGCCGTGACGCTGAGGCATGTCGTTACGCAAGCCGATGGCAGCCTGCAAAGCGTCGCAGCGCCCGCGGCCGAGCCGACGCAATGGCCGATCGCGATCGAGGTCTTATACGACGCCGAGACCGACGCGGATTAGGCGCGCTATAATCCGAATGTCACTAGGCCGCGCTCGTCGATCGCCCAGGCGGGGTTCCAGGCGATCTCCCAGGCATGCTCGTCGGGATCGGCGACATAGCCGCGAAATCCGCCATGCCGCGGCGCATCGCCTGTCCTCAAGATCGTGCCGCCCGCCCGCGCCAGCCGGTCGAGCAGGATCGGCACGTCTTCCTGGGTCGGAACATTGTGCGCCAGCGCGAAGGCGCCGGGCCGCGACAGGCCGGGTCGCCGCATGTCGTTCTCCAATTCCGGTTGGAGCCATGTGCCCAGCATCAGGCCGTTCATCTGATAAAAGACGATGTCGCGATTCTCGAACACCGGCTTCCAGCCAAAGCCCTCGCTGTAGAACCGCCGCGAGCGCGCCATATCGACGACGCCCAGCGTGACGACCGAGATCTGTTGCTGCATCGCATGCTCCTTGCTGCCGACTTGGCGTGGTGGCGCGGAAGGGCGGGTCTGCGCGACACGCCGACCATGATGAGCATTATGTCACACCAATTTCGACCGGCATCGCGACCTCGCCTCGAAGTCGGGTTCGTTGGCGCCCAGGCGCGCTAATTGTCGCGCGCTTTCGCGCTTGATGAGAGCTTTCAGCGCCTCGCGGATCAAGCTGGGCTTCTCTTTCAGCCCGGTGAAGACCTGAGTCTTGGCTACAAGTTCATCATCGAGGGCGAGTGTCGTGCGCATTTCTAAGGTCTCCCAATGAGGCATGAAATTATCATCGATTGATGCCGATTTCCGCGCCGAAACGCGCGAGGATCCGACATTGGTGACCCAATTGGCTATCGCGCCGCACTGTAGGGTGGCTTTGGCGGGCCACGACCGACGATGATGAGCACTATGTCTCGCCATAGCCCTATGAGTGGCGTCAGTCCGCGAGGCCCATGACGAAGGCCAGGGCGATGTTGAGACGTCCGATATCGGCATCGGCCATGTGTCCAATCAGTTGTCCAATCCGTTCTCGCCGGACCGTGACGGGCTTGTCGGCCATAACTTGCGAACGGATGCGCAGGCCATTCTTTTCATTCGGTTCGATCGTGACGCGAAAGTCCGGTGCATCGACGACATCGGATGTCATCTGGCAAATTACGACCGATGGGTGGGTTTCGGGAAAGGCGTCGGTCTGCACCACGACCGCGGGTCGTGGCTTCCCGTAATCGCCGGCCGCCGCGACAATAACAACATCGCCGCGCTTCATGGTCCGCTTGGACTGGGCGCGTCGAATTCCGAAACGGCTTCAATCCAGCTCAAAGCTTCGCCTTCGTGGCGCCGGTCGAGACGGCCTACTTGAGCGGCAACGCGCTTTCGGACAGACGACAATCGCGGGTCAGGCACGACAAGGCGCAATTCCCGCAGCCCGCGCCCGCGCCGCCGCTCGCGCATCATCTTCATCCGTTTGGCGGTTGCGGTCACTTCGATCTCCAGCGTAAGCCCCGACACCACCACTGTAACGCGTTACGGTTCTTGCGGCAATAGCCCCGTAGAATCTGACAACGCAGGGAACGCCGGCAGTCCTCAGAATGGTGTGGAGGGCTCTGGCGTAGGCTGGCGGGCCACGCCCGACGATGATGAGCACTACGTCTACGCTATAGCCCTATGAGCGGGTGGCTTACCAGTTACCCAACCGCGCTCGCGTCTTCTATTTGATCGACAATTTGAATTCTTTCGCTTCGATGCCGGACGTGGCGTTGAGCGCGTAGCGTAGCGCCTCGTCCTTCTTAGAAACGACAATGATGCCGCGGACTTTGTTTTCTGGATATTCCTCACGCACCCAGCCCATGTATCGCAGTATCTGACCAACCACTTGATCCGTGCCTTGCGTCTTCTTCAGTTCCACAACCACGTAATTACCGTGAACATCCTGGCAAAAGAGATCGAGACGGCCAGCCGGGGTACTCAACTGCCGACTCATGAGGTGAAGTCCGGGTTCAATTTCATCGAGCTGCTGCACAACGAAGTCTTCCAGATTCTTTTCAGCGATGGAAATCCGCGACGGTTGCGCCGGAGCCGTTTCCGGCGGCTGATTT
>DATLUE010000250.1:0-12032 GCA_035533255.1 Allostellaceae bacterium | reverse complement strand
TTCGCTCGGGACGAGGTAAATCTCTTTTTGCATCGGCCAATGCCGGATAGAAGTTGCCCTCGTCCCGAGCGAAGTCGAGGGACCCAGGCTGCACATGCAACATTCTTGAACTGATATGGCCGATCAACAAACCCTCTCCGCCGAGCAACTCGCCCGCTTTGCGTCCGATATCTTTGCGGCGGCCGGCTTTTCCGACGATCACGCGGCGAAGATCGCCGAGGTGCTGATCTGGGCCGATCTGCGCGGCGCGCCCAGCCACGGCGTGCAGCGCATCGCGCGCTACATCGAGCTGATCGACGACGGCGACATGAACACGCGGCCCAACATCCGCGTCGAGAAAGAGCTGCCCGCGGCGGTGCTGATCGAGGCCGATCGCGGGCCGGGCCAGGTCTCGATGCGTCTCGCCGCGACCGAGGCCGCGCGCAAGGCGCGTGCTTGCGGCATCGGCCTCGCGCTGGTGCGGCGCACGACCCACACCGCCTCGCTCGGCTATTACACGCGGCTGGCGGCACTTGAAGGGATGCTAGCCATTTGCGGCTCGGCCTCCTGGGTCAACATGGTCTATCACGGCGCGCGCGAGCTCGGCGTCGCCAGCAATCCCTTCTCGATCGCCGTGCCGCAGGGCTCAGGACCGGGAGGGGGCGAGCCGATGGTGCTCGACATGGCGACCGCGGTCGCGGCGCTTGGCAAGATCGTCAACGCCGCGCGCACCGGCCGCCTCATTCCCGAAGGCTGGGCGCTCGACAGCGAAGGCAATCCGACCACCGATCCCAAAGCGGCGACGCTGCCGCTGCCTTTGGGCGGTCCCAAGGGAGCGGGCCTTTCGCTGATGATCGAATGCATCGCCAGCCTAGTCACCGCCAACGCCATCATTCTGGAGACCTTAGAGGGCAGCGAGGTCGGCAAGCGGCATCGCCAAAATGCGTTCCTGATCGCGATCGACATCGCGGCGTTTCGCGAGATCGACGGCTTCGATCGCGATCTCGCGCGGACGATCGCCGGCCTGAAGCGGCTGCAGCGTCAGGACGGCGTCGACGAGATTCTGATGCCGGGCGAGCGCGGCGCGCGCGAGCTGCAGAAGCACCGGCAGAGCGGGATCGCGATTCCACCCGCTACCTGGAGCGAGTTGCTCAAGGTCGCGGAACGCTTCCGCATCACGCCGCCGAAAAGCTGATCGCGCTAGACCATGATCGGACCGGTGGATCGCCTTCGGCGATTCCATCCGGTCCGATCATGGTCTAACTTCTTAAAATGAGAGCAAGATTCACGCATCAAATGGAAACCTGCCGTTTCCATTTGATGCGTGAATCTTGCTCTAGGCGCCAGCCAATATCGAGGTCCTTGCCACTCGCCGCCGCTGCGCCTATACAAAACGCAACCAACAACGAACGTCGCAATACGGGGGAAACCTATGGCGGACATCACCGCTCCGGCCGACCGCTATCAGATCGCCGCGCGCATCGAGCGCCTGCCGTTCTCGCGCTGGCATCTGAAGATGGGCGCGATCGTCTCGACCGGCTGGTTCTTCGACGGCTTCGACGCGCTCGCCATCGCTTATGTGCTGCCGGTGCTCATTCCGCTGTGGCATCTCTCCTTCGCACAATTCGGCAGCATGATCGGCGCCGGCTATGCCGGGCAGCTCGTCGGCTCGATCTTCTTTGGCTGGCTCGGCGAGAAATACGGGCGCATGCCGATATTCCGCTACACGCTGATCCTCTACACGGTGATGAGCGTCGCTTGCGCCTTCGCCTGGGATTACGATTCGCTGTTCTGGATGCGCGTCGTCCAGGGCTTCGGCCTCGGCGGCGAGATTCCGATCCTCGCCAGCTATATCGGCGAATTCGCCAAAGCCTCGCATCGCGGCCGCTACGGACTCGGCTTCCAGCTCTGGTTCTCGATCAGCTTCATCTTCGTCTCGGGCATCAGCTATTTCGTCGTGCCGCATTTTGGCTGGCAGGCGATGTTCCTGATCGGCGCGCTGCCGGCGATCATCCTCATCCCGATGCGGCAATTGATGCCGGAATCGCCGCGCTGGCTGGTCAACAAGGGCCGCGACGAGGAGGCCAACGCGATCCTCACGAAAATCGAGGACGAGATTTCCCAGCACGGCGCGAAGCCGCTGCCGCCGGTGCCGGTCGGCGTCGCGCCGGCGCGGCCCTCGACCGCCAGGATCGGCGACCTGCTTCGCGGTCGCTATCGCCGCCGCACCCTCGCCGTATGGACGGTTTGGTTCACCACCTACATCATCATCTACGGCCTCAATACGACCGTGCCCTCGCTTCTGCGGACCGTCTATCACGCGAGCCTCGGGCAATCGATCAGCTTCGGCTTCTTCGCCAGCGGCCTCGGCCTCTGCTTCACGATCGGCGGCATCTTCCTGATCGACATCTATGGGCGGAAGCCGCTGTTCGCGCTCGGCCAGCTCTGCAGCGCGATCCCGCTGTTGATCCTCGCGTTCTATACCATTCCCAATTCGAGCATCGTCTTCCTGATGACGCTGTTCATGCTGTCGTCGGCCTTCAACAGCATCCTCGCGCTGGGCCTCAGCACCTACACGGCCGAGCTCTACCCGACCGAAATGCGCTCGCTCGGCGTCGGCGTCGGCAATGCCTGGGTGCGTCTCGCCGCGATCGTGGGCCCGGTGTTTCTCGGCTGGGCGATCCCGCATATCGGCCTCAACTGGGCCTAGTTGGTGTTCGCCCTCTTTGCCGTGATCGGCGGGGTGACTGTGATCGTCTTCACCATTGAGACCAAGGGCAAGGTGCTGGAGATTCTCTCGCCCTCGCTGCCCGCGCGCGAGGCCGGCGACTAGCGCCGCCCGGCAGCGATCCCGCGACGATGAGCGAGGCCCGACCGCGCGAGGATAGCGATCCATCGGCGGCACCCGGCGCACCGCGCGAAAGCGGCGCGGTTTCTTGGGATGCGTTTCTTTCGACCTATCTCCCGGCGCTGGTATTGGCTGTCGGCACCGGCGTCGCCCTTCCGGCGGTACCGACATTGGCCAAGTCTTTCGGGGTCAGTTTTGGCGTCGCCAGCGGCGTCGTCACGGCATTCCTCCTCGGCAACGTCGCCGGCACGATCCCGTCAGGCTGGTTGATCGACCGCTTCGGCCGCCGTGTCGTCTTGATCGCCGGGCCGCTGCTCACTTCGTCGGTCGGCTTGATGGTCGCTTACGTCCACTCGTTTCCGGAGTTGCTGGTCCTGCGCTTTTTTAATGGTTTCGCGGCGCAGATGTGGGTGATGGCCCGCCTCGCCGCGATATCGCATAGCGCCCCTCCCGCTCAGCGCGGGCGGATGATCAGTTGGATGTTCGGCATGGATGGCACCGGGCGGCTCGCAGGTCCGATCTTGGGCGGCTTCATCGCCAGCGCGTGGGGGCCGCGCGCGCCGTTTCTCGTCTATGCGGCGCTCGCCTTGGTTGCGCTCGTTCCAGCCTCGGCACTCGCCAAGGATACGCCGCCGCGCGGCGGAAGCGCGGCCAGGAAGGCACGCGGGAGCCCGCCTGCGCTATCGCTACGCCGGATCGTGATGCCGCGTCTGGTCTATTTTGGGGTGGCTTTGTTCGCGGGACTGACCCGCGGCCCGATCACCGCCGACCTGCTCCATCTCTACGCCGCCTTCGCCTATCGCCTCGGACCGCAACAGATCGGCTACCTCGCCACGGCGGGGGCGGTCCTTTCCTGGCCCATCGGATTCATCTCGGGCTGGGCGATGGATCGCTTCGGCCGCAAGCGCACGATGGTTCCCGGCTTCATTGGCGTCGCCATCGCCATGACCGCGCTCGCCGCATCGGCGTTCTTGCATCTGTCCCTCACCTGGTATGTCGCGCTCTTCCTCTTCGGCGTCGCGCTGCAAGCCATGACCGGCGGCTCGATCCAGACGGTCGGCGCCGACGTCGCGCCGCCCGAGGCCCGCGGCACGTTCCTGGGAATCTGGCGATTCACCGGGCAAGGCGGCCAGGCGCTCAGCCCGATCATCTTTGCGCTCCTGGCCGACCAGGTGAGCTACACGTCCTCGTTCCTCTTCACGGCGGCCTCGGCCGCGGTGGTGGCATTCCTGCTGATTCGCTACGTGCCGGAGACCCGAAGCGAGCATTGACGGGTCGGCTCGCGCCTCACGACAAGCATTCCGGCGCGAACAGCTCCTCGACCTTCCAATGCCGGCGCGACAGGCCCTGCTCGGCGTGATAGCGCAGATAGGTCTCGAGCGTCGTGCGGTTGGCGGCGACGCCGTAAGCCCAGGCATCGTCGCCCATCAGCGCGCGGTTCTGCTCGATGAGCGCAGGCAGCCACGGCACCATAAAGGGCGCGCCGAAGAAGGTCTCCGCCACGCGGTACTGATCGAGAGCGCGCGCCTTGGCGGCATCGAAGGCCTGCATCAGCGATTTCGCGATCCAGCGATTCTGCTCGTAGAGATCGCGGCGGATCACGACCGTGTGCATGATCGGAAAAACCCGGCTGCGACGGAACCAGTCGCGCTCGACGGACTCGTAATCCGGAAACAGCCGCGCCACGTTTCTCGAGCCCTTGATAAAGCTCGGCGGCAGCCACGCCGAGAACAGCGCATCGATTTCGCCGGAATCGAGCATGGCGTCGAGCCCTTGATCGGATTTCAGCCGATGGATCGGTACGTCCGGCGGCGGCACGAACGGCGCCCAATCGCTTCCCGCGTCGGTCCGCTCCATGCCGCCGACGACGTAGCTCATGCTCTGCGCGGAAACGCCGTACTCGTCGCTGAGCACGCCCTTCGACCAGATGCCGGCGTCATGTCCATAGCGGTGCAGCTCGCCCACCTTGCGTCCCGCAAGGTCCTGCGGCCGGCGGATGCGCGTTGGATTGACGAAAATCGCGGAGTGCCGAAAAATGCGGTTGGGAAATACCGGAATGGCGATGAATGGCGCGTCCGAAAGCTCGAGCGTCCGCAGATAATAAGTGAAGCCGAGCTCGGCCGCGTCGTAGGCACGGTCGCGCACCATCCGCTCCATGATCTGGCCGACTTGACGCGGGCTCTCGAATTGCAGCGCGATGCCGTCGGGCTTCACGCTGCCGTCCATCAACGCCTGCGTGCGGTCGTAATTCCATAAGGCCAGCGTGAGATTCAGATCCGCCATTGTCGTCTCCCCTCGATCCCGCGGCGATGCTCCAGCCGCGATTGTGCTTCTAGCGATACCGCGGCGCGGCTAGAGTAGCAATTGCGTCGCCTCGGCGCTGGGAGGGCTTTGGGCATTGAAGCGCGCCACAGGATTGCTTCGCGATTTGGTCTGCGGCCTCGCCGCTCTTTTGCTCGCGAGCGGCATGGCGCATGCCGAGGCGCTGAAAATCGCGACCGTGAAGTCCACCGCCGTCGGCGCGCTCTATATCGCCGTCGAGAAGGGCTATTTCGCTGCGGTCGGGATCGAGCCCCACTTCATCTATTTCGATTCGCCCGGCGCCGTGCCCCTTGCCGTGGTGTCGGGGTCGGCCGATATCGGCTCGACCGGCGTTTCCGCCCAGCTCTATGCCCTCGCCAGCCGGGGCGCGCTCAGGATTTTCGCCGGGCAAGCACGCGAGGCCAAGGGCTTTCAGGTGAATGCCTTCATTCTATCGAACGCCGCGGCCGCCGCCGGACTGACGCGGCTCGATGAGCTCGCCGGGCATTCGGTCGCGATCTCGCTGATCGGCTCGCCGGTGCATTACGCGGCGGCGCAGGTCGCGCTCAAGCACGGCGTCGCGCTCGACCGCCTGCGCTTCCTGGCGCTGCAATCGAACGGCAACATCGTCTCTGCCGTGACGGGCGGCTCGGCGGATACCGGCGTGATCCCGGCGACGGTGATGGCGCCAGCGCTGGCGCGCGGCGATCTGAAGCTGCTCGCCTGGGTAGGCGACGAGGTGCAATGGCAATCGAGCGCGCTCATCGCGGCGCCGCGCCTGCTCGACGATCACAGCGATCTGGTGAAACGCTTCCTGATTGCCTTGCGGCGCGGCTTGCACGATTACCACGATGCGTTCACCGCGCCCGACGGCACGCGGCGCGACGGATCGGCCGCGAGCGCGGTTCTCGGGATCATGGCCAAATACCTCGGCCAAACACCCGATCAGCTACGCCTCGCCATTCCCTATGTCGATCCCGACGCGCGGCTCGATTTCACCGATATGAAGCGCCAGCTCGCCTGGTTCGAAGCGCAGAACATGCTGAAGGGTCCGGTCACTCTCGATCAGGTGATCGACCGGCGCTTCGCCGTGGATGTCGAGCGCTAAGGACGACGTCGCTCAGCCCCAGCGCTTCTCCCATGCCGGCAGCACCTCGGGATTGACGACATAGAGCGGCGGCTTGCCGTCGAGCGCGCGCGCGATGTTCTCGATCGCGGTCTTGGGCACCGCTTCGGCGCCTTCGCGCGAATGGCCGACGCAATGCGGCGTCAGTATCGCGTTGGGCAGCGCGCGCAACGGGCTGCCGGCGGGCAGCGGCTCAGTCTCGAACACGTCGAGCGCGATTTTATGCAGCCGCCCTTCCTTGGCGAATTCGACCAGCGCTGCCTCGTCGGCGATACCGCCGCGCGCGGTGTTGATGAGGATCGCATCCTGTTTCATCAGCCGCAGCTTTTCGAGCGACAGCAAGTGCCGGGTCTCGGCGTTGAGCGTCGCGAGGACGCAGACGATGTCGCTGGTCGCGAGCAGCGCGTCCAGCTCGACCCGCGCGACCTGCGGCGGCATCGGCGCATGAACGCGCGGTGCATAGGCCTGCATCGTCACCTCCCAATTCGCGAGGCGATGCGCGATCGCCCGCGCCATGTTGCCGAAGCCGATCATGCCGAGGGTCTTGCCGCGCAGCATCCGCGCCGTGAAGCGCGACGGCGCCGGCTGGTTCTGGCGCAGCGCCGCGATCTTCTCCGGAAAATTATGCAGGCAGGCGAGGACCAGCATGATCGTCGCCTCGGCAACACTGAGATAATTCTCCGGCACCTGTCCGTTGGCGATGGCGACGCCGAGCGCTGTGGCGGCGGCGAGGTCGAAGCCCTCGGTGCCGATCCAAGGCGTGACCACGGCGCGCAATTGCGGCGCGTTTTCCAGCAGCGCGCGGGTGCAGGGATAGCCGCTGCCGAACAGAATATCGGCTCGGGCGAGCGCGTCGGGCTTCGCCAGGAACGCCGCGATGTCCTGGTAGCGGATCACCGCGTGGCCGCGGCGTGTCATCTCGTCGATGACCGGCTGAATGGCATATTCGGCGTTCGACGGCGCAGCCACCACGATTTGCATCGATTGAGACCCTGATTCGGCGCGGGAAAACGCCGTTGTTGGCGCGAAACCGAGGCCTTATAGTAATGCCCGGGCCGAATTCAAAGCCTTTCGCCGAAGGAGATCGTCGATGGTCACGCCAACGCCGTTCCGCAAGGAGCCCGAGCTTCGCAATTCCATTCCGTCTGCCGAATGGCAAGCACGGGTCGATCTCGCCGCTGCCTATCGCTATGCGCAATATGCCGGCTGGAACGACGGCATCTACAACCACATCACCTTGCGCGTGCCGGGCGAGCCCGATCATTTCCTCTTGAAGCCGCACGAGCTGCTGTTCGAGGAAGTCACCGCCTCGAGCCTCCTGAAGCTCGACATGGAAGGGCGCCTTCTCGGCGAGGACAAGCCGATCAACCCGGCTGCGACCACGATCCACACCGCCGTGCTGGTGGCGCGGCCCGATATCGACGCCGTGATGCATGTCCACACCGAAGTCGGCATCGCCATTTCGGCGCTCAAAGGCGGACTCAAATTCTTTTGCCAGGACGCGATGAATTTCTACGACCGCATCGGCTATCACGATTTCGAAGGCATCGCGACCGACAGCGAGGAATGCGCACGCCTTGCCCGCGATTTGGGCGCCAAGAACCACACGGTGATCCTGCGCAATCACGGCCTCCTCACCACCGGCACCAACATCAGCCGGGCCGTGACCAGCATGGCGATGCTGATCCGCGTCGCCGACGCGCAGCTTCGCCTGATGGCGGCGGGCGCCGAGATCGTCGAGCCGTCGCGCGAGGTTTGCGCGCACACAGCCGAGCAGTTCAACAAGCCGCGTCCCGGCAACGGCGCCGCCGAATGGGCCGCGATCCTCCGAAAGCTCGACGGCATCGACCCATCCTTCCGCGAGTGATCGCTTAACAACGTCTCGTCATGCCCGGACTTGTTCCGGGCATCTGCGACTCCCAAGACGTGGATGGCCGGGACAAGCCCGGCCATGACGAAATAGAAAAGACTCTCCCTGTCACCCTCAAAAAGAAATCCTGCAATGAAGGTTTTTCTGTTCGATCTCGTCCCGTACGACCACCATTTCGACGAATTCACCGACCTCCCCTATCCGCTGCCCGGCAAGTATTTCAAGCCCAAAGTCGCGCGCCAGACCTATCTCAATCACATCGAGGCCTGGAAGCTGATGGACCGGCTCGGCTTCGACGGCGTCGGCTTCAACGAGCATCACACCACGCCGCACGGCTTGATGAATTCGCCGAACATGATGATCGCGGTCGCATCGCAGCACACCAAGAATTTGAAATTCGTGGTGATGGGCTATCTCCTGCCGATGCACAATCCGCTGCTGGTCGCCGAAGAGACCGCGATGGCCGATATTCTCTCCAACGGCCGCGTGATCGCCGGCCTCGCCCGCGGCGCGCCGCGCGAATACCACGTCTTCTCGATGCCCGCGGCCGAGGCCCGCGCGCGGTTCGAGGAATCCTTCGAGATCATCATGAAGGCCTGGACCCAGGAGTCTTTCTCGCATGAGGGCCAGTTCTGGTCGTTCAAGGACCTCGCAATCTGGCCGCGGCCGATGCAGCAGCCGCATCCCCCGGTGTGGATCCCGGTCACCGGCAGCAAGGAGACGCTCGACTGGGCGGGCGAGCGCAACTTCCCGATCGCGCTGCCGGAATTCTCGCGCGGCCTCATCGAGGACATCATCGGCTATTACGCCAAGGCGGCCGCGCGCAAAGGCCACCGCGTCACGCCCGACCAGATGACGCTGTTCGCCGATTGCTACGTCGCCGAGAACCGGCAGCAGGCGCTCGAGGAATACGGTCCCTACTACGTCTATTTCCAGAATATGCTGTTCGGCCACGGCAACAGCGTCGCGCTCGCCCGCCTCGGCTCGCCGCGCAATGCGGCGTCGTTCGATTATGTGCGGCCGGAAAACCGTGCGGCGCTCGGCGGCGAGCGGGTGAAGACCAAGGCCTTCACCCTGGACGACGCCGCCAAGCGCGTCGCCGATCGCACCGCCTGGGGCTCGCCCAAAGAGGTGATCGAGCGGCTGATCGACGAGGGCGAGCATGCCGGCGTCAACAACCTGCTGCTGAACGTCAATCTCGGCGCGCTGCCGCATGAGATGTTCATGGAGCAGATTCGCCGCTTCGGCGAGCAGGTGCTGCCCGCGCTCCACGCCCATGAGGTGAAGCGCGTGCGGCCCGCCGAGATGGTCGGGGCGGCGTAGCCCCAGCCTGCGGCGTCCCTATCCACTTTAGAGCCCGGGGGCGACCAGCATGACAAAGCTCCCGGTGCTGATTGCCGGCGGCGGTCCGGTCGGGCTGGCGCTGGCGATCGAGCTCGGCATGGCCGGCGTCGCCTGCCTGCTGGTCGAGCGGCGCGACGGCGCGCTCAGCGTGCCCAAGATGAGCGGTCTTTCTGTCCGCAGCATGGAATTCAACCGCCGCTGGGGAATCGCCGAGAAGGTGAAGCGCGCCGGCTGGCCGCAAACCCGCCCGAATGATTTTCTTTATTGCACCAGCATGATCGGGCCGCAGCTTACGCGGGTGAAGATTCCGCCTTATGCCGAAAAACACCCGCCCTTCACGCCCGAGGCGGATTGCGGCTGCGCGCAGATTTTCTACGACCCACTGCTGCTGGAGCGCGTGCGCGCGCTGCCGAGCGTGACCTTGCGCCACATGACGAGCCTCGATTCTTTTACTCAGGACGAGACCGGCGTGCGCGCGACCGTCACCGATCGCCAGAGCGGGCGCAGCGATATCGTCGAGGCACAATATCTTGTCGGCTGCGATGGCGCCGATGGCGCGGTCGCGACCGGGCTCGACCTCGACTATGAGGGCGTCGGCGTAGTCGCCAACAGCACCAATGTCTATTTCCGCTCGGCCGAGCTGATGGAAATTCACGACAAGGGTTGGGCGCGGTTCTTCCGCTTCACCGATAGCGGCGGTACCTGGGGCGAGATCATCGGCATCGACGGCCACGAGACCTGGCGGCTCTCGGTGCTGCGGACCCTGCCCGGCTACGACACCGCCGCCTATATGCGCCGCCTCGCCGGCCGCGATTTCAGCTACGAGATTCTGTCGGTGATGGATTGGGAGCGGCGCGAGCGGGTCGCGACGCGCTATCGCGACCGCCGCGTGTTCGTCGCCGGCGACGCCGCGCATCAGAATTCGCCGACCGGCGGCCTCGGCCTTCACACCGGGCTTCAAGACGCTGTCGATATCGGCTGGAAACTGATCGCGATGCTCGAAGGCTGGGGCGGCGAGGAATTGCTCCGCAGCTACGAGATCGAGCGCCGGCCGGTCGCGGTCAACAACGTCCGCGCCTGCACCGGCGAGTTCGAGCTGCTGTCGGTTTTGCCGACCGGCGCCGCGATCGGCCAGGATACGCCCGCGGGTGCGGCGTTGCGCGAGCGCTGGGCGAACGCATTCTATGGGTCGAACCACGCCAACAGCCCGATCTTCACCGAAAATCTACGCCTCGGCTATTGCTACGACCCGTCGCCGGTGGTCGTTCCCGACGATAGCGCGCCAATTCCCTTGGAAACCAAGCAGTTTATTCCATCGGCGCGGCCGGGAACGCGCGCGCCGCATGGTTGGATCGGCGATAATCGCTCGACACTCGATCTGTTCGGGAAGGGATTTGTGCTGCTGCGCCTGGGCGCCGCGCCGCCATCGGCTGCTAGCATCGCTGCCGCGGCCGAGACAAGCCGCGTGCCGTTGACGATCGTCGATCTCGCCGACGACCAGATCGCCGCGCTTTACGAGCGCCGCCTGGTGCTGGTGCGGCCGGATGGCCATGTCGCCTGGCGCGGCGACGAAGCGCCCGCCGATGCACCAACGCTTATCGACCGGGTGCGCGGCGCCGGCTGAAGCAGCCTCACGGCAACGGCACATGGGGCGGAGCCTTGGTCGCGCTCGCGCCGGCGCTCTGGGCTGCGGTGGGCTGAGGCTCGTGGTGGCGCAACGCCGAGAATGCCAGGGCATTGGCAAAGCAAATGAGCAAGAACATCACCATCGCGACCGACGATAGATGTTTGCTGTGTGCCGTCGGCGGTTGCGCGACGGTAGCCTGCTTGCCCGGCAACAGCGCAGTTAGGCGCGCCGCGATGTCTCGCGCCGAGGACGCGGCCCAATGCCCGGGCGGCAGGCTTGAAACGATCGACGTCAAACGCTTCACCGCCGTTTCCTTCGGCAGCTCGCTCAAGCGGGCCGCTTCGTCCCACGGATCGACTCCCAAGCGCGCAAGCGCCGACAGAGCGGTGAGAACCATGCCGTTCTCCTCCTCCCCGATCGGCGCGTATAGAAAATCGTTGAATGCGGAGGTTCTCAGCGAGAAGACCGAATGCGGCATCGTCGTGGCGTTGCTCATCCGTCACGCATACGCGCAACAAAGCGCGCACCCGCTAGATGGATCGCGAATGGACGAGAGCAGTGTCGATCGTGGGGAAGCGGAGAGACCATGCTACACACCTTCGCTTATCAGGCGGGAGTGCGCGTCTCTCTCAGCCGCAGGAGCCCGTTCAGCGCCTATCCCGCGATACCGATAGAAATGGGGACGAAGAGGATTCCTTGCAAGGCGACATGTAGGCTGCGCGTCCGAAAACGCTCGGCAGCCGAAGCCTCACCGTCGCCACAAATGCCGGTGTAAGTAGATTCCGATCCTATCTCCGCTTTCATCTTCGGCTCATACCAATGCTTGGCCGAGCCCTGCGCGTCCTATCGACATGAACCTTTGGCAAAGCTCGGTCGATACCATCGGCAAAGGTGGGCGGAGTGCCCGGATCGGCGTCCGAACGATCGGTTCGACGAC
>DATLUE010000249.1:0-19757 GCA_035533255.1 Allostellaceae bacterium | reverse complement strand
AGCCAGTTCCACTTGCCGACCGGCGGACCGGACGTGCTGCGCGGCGTTGCCGGGCTGGTCATGCCCGACCGCGAAGCCCTGCTCGATCGCCTTGCCAAGGTGAAGGGCGAGTTGCACGGCACCAAATTCAGCTTCGCCGAGCGCAACGACTACGTCGAGGCGACCTGCCCCTGGGGCAATCGCTTCCGCTTGCACGAGCCCGACGAGAAGCTGTTCGGCCCGATCGTGCTCGGCCTGCCCTATATCAAATTCGACGTGCCGGAAGGAACGGCCGACGGCATTGCCCGCTTCTATCGCGAGGTAATGGGAACCCCGGCGGCGACCGGCAGCGATGGCGAGGGCCGCAAGGCCTGGGTTCAGGTCGGCACCAAGCAGCATCTGATCTTCCTCGAGACCGATCAGCCGCTGCCGGCTTACGATCAGCATCACATCCAGATCTACATCGCCGATTTCGCGAAGCCGTATAAAAAGCTCGGCGAGCTTGGCCTCTTGAGCGTCGACACGCTCGAGCACGAATACCGCTTCACCGACATCGTCGATCTCGACACGCGCAAGGTGCTGTTCACGGTCGAGCACGAGGTGCGCAGCATGCGCCACCCGCTGTTCGGGCGGCCGCTCGTCAACCGCAACCCGGCCCAGACCAACACCGATTATCATCCCGGCAACGACGCGCTGGCGTACACGCGCGGCTGGGCATAGGACAAGGCTTTCGGGCCGCCCCGCCGGCGGCGCCGCGACAGCAAAGAAACGACCGCGGGGAGGACGTGCGATGAAGGCTTGGTTGATGGCCGCCGGGATTTTGGCGCTCGCCGCCCGGGGCGCGGCAGCGGATCCGACCGTGCTGCGCTTCACCCCGCTTACGCAATCGGGCACTGCGGCCTATGACCAATTCTACAAGCCCTGGGCCGACAAGGTGAGCGCGGTCGCGCCGGACGCGCTCAAAATCGACCTCCGCGAGGGAACGTCGATCGCCAACATCATCAACGTCTATGAGCGCGTGAAGGAGAATGTGACGCATATCGGCTTCACGCTCTTCAACTATGTCGCCGGCAAGTTCCCGCTCGCCGAGGTTGCCGCGCTGCCTTTCGTCGCCGCGAATTCCGAGCAGGGCTCGGTGGCATTGTGGCGTCTCTACAAGACCGGCATGCTCGACAAGGAATTCGACGAGGTACGGCCGCTGATGCTGGTGGCATTGCCGCAATCGCTGCTGCATCTCGCGAAGCCGCCGCCCAAGGGTCTCGACGATCTCGGCGGGCTGCGGGTGATCGGCGCGACCCAGATGACCGCGCTCTCGGCCAAGTATCTCGGCACCGAGGCGATCACCTTGTCGTCGCCCGAAATCTATACCGCGATCTTGCGCGGCACGGCCGATGGCGCGATCGTTTCGTGGAATCCTTATTTCTCGATGAAGCTCGGCGAGGTCACGACTTTCCATGTCGACGCGCCGCTCGGCACCGCCGCCGGGATGCTGTTCATGTCGCGGAAGGTCTATGACAGCCTCTCGCCCGCGGCCAAGCATGCGATCGACGTCAATTCCGGCGAGGCGGAAAGCCGCGCCTGGGGCAAGTGGTGGGATGGCGACAACGAAAACGGCCGCGAGGCGGCGAAACACGATCCCAAGCAAACGGTCGTGACGCTCGATCCCGCCATGCGGAAAGAATGGTCGAAGAAGCTCGACGGCGCGATCGCCGAATGGAGCAAGTCGCGGCCGGGTATCGACCAGGCGATGGTGGAATATCGGCGTCTCGTCGCCGAGGTCGCCGCGGGGAAGTGAGCGGGTCGGCGGCTAACGCTGCTCAGTCATGTCGACGCGCACGCAATCGGTGCGGCCCTGGAGCACGCAGTCCTCGAGTTTCGATTGTGCGGCCAGTTGCTCGGTGACGTAGAGGCCGATCCAGGTCAGGAACAGCGCAACGGCCAGCCCGGCGAGGCTGCTGGTGAAGCGGCGATCGTCCTCTTCGCGCTCGCGCCGGAGTTCGATCTCACGCCGGGCATGATCGACGTCCATGATGCGATCATGTCACGTTTCCAGGACCCAATCGAGGACGGACTGCAACAAAAAGGGGCAAAACCGAGGAAAAGCGGCGACGTGGCGCGACCGGCTCACGGCGCCGGCAGGAATCGGTCGGTGTAGAGCTTCGAGACGTCGGGCTCGGCGGCGAGAATGCCCAATTCGACGATCGCGCGCGGCATGGTCTTCATCGCGGCGGGATCGAATCGGCCGTCCGTCGACTCGGTCGGCATCAGCTTGTCGTAGATTTGCCCGACGGTCTCGGGCTTCAAGTTGAGCACCGGAATCAGCAGAGCCACCGTCTCCGCGCGATGCGTGCGCGCCCAGGCGATCGTATCGAGCCAGGCCTTGAGGAAGCGGCGCACGCGATCGGGATGCTGCGCGATCAGAATCTTGGTCGCGTAGGCGGCGGTGTTCATGAACGGCGGCACGACATCGCCGAAATTGACCAGGATGCGGCCCTCATGGCGCTGTTCCATTGCGAGCGACGTGCCGATGTCGCCGGCCCAGGCATCGACCTGTCCGGTCCGCAGCGCCGCGATCGAGGCAGGCTGCGCGCCGGTCGCGATCAGAGTCATGCCGCCTGGTCCCCAGCCTTCGTGCCGCGATAGCTCCATGATCAGCCAGGACGGATAGCCGCGGATATTCGAGACCGCGACTTTCTTGCCTTTGAGATCGGCGACGGTTTCGATCGGCCCGTCCGCGCGTACCAGCATGTCGGTCTCGTAAGGCTGGTTCGAGATCGCGGCGACCGTCATTGCCGGCAGGCCCTTGAGGATGAAGCCCATATCCTGGCCGGTGCTGAGACCGATATCGATGTCGTTCGAGGTCAGCGCTTGCTGCAACCGCGCCGCGCCGGAGAACGTCACCGGCTCGATCTCGAGACCGTTCGCCTGATAGGCGCCGCTGCCGATGCCGACATCGAGCATGCCGAAAGTGAACGAGTTCTGGATCGCCTTGCCGACGCGCAGCTTGTCCTCGGCATGAGCCGCGCCGAGCGGAAGCTGGACGAGAATCAGCCCCAGCGCCCCGAGCACCGCCCAGCGCGGTGCGCTGTGTCGCGCGCCCATCACGCGCCCGCGCGCAATCGGGCGCGCTTCATCATCGCGACGAAATAGCCGGCCATCTCGTCGTTCTTTGGATCCCAATCCTCCGCCGGGGCGAGATCGGTATCCTCGTCTTTCTCCCAAATGAGGTGCAGCTCGGCCTGCGGGATGAGGCTGGCCGCCAGCTTGCCGGTGGCCATGCCGTGGGTGCGATCGTTCCCGGGGATCACCACCGTCGGCACTTTGATCGAGCGCAGCTCGGCCTCGCTCGCGCCGATAATCGGCAAGTCGACGCTTTCGTCGAAGGATTTGCGCCAGCGCGCCATCACCGCGATGAAACGCTGCGGATCGAGGCGCATCAGGTAATCGCGGTTGGACGGTTTTGCCTCGCAGCGTTCCTTGAAATGGTCCAGCGCGCATACCGCCTTCATGCCACCGTCGCGCGCGGCATCGATATATTGCTGGTAGTAATTCGTGGCGAGACGCTCGCAGGCAAAGCGTCCGCCGGTTACGCGCCACAGCAGCAGCCCGAGCGTCGCCTCGGGATGACGCAGCGCGAACAGTACCGAAGTGCGGCAGCCCGAGGACGAGCCGCCGACAAAGGCCGGCAGCGCGTCGTTCTGGCGCAAAAGCTCGTAGAGGTCGTCGGCCCAGATTTGGTATTCCGAATCGTCGCCGTCGATCACCACGTCCGACAGGCCGCAATTGCGGCGGTCGTGCAGCATCACGCGATAGCCCTGGTCGGCGATGCACTGCGCGAGCGCCTTCACGCCGCTCATATCGCGCCGCCCGCCCGGCACCAGCGCGACCCACGGGCCGGCTTTGCCGACGATCTCGTAATTGATGGCGGCGCCGCGGATATTAGTGATCGGCATGCTCGGTGCTCCCTGGTTTATTTTGCTTCCATTGCCGCACGAACGCGGGCGACGAGATCGGGCGGCGTCTCGCAGACGTCCGTCATTTTCCGCCCCACACCGCGCGCGACGTCTCGACGACGAGGCTGAGCTTCCGCCATTGCAGCGCTTCGGCCGCGTCGCTGCTGCGCGTCGCGCTGGTAGCAAAGCCGCAATGCGGGCAGAGCGCAAGCTGGTCGAGCGCGGCGTAGCGGCTCGCCTCCTCGATCCGGCGCGTCAGCCCGTCGACGGTCTCCATCGCGGGATTGCCCGACGAGATCAGGCCGAGGACGACGCCTTTGCCTTTCGGCAGCAGCCGCAACGGCTCGAAATTGCCCGCGCGCGGATTGTCGTATTCGAGCAGATAGGTGCCGACATTCATGCGGTTGAACAGCGCGTCGGCGATCGGGTCGTAGCCGACATCTGCCTGCCAGCTCGGGTCCTGGCTGCGGCAGACATGGACCGCGATCTGCATGTCGGCGGGCGCGCCGGCGACCACGGCGTTGACGGCATCGACATAAACCCGCAGCAGGTCCTGCCAATCATCGCCGCGATCGGCCAGAAGCTGCCGCGCACGCGGATCGCCGAGCTTGACGAGCGAGGTCTCGTCGATCTGCACATAACGGCAGCCGGCATCGTAAAGCGCGCGCAGCTCGTGGTGATAGGCCGTCACCAGATCGGCCCAGAACTCGTCGAGGCTCGGATAGGCGCTGCGGTCGATGTTGTCGCGCCCGGCGCGGTAATGAATGTAGGCGGGACCGGGCAGGGTGATCTTGGCGGTCGCGCGGGCAACGGATTTCAGCATGGCGAAATCCGTGGCGTTCTGGTTCGCGCGCCAGGCGATCTTGCCGACGACGCGCGGGATGCGGCGCGCGGTGCGATGGCCATGAGTCGCCGATTTGCTCCAGCCTTCCTGCTCGGTGATCTCGACGCTGACGCCGGCGATGCCGGCGGTCGTGAAGCTGTCGGAATAGGTGCCGCGGCGGAACTCGCCGTCGGTCACCACCGGCAGCCCGATCTCCTCTTGCTTTGCGACCACGGCGCGGATCGCTTCGTCCTCGACCGCGCGGAGGCGGGCGGCGTCGATCTTGCCGGCATCGTGCTCGTCTCGCGCCGCGACCAGCCCGGCGGGACGAATGAGGCTGCCGACCTGGTCGGCGCGGAAAGGCGGGTGCTTCATGTCGGGCATCGGACGCTCAGCATAAACCGCGGCAACGCTTACGGCACGTATTTGGTGACGCCGGCGAGGTCTTCCTTGGCGCCGCGCAGCTCGATGACGTTGCGGTAGGGGTCGCGCACGAATACCGAAATGCCGCCATCCTCGCCGAACGAGACCGGACCTTGCGTGATCGCGATGGCGTTCGCGTTCAGCGCATCGATGGTCTGCTTCACCGACGCGACGCGAAGCGCGACATGGGTGTAGCCGGCATGCTTCTCCGGCACGTCCATCAGGATGTTGGGCTCGTCGCTCTTGGCATTGAGGATCAGGTTGATCTCGACGCCGCGCGCATTGCGGATGATCGCGACATCGTCGAAATCGACGCGATGGCGCAGCTCGAAGCCGAGCACGCGATAAAATTCCATTGCGCGTTCGAAATCGCGCACCCGGATGCCGATATGATCGACGCGGTCGATCGTAACGGAAGCTTCTGCCATGCACTGCGCTCCCTCGGTCGCGAGATCATAGCAAAAGTATAATATACACAGAAAATATGTTTTTATTTTTGTATTTACATTTTCATATTACATAGTATATAATATACACAGTTATATAATGTTAATAATCGCAATGGCCCCGGCATTAGAGCAGACGAAGACACTTTTGCGCGAAGCGGCAGAGGGTTACGCACCGTCGGTGCTGGCTTCGAGCTTGGGCGTCGAGGATATGGTGCTGCTCGATCTGATCGCCTCGCTCAAGGCGCCGATCGCGGTCTTCACCCTCGATACCGGAAGGCTTCCACAGGAGACCTACGATCTCTTGCAACTCGCGCGCGCACGTTATGGCGTTCCGATCGACCTATTTGCACCCGAAAATGCGGACATCGAGCGCTATAGCGCGGCGCATGGTCCCAATGGCTTTTATGAGAGCGTGGCGTTGCGCCAGGAATGCTGCCATCTGCGCAAGGTGAAGCCTTTGCGGCGCGCGCTCGCCGGCAAGAAGTCCTGGGTTACCGGCTTGCGCCGCGGCCAATCGGCGGGCCGCAGCGCCATCGCGGCCAAGGAGTGGGATGCCGAGCATCAACTCGAGAAGTTCAATCCCTTGGCCGACTGGTCCGAGCAAGAGGTGTGGGATTACGTGCGCGAGCATGATGTTCCGGTAAACGCGCTTCACGCCCAAGGCTATCCGAGCATCGGCTGCGCCCCTTGCACGCGCGCGATCGCGCCGGGCGAGGATCTTCGTGCCGGCCGGTGGTGGTGGGAAAATCCCGAATTCAGCGAGTGCGGCCTCCATCCGCGCTCGGAACGGCACGATAAAGCTCATGGCCCATGAAGCTCATGGATAGTTCCGAGATTCCGCCGCCGTCGCCCGTAGCGGGTGGCGGCGCGCCCGCGCGGTCGCTCATGGGCCAGCTCGACCACCTCGAAAGCGAGGCGATCTTCATCCTGCGCGAGACCGCGGCGGAATTCGCCAATCCCGCATTGCTGTTCTCGGGCGGCAAGGATTCGACCGTGCTGCTGCGCCTCGCCGAGAAAGCGTTCCGGCCGGCCAAGCTGCCGTTCCCGCTGCTCCACGTCGACACCGGCCATAATTTCCCCGAGGTGATCGAATTTCGCGACCGCATCGCGCGCGAGCTGGGCGAGCGGCTGATCGTGCGGAAAGTGCAGGATTCGATCGACCGCGGCCGGGTTCGCCTCAAGAATGTCGGCCAGAGCCGCAACGCGCTCCAGAGCGTGACCCTGCTCGATGCGATCGCCGAATTCGGCTTCGACGCGTGCATCGGCGGCGCGCGGCGCGACGAGGAAAAGGCGCGTGCCAAGGAGCGCATCTTTTCCTTCCGCAATTCCTTCGGGCAATGGGACCCGCGCCATCAGCGGCCCGAGCTGTGGAATCTCTATAACGGACGGCTCGACAAGGGCGAGCACATGCGCGTCTTCCCGTTGAGCAATTGGACCGAGATCGACATCTGGCGCTACATCGAGCGCGAGCGCCTGGCGCTGCCGAGTCTCTATTATGCGCATGAGCGCTCGGTCGCGGTGCGCGGCAATATCCTGCTGCCGGTCTCCGATCTGGTGCCGCTCGACGAAGGCGACGCGATCGAGACGCGGCTCGTGCGCTTTCGCACGGTCGGCGACATCTCATGTACCCTGCCGGTCGAATCGCGTGCGGCGACCCCGGAGCAGATCGTCGCCGAGACGCTCACGGCCTCGCTCAGCGAGCGCGGCGCGACGCGGCTCGACGATCAGACCTCCGATGCCTCGATGGAAGAGCGCAAGCGCGTGGGCTATTTCTGATGACCCCGGCCGAGCTCGCCGCGACCGCAGCCGCCGATGGCGATATCGGCGTCCTGCGCTTCAGTACCGCCGGCAGTGTCGACGACGGCAAGAGCTCGCTGATCGGCCGGATGCTCTACGATTCCAACTCGGTGACCAGCGACCGCATCGAAGCGCTGGAGCGGACGGCGCGGCGCAAGGGCGAGGCCGAGATCGACCTGTCGCTGCTGATGGACGGCCTCACGATCGAGCGCGAGCAGGGCATCACGATCGACGTCGCCTACAGCTATTTCGCAACCCCACAGCGCAAATTCATCATCGCCGACACCCCCGGCCACGAGCAATACACCCGCAACATGGTGACCGGGGCGAGCACCGCCGACGCGGCGGTGATTCTGGTCGATGCGCGCCGCGGCATGACCGTGCAGACGCGCCGCCATCTCTATCTCAGCCACCTTCTGGGCGTGGCCCATCTCGTCATCGCCGTGAACAAGATGGATCTGGTCGATTTCGCGCGGCAATCCTATGACGCGATTGCGCGCTCGATTGCCGACATCATGCGGGCGGTCGGCGCCGCGAGCTACTACATCGTGCCGATCTCGGCGAAATTCGGCGACAATGTCGTGCATGGCAGCGCGCGCATGCCGTGGTACGAGGGTAAGCCGCTGCTGGCGCTGCTCGAAACGCTGCCGCCGGCGATCCTCACCCATCGCGCGCCGTTGCGCTTTCCGGTGCAGCTCGTCCAGCGGATTGCCGCGCCCAATGGCGGGCAGGTCCGGCAATATCTCGGCCGCATCGAATCCGGGCGCGTGCGGCGCGGCGACGAAATCGCGGTGCTGCCCGAGGGCAGGATCACCCGCATCCGCGCGATCGCGACCTTTGCCGGGCCGCTCAATCACGCCGAAGCCGGCACATCGATCGCGCTCGAAGTCGAAGACGAGATCGATATCGGACGCGGCGATCTCATCTCGGCGCCGCTGCTGCCGCCGCGGGTCGATAAGGCGTTCACGGCGACGATCTGCTGGTTCTCCGACGCGCGTTTCACCGGGCAGGGGCGCTATCTCGTCAAATGCGGCACGCGGACCGTGTCGGCGCGGATCGCCGAGATCGTCCATCGTCTCGATGTTGCGACGCTCGCGACCGAGCCGGCGCCCGAAAGCCTCGCCTGCAACGACATCGCCAAGGCGCGCATCGCGCTGGCACAGCCGATGGCGTTCGATGCCTATGACGACAATCGCGCGACCGGCGCGTTCATCCTCATCGACGCCGACACGAACGCGACCGTGGCCGCCGGCATGATCGCGCGGCCCGAGAATGCACCGTCATCGCCGGTCGCGGCAGGCTTCGACGCCGGCTTGTAAGCGACAGTCGGGGTCGAATCGGAACAGTCGAGTTGCGACGACCCTTGCCGCCGTTCTGGCGATCGTCGGCGGCCGGCTGATCCTTTAGCCGCCTTTCCTTGACTCGGCCGCTTTTCGGCGGGAGACTTCGCGCAACAAAATCGCGCGCCACGGCCAGAGTCCGGCAGGGAGGAGACGCATGACGGCACACCCATTCTCCCTCGGTGACGGCATGGCGTTGGGTTGCGACGCGGCTTCGATCGTCACGTTCGAATTGACCCCCTTCCACGAGAGGCACCCATCCCATGAAAATCGTCGTCTTCGGTCCCGCCAAGCGCACCGGCATCCTGCAGGACGGCAGCGTGGTCGATCTGTCCTACGCAGCCGCGAAATATCTGCACGAGAAGCAAGGCGAGCCCGCCGCGCTCGAAATGGCCGAGGCGGTCGCGCCGTCCAATCTGGCCCGGCTGATCGAAGGCGGCTCGCGCGCGCTCGATATTGCGCAGAAGTCGCTCGATCACATCCTTGGCCAGGCCCATGACAAGCTCGGCCCCAATGGCGAGCGGATCGTCCGTCCCGCCGTGGATGTGACGCTGCATGCGCCGCGGCCGGACAATGCGCGTATCGCCTGCGCCGGCGGTAATTTCGCCGATCACGCCTCGGCGATGGCGATCAAGATGCGCGGCAAGCCGTTCGAGGGCGATGCGCGTGAGGAGATTCGCAAGACCGGCTTTTGGGGCTTCTGGAAATTGGGCCGCGAGATCGCCGGCCCCGGCGGCGAGGTTGCCTATCCCGAGCGCTGCAATCGCCTCGACTATGAGGGCGAGATCGCGATCCTGCTTGGCAAGCGCGGGACCGACCTGAAGCCGACGCAACTCAAGGATTATGTCTGGGGCGTGACCATCCTCGCCGATTGGAGCATCCGCGCGCCGCGCGAGTTATCAGGCGGCGGCCTCAGCTTCGCCTTGGCCAAGAATTTCGATAATTCCTGCTCGATGGGCCCGTGCATCGCGGTCGGCGAGACCGATCCCACCAACACCGACATGGAAACCCTGGTCAATGGCGAGCGCCGCCAGCGCTACAATACCAAAGACATGGTGTTCACCTTCGGCGAATATCTCGAATATCTGTCGCGCGACTTCACGCTCTACCCCGGCGACATCATCAGCGGCGGCACCGCGGCGGGCACGGCGGCGGATTCGAGCGCGCTCCTGCCCGACAAGACCTCGGCGCCCGAACGCTTCCTCAAGATCGGGGATACGGTCGAAATGAAATCGCCGGCGATCGGAAGCTTGGTGACGCGCATGGTCGCGAAAAAGAAGTAGTTCGCACGCCGATCGAGAATTTGGGCCGAGGATTTAGGGGTCGAGGAAATCGCGCCTTGCGCGGCGTCCTCGCTTCGGCCGTCGCGGGCGCCGAACGGGAAGTTCTTGCGTTGCGGGGCGATCTTCTGGCTAAGATGATCGGCTGAGACATCGGCCGGCGCGAAATAAAATAGATGGCGCCGGCTTCACTCGGGAGGAAGCGATGATCACGAAGACGCCTAGCGTGTCGCGCCGCCAAGTCGTTGCCGGCATCGGCGGCCTTGCTCTTTATGCCGCCGCGCGCCCTGCCGCGGCGCAAGCCCCCTCGGGCACGCCGATCAAGATCGGCCAGGCCTTGGCGCTGACCGGGCCCTTCGCCCAGACCGGCCTCGTGCACAAAATCGTCAGCGAATATTATGTCGATCATCTCAATAAGAATGGCGGCCTGTTGGGCCGGCAAGTGCAGTACATCCTTTATGACGATCAGTCGAAACCCGACGTCTCGCGCACGCTTTACGAAAAGCTTCTGACCGCCGACAAGGTCGACCTCATTCTCGCACCCTACGGCACGGCGTCGATCCTCGCCGCGATGGGCGTCGCCGCGCGCTATAACAAGCTCTTCATCCAGAACACGATGGGCGTGCCGGCGCTCGCACCCTATAAAATGCATTTTTCGGCGCTCGTCTCGGGTCCGGAGCCGAGCGTTTCGCTGCCGAACAAGATTCTCGATTGCTATGCGACGACCGGCAATCCGCCGAAGACGATCGCGACCGTCACGAGCAAGTTCCCCTCGGCCGAAGACATGGCGAAAGGCATGCGGACCATCGCCGCCAAGCGCGGCCTCAAGGAGGTCGCGTTCCTCGAATACCAAACCGGCACGCTCGACTACGGTCCTCTCGCCGCCCGCATCAAGGAAGCCGATCCCGACTATATGTTCGTCGGCTGTCTCGGGGTCGAAGGCAACCAGCTCCTGGAGGCGCTTTCGAAGATCGGCCATGCGCCCAAGCGCCATTTCTATCTTTACCCATCGCCGCTGCTCGCGAGTTACGGCCCCGCCAATGGCGCGACCTCGCTGACCAATTTCGAGGATGTTGCACCCTTCACCTCCTCGCCCGAGGGCGCGGCATTCGCCAAGGCGTTCGATGCCAAGGCCGTGGAAGCGAAACTTCCCTATCCGCATGTCGACAGCCAGGCCGGCAATGAATATTGCGGCTGGCAGATCTTGGTGGCGGCCATCGACGCCACGAAGAGTTTCGACGACGCGAAGCTCGCCGATTGGCTCGACAAGAATTCGGTCGACACCCTCGCGGGCAAGCGCGATTTCAAAGGCCTCAACCACACGAGCAGTACCGACAATCAGGAAATCCGCCAGGTGCAGAACGCGCGCTGGGTGTCGGTTTATCCGAAAGAAACCGCGACGCCCGGCGTCAAGCTTCTGGCCCCCTGAACCCGGGCAAAGGCCGGCATACGCGCGCGGATTTTAGGACGAAGGACAACGGTCGCCCTTGCCCTCATTCCAGCTCCTCGATCAGTCGCTCGTCACCGGCCTCCTGACCGGGGGGCTTTATGGCCTGCTTGCGCTGGGCCTCAGCCTCAGTTGGGGTTTGTTGCGGCTCGTCAATATCGGGCATTTCGCGATCGCGCTCTTGGGCGCCTACCTTACCTGGTGGATGGGGACCGCGCTCGGCATCGCGCCGTGGTGGGCGGGGATCGTGATCGTTGCCGCCTTCTTTCTCTACGGTGTCGGCCTCCATTGGGTATTCATGCGATTTGCCGTCACCGAAATGGCGTCGATGCTGATCACCTTTGCCCTCGCGGTTATCATCGAATCGATTCTGCAATTCATCTGGACCGCCGATTTCCGCCGCTATGAGACGGCGTGGGGCAGCCAATCCTGGATCGTCGGCTCGCTCTATGTTCCCAAGCTCAGCCTCATCGCCTTTCTGGTGGCGGCCGCGCTGGCGACCGGGACCTGGGCGTGGCTGCGCTATACCTATGTCGGGCGTGCGCTGCGCGCTTGCGCCGAGGATGCGCCGATCGCCGCCGCCTTCGGCATCAACCATCGCGGCCTGTCGTTCCTGTTGTCGGGCCTCTGCGCCGCCTATGCCGGCGTGGCCGGGGTCTTCATCGCGCTGATCGCGACCTTGGCGCCGTCGCAGATCTGGACCTGGGTCGGCGTGGTGTTCGCCGTGGTGATCATCGGCCGGCTCGGCAATCCGCTGGGCGCGCTGATGGGCGGCATACTGATCGGCGTGTGCGAGGCCGTCACGATGGCGGTGGTCGATCCGTCCTGGGCGCCGCTCGTGTCGTTCTCGGTGCTGATCGCGCTATTGCTGTTCAAGCCGCGATGGATCTGAGCCGCCACCGCGCCGCGCTGGTCGCCGCCCTTGCGGCGGCGGCGATCCTCATTGTACTGCCGGCGACCAGCATTCCGCCCTATTACATCGCGTTCCTTTATCTGATCTTCTTTTGGATCGCGATGGCGACGAGCTGGACGATCCTCAGCGGCTTCGCCGGCTATTGGAGCTTCGGCCATGCCGCATTCTTCGGCACCGGGGTCTATACCTCCGCGACCCTCGCGACCAAATTCGGCTGGCCGTTTCTCGCGACCCTGCCGGCGGCGGCGGCGCTTGCGGCAACGCTCGGCACCGGCATCGGCTGGATCGTGTTTCGTCTCCAACGGCTGCGCGGCGAGCTGTTCGCGCTGATGACGATCTCGGTGACCTTCGTGGTCGCGGCGATCATCTCGAACACGCCGATCGACGGCGGCTCGGGCGTCTATCTCATCAGCGTGGCGATGCCCGAATTCTTCGGCTCGCAAGACGGCACGATCTACACGCTCGGCCTCGCCTTCGCCGCATTTTCGCTGGGCGTCGCCTGGTGGGTTTATCGCTCGCGCATGGGGCTCGGCCTGTTCGCGATCCACGACGACGAAGACGTGGCTGAGGTCAAGGGCGTGCCGACCTTCCGCTACAAGCTGGGCGCCATCGCGCTCTCCTCGGGCATTGCCGGCGCGGTGGGCGGCGTCTATTCGATCTATGTCAGCTACGTCACGGTCGGCGAGACGTTCGAGATCACCGTGATCATGTATCCGGTGGTGATGAGCATCTTCGGCGGCTCGCGCCATTGGCTCGGGCCGGCGCTCGGCGCGACCATCGTCACCATCGCGCTTTACGGCTTTCCATCCGGGCCGGAAGCGGCGCTGGCGCGCGGCGGGATCGCTCTCGGCCTCATTCTCGTGGTGCTGCTGCTGCCGGAAGGTGTGATGCCGAGCCTGATGCGCTGGTGGCGCGCGCTGGCGCCGCGGCGGTTGGTGCCGATGCCGGTCCTGCCGCAACCGCTCGTACCCGAGCCGCGCAAGGCCGAAACCGGTGCGGCGCTCGCGGGGCAAAGCGTGCCGGTGCTCGAATGCCGCGAGGTGTGGAAAACCTTTGGCGGCGTGCAGGCGCTGAAGGGCGTCTCGCTCGACGTACGCCAAGGCGAGATTCTCGGCCTGGTCGGGCCGAACGGCTCGGGCAAATCGACCCTCATCAACGTCATCACCGGCCATTTCAAGCTCGATCGCGGCAGCATCGTCTTCGACGGCGCGCCAATCGGCGATCTGCCCGCGCATCGCGTCGCGCGGCTTGGCATCGCGCGCTCCTACCAAATACCGCGGCCATTCAACCGGCTGACCGTGCTCGACAACGTCGCGCTGGCGGCGAGCTTCGGCGACGGGCGAACGGAGGGCGAGGCGCGGCGCATGGCGGCGCATTGGCTCGGCTATACCGGCCTCGCGCGCAAGGCATTCGAGTATCCGCCGAAGCTCAATCTCCACGAGCGCAAGTTTCTCGAGCTGGCGCGCGGCCTCGCGGCGCGGCCGCGCGTGCTGATGCTCGACGAGGTGCTGTCGGGCCTCAACAATACCGAGATCGACGAGGCGCTCACCCTGATCCGCGACATTCGCACCCGCGGCACCACGATCATTTTCGTCGAGCATCTGATGCGGGCGGTGGTCGCGCTCTCCGACCGCGTCGCGGTGCTGAACGGCGGCGCGCTGATCGCGCTCGGCACGCCGGCAGAGACCATGCGCGATAGCGAAGTCATCAGCGTCTATCTCGGCAAAGCCCATGCTTCTTGAGATTGGCGGCCTCACCGTCGGCTATGGCGGCGCGCCCGCGATCTGGGATATCGCGCTGCAAGTCGGCGAGCGCGAGATCGTCTCGGTGATCGGTCCGAACGGCGCCGGCAAGTCGACGCTCATCAATACGATCGCCGGGATGCTGCGCGCCGAGCGCGGAACCCTGCGCCTCGGCGGCGCCGAGCTCTCGCGGGTCGCGCCGCATCAGGTCTGTCACTACGGCGTGGCGCTGGTGCCGGAAGGGCGGCGACTATTCGCCGGCATGAGCGTCGAGGAAAATCTCGAGATCGGCTGCTATCGCGGTGGCGCGCGCAAGGAGCGCGACCGCAGCCTCGCGCGGGTCTACGAGCTGTTCCCGGTGTTGCGCGAAAAATGTCGGCAACTGGCGGGCACGCTGTCGGGCGGGCAGCAGCAAATGGTCGCGATCGGCCGCGCGCTGATGGCCCAGCCGCGGCTGTTGCTGCTCGACGAGCCCTCGCTCGGTCTCGCCCCTGCGGTGGTGAGCGAGATGTTTCGCGTCATTCGCACCATCCAGTCCGAAGGCGTCGCGATTCTGCTGGTGGAACAGAACGTCGCGCAGGCGATGGAGGTCGCGGACCGCGCCTATGTGCTGGAAGAAGGCCGGATCGTCGCCGCCGGCCTGCCCGCCGAGCTGCTCGCGCAATCGCGCATCCGGGAGGCGTATCTCGGGCTTTAGCCGGCCACCAGCTTCTTGAGCAGCTTTGCGAGGCGCGGCGTTGCCTTCAGCGCCTTGCGCAGCTCGGGCAAAGCGGCTTCATCGACGATCAGCGGCGAGCGCTGGAAGCGGCCGCGATGATCGTAATAGCAGAAGCGGATCTCGCGCGATCCCGCCGCGGCGCCCTCGGTGAATTTCAAGAGCTGGATCGTCGGGCTGTGATAAGTCGAGGCGATGCGCACCTCTTCCTCGATGATCCCCTTCCCCCAATGCAGCGAGAAGTTGCGCGGCGACTGAGATTTATCCTTTGCCATGAGGATCCCCGCTGTGGTCCGCGCGATCGGTTGACATGCTCGCCAGCAAAACCGCCGCCACCTATACTCCTATTCCTGCTCCGCGTTCGGCTTCGTGTGCAAAAATCATAAGCGGGAGGCAACGGTGGTCGACGTCAACGTTCAACCCTTCGAGATCGAGCTTGTGACGCGGCGCGGCGAAAAGCTGCGCGCCGATGTTTACCTGCCGGCCGGCGGCAAGGGGCCGTTTCCGGTCGTGCTCGCCGCCGCGCCTTATCAGAAATCGCTGCGCCGGCTGCCTCCGGTGTGGAGCTTCGCGTTCGTCGAATACGGGCCGATGCAGCTCTATCTCGACAATGGCTATGCCTATGTGATCGTCGATACCCCCGGCAGCGGCCGCTCCGAGGGCAAGTTCGATCTCGTCTCGCGCGAGGAAGGCGAGGCGATCCACGACGCGATCGAGTTCGTCGCCCTGCAATCCTGGTGCACCGGCAAGATCGGCATGATCGGCCAGTCCTATCTGTGCTGGAGCCAATGGAACGCCGCGCGCACGCGCCCGCCGCATCTGACGACCATCGTCGCCTATGACGGCGCCGCGGATATGTATCGCGACTGGATGTATCAGGGCGGCATTCCGGTCGTCGGTTTCCTCGGCGCGTGGCTCATCTCCTCGGTCATGCTGCAGCACCAGGCCGAGGGCCATGATTTGCGCGGCGGCGACCGTCATCTCGCCATCGCCGACATTCTCGATCACCCGTTCGACGACGAATGGCAGCGGCGGCGGTCGCCGTTCTGGGAGCTCGATCAGGTCGACATCCCGGTGTTCTCGATCGGCGTCTGGGGCAAGGCGACACTCCATCTGCGCGGCAATGTGCTCGGCTACGAGCGCGTCAAAGGGCCGAAGCAGCTTCTGATCGCCCATCCGCAGACCTGGAACGGGGCGCAGGCGCTATTCGCCGACGCGGCATTCCACCAGCGCGAGCTGCTCCCGTGGTACGACCATCACCTGAAGGGCGTTGCCAATGACGTGATGAAGCGGCCGAAGGTGCGCTTCTTTGTCAATGGCGAGGATCAGTACCGCACCGCCGAATCCTGGCCGCCGTCCGATGCGCACCCCGTCGCGCTCTATCTTTCCGGCGTTAACAGCGGCGTGGTCACATCGCTCAACGACGGCTCGCTCACCGAGAGCAAGCCTACCGCCGCGGCCGCGGCGACCGCGTGGTCCTATCCCGACCCGCAATGGATCGCGGGGGTGACGAGCTTCGACCAGAACGGCGTACCCGATCACGTCGCGCGCGTCGTGACCTATACCACCGCGCCGTTCGAGCGGGAGCGCGAATTCACCGGCCACGGCGCGCTGGTGCTGCACGCCGCGTCGGACCAGACCGATTTCGACGTGATGGCGAAGCTGCAGATATTATCGCCCGGTCCACACGGCTTGCGCGCGCGCAAGGTGACGCAAGGCTGGCTTCGCGCCTCGCACCGCGCCGAAGATCCCGCGATGACGCAGGAGCTGCGGCCATTCCATCTCCACCAAAAGGCCGATCCGGTCGAGCCTGGCAAGCCCTACGAGCTGCGGCTCGAGCTATTGCCGATGTCGTTCCTGGTCAAGCCTGGCGAGCGGTTACGGCTCGAGATCAGCAACAATGATTCGCAGATCGTCGATCAGCCGATGACGCACTGGTACGGGCAGAAGGTCGGCACCGACACCTATCACCACGATGCCGCGCATCCGTCGCGGCTGCTGCTGCCCGAGCGGCCGCGGTGAGGCGCGGGGTCGCTCTTTCGGCCTTATCCCGGGCATGGCATAGTGCGAGGGATCGGCTTTGCCAAACGCATGAAAGCTGAGGGAGGACACGATGACGACCGAAGCCGCGACACGCACGCCCGACGCCAACATCAAAGCCGCGCGCGCGGGCTGGATGGTCCGCCTGACCTCGGGCGGCGTGCCGGTGACCGATTTCCTCGAGGTTACCAATTCCATCGACCGCTGGGACGATTGGTGCCAGGCGTGGTGCGAGCGCGCCGCGATGCACGAGAAGATCGGGCGTGCCTGCCTCGCCGACAATCAGAATGCGTCGGCCGCGGATCATCTCGTCACCGCCTCGGTCGAATATCATTTCGCGAAATTCTACTTCGTCCAGGACGTGAAGCAGATGAAGGCGGCGCATGCGAAGGCGGTCGAATGCCGCAGCTTGGCGCTGCCCCATCTCTCGCCGCCCGGCGAGCGCGTCGCGATTCCGTTCGAGGGCAAGCATCTCTACGGCAATTTGCGCAAGCCCCGCGGCGCGACCGGCCGGCGGCCCGTCATCCTGATCATCTCGGGCATGGATTCGACCAAGGAGGAGCAGCATTATTACGAGGCGCTGTTCCTCGAGCGCGGCATCGCGACGCTGTCCTTCGATGGGCCGGGACAGGGCGAGGCCGAATATGACTGGCCGGTGCGGCATACTTTCGAGGAGCCGGTCGGGGCCGTGATCGACTGGGTGGAAAAGCGCATCGATCTCGACGGCGGCCGGGTCGGCATTTCCGGCTCGTCGATGGGCGGCTATTACGCGCCGCGCGCCGCCGCGTTCGAGAAGCGCGTGAAGGCTGCGATCGCCAATAGCGGCGCCTATAGCGTGATCGACAATTTCGATCAGCGGCCGCAGACGCTCAAGGACGCCTATGTGCTACGCACGCACTCCAAGACGATGGAAGAGGCGCGCGAGAAGACGCGGCCTTTCGATTTGAGCGGCGTCGCCTCGCGTATCACCTGCCCGATGTTCATCATCTGCGGCAAGGAAGACCACATCACGCGCTGGACCGATGCCGAGCGCGTGGCGAAGGAAGTCAAAGGCCCCTGCGTTTTCGTCGCGCTCGAGGGCGGCCAGCATGTCGGCCACAATCGCGGCCAGCTATGGCGCACGCAATGCGCCGACTGGATGGCGGTCCAACTCGGCGTGTCGAAGAAATAACGGCTCCCCACGCGCCGGCCGTCAAGCCGACGCCCGAGGCGAAGACCGCTCGCCACCGGCCTCGCAGAGGCGCGGCGGCGGCATGACGATCGCCCCGGGCGTGGCGGACTTCGGCTTAGGTCGTGCCCTTGGGGTAGTTGTATTTGCCGAGCGGCAGGAACAGCAACGCGGCCACGACCAGCATCGCGACGAAGACCCGGAGCACTTGGTCGTAGCTGTGGAAATGATCGTAACCGAAGCCGAGGATGGCGGGCCCGACGCCGATACCGATCGTAAAGGCTGCGAAGATCAGACCGTAGAGCGTGCCGAAAGAGCGGCGACCGAAATAGCGGCTGACGAAGAAGCCGAGCATATCGACCTCGGCGCCGATCGCGAGGCCGATGCAGATCGCGGCGAAAAACGGCGCCGGAACGCCGGCGTGGCTCGCCAGCAGACCGACGCCGAGGACCGGCAGGAACATCACGATGCAGCAGAAGATCGGGCCGGAGACGTAATCGAGGCAGAAACCGACGATGACGCGGGCCACCATCGCCGCAAGCCCGGACGAGCCGAGCAGGGCGACCGCCTGCGGCACCGAGTAGCCGCGGTCGAGCAGCATCGGCACGAAATGTCCGCTCAAGATGCCGTTATTCGCCGTGCCCTCGAGCAGGAAGATGAGGAACAGCAGGGGGAATTGCCGCGTGCCGGTGATGGCGGCCCGGGCGGAAATCCCGAGCGGCTGCGGTCCGCCGGCGGTCGTCGTGGCATGTGCCGCACGCATGCGCTCGAAATAGCCGGGCGGCTCGCGCACGAAGATCGAGATCATCGAGAACGACAGCAGGCATGTGGTGGCGCCCACCGCGACATAGCCGATGCGCCAGCCGAACGTGCTGATGAAGACCTGCGCCATCACCGGCATCACGAAGGTGCCGAGGCCGACGCCGCAGGTGGCGATGCCGAGGGCGAGGCCGCGCTCCTTGTCGAACCAGGCCGTGATCGCCTTGGAATAGACGAGCGGACCGACCGCGGCGCCGAAGCCCGAGGCACAGAAGAACATCAGATAGATTTGCCAGACGCGGTTGGCGTTCAGCAGCGAGAAGCTGGCGAGCGCGAGCCCGTAGAGTACCGAGGCCGGCAGAGCGATTTTATGGATGCCGTAGCGATCCATCAGCCGGCCGAACAGCGGCGTCATGATCGGCGACGCGATTGCGCTCGCCAGCAAGCCCGAGGAGAATAATCCTCGCGACCAGCCGAGCTCGGTCGTCACCGGTACCATGAAGACGTTGGTGACGAAGATCACCGCCGTCCCCGGACCGACGATCATGCCGATCAGCGATGCCCCGACGATCCACCAACGATTCTGCAATAGGCCCTTTGTCTCGATAGCGCCGGCGCTCGCCATGCGTCCCTCCTTTTCCCTGTTCGTTTCACAACGATCGCGGTTCGACCCGCGATCCATTATCGATTAGACGACGACCCGCATCGGCCATTCGTTGGGCTTGGCATTGGCCGCCGCCGCTGCGATCTCGGCCGCGCGCGAGCCCCACATACAGGCATTGTAGGCCTCGAGCGAGAATTGCCGCGGGCGATAGCTCGCTTCCTCGTCGGGCATGACGTGCTTTACCCCGCAGGAATATTCGTAGGTCACGTTGTCCGGCCCCTCGAAATAGACCATCACCGCGGTCGAGATCGGATGCCGGCCGGGA
>DATLUE010000248.1:0-19437 GCA_035533255.1 Allostellaceae bacterium | reverse complement strand
ATCAGGAAGTGCGCCTCTCGATCGACATCCGCTATGTCGGCCAGGAATTCTATCTCAACACGCCCGTCAGTTACGACGAGCTGGTGCGCGAGGATCGCGACGGCATCCGGCGCCATTTCGACGCGCTGCATCAGCGCCATTACGGCCAGAGCGCCGAGCATCGCCCGGTCGAGATCGTCAACGTGCGCGCCAACGCGATCGGCGAGCGCGCCAAGATGGAATTCCGTCCTGGCGCGGTCGGCGGCGCCGCCGCCAAGCCGCTGCATCGCGACATCTATCTGAGCGACACTAAGCAGCCGACGCGTTGCGCGATCTATCAGCGCGACGCGCTGGCGCCCGGCGCGGTCGTCAAAGGGCCGGCGATCATCGAGGAAAGCGCCACCACCGCCTTGCTGCAGGAAGGCGACGAGGCGACGATCTGCCCGACGGGCGAAATTCTCATCACCATAGGAAGCAACTGACATGGCCGCCGATCCGATCACGGTCGAGGTGCTGCGCAGCGCGCTGCCCGCCATCGCCGACGAGATGTCCTACGTGCTGAAACGTACATCCTACAACATGATGATCTTCGAAGTCGGCGACTATAGCTGCGCCATCCTCGACAAGGAGGGCAATCTTCTGGCGCAGAACGGCGGCGGCGTCAGCCACTTCCTCGCCGATATGGGCGTCGTCATCCGCGACGGCGTGAAGCGCATCAAAAAGTTCGAGCCCCGGGACGTCATCCTGATGAATCATCAGGCGGTGTGCGGCCAGCATCTCAACAATATGTGCGTCTACACGCCGTTCTTCTGGCAGGGCGAGCTCTACGGCTTCACCATCATCCGCGCGCATTGGATCGATGTCGGCGGCTATTCGACCGGTTTCGGTGCCGGCATGGCCGCGGCCGATCCCTGGCTCGAAGGGCTGCAGTTCAACCAGCTCAAAATCTACAAGGCCGGCGTGCCGAATGAAGAGCTGCTGGCGATGATCTCGGACAACATTCGCTATCCGGAATCGTCGATGGGCGATCTCGATGCGCAGATCACGGCCTGCAATCTTGGCTTGAAGCGCCTCGAAGAGCTATTCCAGAAATACGGCGAGGCGACGGTCACCGACTGCATCGAGCGCATCTTCGCCGAGAGCGAGGCGCATTGCCGCCAGGTGATCTCGGAATTCGCCGACGGCAGCTACGAATTCGAGACCGAGTTCGACGACAGCGCCGCGGCGCAGGATGGACCGATCCGCATCCACGCGAAGGTCACGGTCGCGGGCAGCGACATGACGATCGACCTTTCCGGCTGCTCGAAGCAGCGCAACAGCGCCATCAACTCGCGCACCCTCGCCGCGCCCTATATCGCCTACAAGGCGCTGACCTCGCCCATCGACGCCGTGAACGAAGGCTCCTTCCGCGCGCTGAAAGTGATCCTGCCCGAGGGCAGCTTCATGATGGCGCATTTTCCCGTGCCGATGGCGAGCTGGAGCACGGCGCTGCCGAGCGTGATCGATGCTATCCTCGCGGCGATGGCGCCGGCGCGCAAATCGATGACGCCCGCGGCGCATAAAGGCGCGATGGGCGACGCGCTGACCTTCTTCGGCAACGATCCGCGCACCGGCAAGCGCTTCGTCGTCCAAAGCACCGAAGGCGGCGGCTGGGGCGGACGGCCGTACGAGGATGGACCCTCGGCCTCGTGCACGATCTGCCAGGGCGACGTGCGCAACGGCCCGATCGAATCCTTGGAGCAGCGCTTCCCGATCGTGGTCGAGAAACGCGCGATGCGCACCGATAGCGGCGGCGCCGGCACCTTCCGCGGCGGTCTCGGCCTCGACGTGCAGGTGCGCAATCTCGTCACCGGGCGCTGGAACCTGACCCAGACCGGCCGCCACCGCGTGCCGCCCTGGGGCCTCTGGGGCGGCCATACCGGCGGCAAGCCCGAGCGGCTGGTGCAAAAGCCCGGCGAGAATAACTGGAGCCCGGTCAACGCCAACTGGTACCAGGTGCCGCCCAACACCCGCGCCATGATCCGCAGCGCCGGCGGCGGCGGCTGGGGCGACCCGCTCGACCGCGAGCCGATGCGGGTGATCGACGATATCCGCGACGGCTTCGTCTCGGTCGATGCGGCCAAGAGCGAATACGGCGTGATCGCCACACTGAATGGCCCAAATGGGGACAAGGGGGGCGGACTCGACGCGGTCCAGCTCGACGCCGCAGCGACCCAACGCACGCGGCAGGAGATGCGGGCGACGCATGCCAAGTGACAAGCGGCTTCTGCCCGATCTCGCGGCGCTGATCGCCGGCCTGAAGGCGCAGGCGGCCGACAAGGCGATCGTCGACACGGTGAAGCTGCACGCGCTGGACGCGCTCGGCTGCACCTGGGCCGGCGCCGAGACTTCGGAAATCCGCGCGACACATGCGGCGCTGAAACGCGCGGCCTTTGCCATGCCGCCCAAAAGCCTGCTCGATCATCCGGGCTGCGCCGCGGCGATGCTCGTGACCGCGTGTCGGATGACCGAATGCGACGACATCCATATCGGCTCCTGCGTCACGCCGAGCTCGGTGGTGGTGCCGGTCGCGCTGGTCGCGGGGCAGCTTGCCAAAGCGTCGGCGGATGCAGTGCTCGAAGGCATCCTTGCCGGCTATCAGACGATGTTGACCTTGGGTCTCGCGGCGGGCGGTGCCGAGGTCGTTTATCGCGGCGTGTGGCCGACCTTCCTGACCGCCGGCATCGGCGCAGCGGCGATCGCGGCAAAGATCATGGGGCTTTCCGAGCGTCAGATCCGCGACGCGATGGGAATCGCGGCCACCAGCGCCACCGGCGTCACCGGCCGCATCGAGGATGAGCCGGCGCCGCGCTGGTTCGTACTCGCGAGCGCGGTGCAGAGCGGGCTGCTGGCCGCCGCGGCCGCCGCCAGCGGCCTGCATGGCGACGAGGCGGTTCTCGCTAAGGTATCGCCGGTATGGAACCCGGAAACCGTACGGCTACCGGAAGAAGCCGGGCCGGGCGCCCCGCTACTCGCGCCCCGCATCGGCTTCAAGCCCTATTGCACCTCGCGCCAGGGGCTTTCGGCGACCGAGGCCTTCATCGAGGCCATGCGCCGCGACCGGATCGAGCCGGCGGCGATCGAGAAAATTACCGTCGCGGTGCCGCAGCAATATCGCGCCATGATCGACCGCACCAAACGACCCAAGACCAAGACCGAATCGCGCGGCATCCATTATCAGCTCGCCCTCGGCGCGCTCCATCCCGAGGAGCTGTGCGATATCGAGCGCGCCAGCATCCGCGCCGAGGATCCGGCGATGCTACAAATCATCGACGCGGTCGAGGTGGTGGCCTCCGAGCGGCTGACGAAGCTCTACCCCGAGCAATGGGGCGGCGCGGTCAGGATCAAAGCTGGCGGCAAGACCTACGAGCACGAGGTTCTGCACCCGCGCGGCGATCCCGAAAACCCGCTGCGCCGGGAGGATATCGCCACTAAGCTCGATGCCATGTCGCGCTATTTGAAGCGCCCGATCCCGACGCAAGATTTCGCGCGGCAGATGCAGGCGCTCGATTTCGGCAGCAGCCTCGCGACGCTGATCGAAGCGGTCGCGCGCTAAACCCCCGCGCGCAGCGCCGAGTCGGCGTTTTCTCCGCGCCGCAAACCGGATATGCTGACCGTCGATGCCGGCCAAGCAAGCGCGCGGATTGGATGCGATCGACGTAAGAATCCTATCCGCATTGCAGCGGGACGGCCGCATGACCATTCAAAAGCTCGCGGGCCTTGCCGGCCTTTCCCCCCGCCCTTGTCTCGAGCGCGTGCGGCGGCTGCGCGCCGCCGGGATCATCGCCGGCTTCCAGGCCGTGATCGACCTCGATCGCCTGTCGAAGCCGGTGACGGTGTTCGCCGAGCTGTCGTTAACGCGCGAGGCGCGGCTGGAGCGGATCGAGGCGCGGCTCAAGACCATCGACGACGTCGTCGAGTGCTGGGAGATTAGCGGCGCGTCGGACTATCTCGTGCGCTTCATATGCGAAGACCTCGCGCGCTACGAGGCGCTGACCGCGGAACTGCTCGGCGACCGCAAGCTCGGCGTCGCGCGCATCCTGAGCCACATCGTGCTGCGGCCGGTGAGCCGCTTCGCCGGCTATCCAACATCGCTTTTGGGACCACGACGACGTTAACCAAACGCACAGCCGATTCGGTCGTCGTCGCCGAGTCGACGACTCGGTTCGGCTGTCGCAGCGCGCAACTTCGACCGCACACGTCGCCGCTTTCGCACGATATTCCAAGCACCAAGAGGTGTGTCATGGATGCGATCGAACGCGAGGACCGTTATTGCGCGCAGAACTACAACCCGCTGCCGGTAATGCTGGCGCGGGGCGAGGGCGCATTTCTCTGGGACGTCCAAGGCCGCCGCTATGTCGACATGATGAGCGCCTATTCCGCCGTCAGCCACGGCCATGCGCATCCGCGTATCCTGGCCGCGCTCGACGCGCAGGCGCGTCGTCTCGCCGTACCCTCGCGCGCCTTCTACAACGACCGGCTGGGGCCGTTCCTGGAAAAGCTGTGCGCGATCGCCGGGCTCGACATGGCGCTGCCGATGAACACCGGCACCGAGGCGGTCGAGACCGCGATCAAGGCGGCCCGGCGCTGGGGCTATCGCGTCAAGGGCATCGCGCGCGACCGCGCCGAGATCATCGTCGCCGAGGGCAATTTCCACGGCCGCACGACCACCATCATCGGCTTCTCGTCCGAGGAAGAGTACCGCGACGGCTTCGGTCCGTTCGCGCCCGGCTTCCGCGCGGTGCCGTTCGGCGATCTCGCCGCGCTCGAAGCAGCGATCACGCCGCAGACCGCCGCGGTGATGGTCGAGCCGATTCAGGGCGAGGGCGGCATCATCATCCCGCCGCCGGGCTGGCTCGCCGGGGTGCGCGCGTTGTGCGACCGCCATAACGTGCTGCTGATCCTCGACGAGGTGCAGACCGGGCTCGGCCGGACCGGCGCGTGGTTCGCTTTCCAACACGCGAACATTCGCCCCGACGGGCTGATCCTCGGCAAGGCGCTGGGCGGCGGGGTGCTGCCGGTCTCGGCCCTGGTCGGCACGCGCGAGCTGATGGAAGTGTTCACGCCCGGCTCGCATGGCTCGACCTTCGGCGGCAATCCGCTCGCGGCGGCCGTCGGTCTCGTCGCCCTGCGCGTGATCGAGGACGAAAGCCTGGTCGAGCGTGCCCGTGTGCTGGGCGCGCATATGATGACGCGGCTGAAAGCGCTCGACCTGCCCGCGATCAAGGATGTGCGCGGCGTCGGACTGTTGGCCGGCATCGAAATCGACCCGACCTTTGCCCATGCACGCGGCGTGTGCGAGAGGCTGGCGGAGCGCGGCGTGCTCTCGAAAGAGACGCACGAGACCGTGATCCGCCTCGCGCCGCCGCTGGTGATCGCGCAAGACGACCTCGATTGGGCGATCGACCGCATCGCCGAGGTGATCGGCGCGCTGCACATGAGCCGCCACCCGCAAGCCGCCTGATTCGAACGGAGAGGGGAATAGCGATGAAAGAAACCACCGCTCTCGATCGCGACGAAGGGGCATGCATCCTGATGTGCGCGCCCGAGCATTTCGCCGTCACCTACAGCATCAATCCCTGGATGGACCCCGCCCAATGGTCTCGCCATGCGCGCAGCCTCGGCCTCGCCGCCCGGCGCGAATGGAAGCGGCTGCATCAAACGCTGTCGCGGCTTGGCGCTCATATCGAGCTCGTGCCGCCGGCCGAGGGCCTGCCGGATCTCGTCTTCACCGCCAATGCGGCGGTGGCGATGGACGGCGTGGCGCTGCTCGCCAATTTCCGTTACCCCGAGCGCCAGCCCGAAGCGGCGCATTACGAGCGCAGCTTCCGCGAGCTGTGGGCACGCGGGATCATCGACGCCGTGCGAACCATGCCCGAAGGCGTGCGGCTGGAAGGCGCCGGCGATTGCGTCTGGGACAGCGCGCGCCAGATGTTCTGGACCGGCTATGGCCCGCGCTCGGACCGCGCGGCCGCGCGCGTCGTGAGCGAGACCTACGGCCTCGAAGCGCTGCCGATCGAGCTGGTCGATCCGCATTTCTATCACATGGACACCGCACTCAGCCCCCTGCCGCGCGGCGAGGTCATGTATGTGCCCGCGGCGTTTTCGGCCGAAGGCCTGCGCCAGATTCACGACCGCGTGGCGCCCGAGCAGCGCATCGAGCTCGGCCCGAAGGATGCGGCGGTGTTCTGCGCCAACGCGGTGAAGCTGGGCAATGACATCGTGATGTCGTCCTGCAGCGCGGGCTTGCGGCGGCGGCTGGAAGATGCCGACTATCGCGTCCATACGACGCCGCTCGGCGCCTATCATCGCAGCGGCGGCTCGGCCTTCTGCCTGACCTTGCGGCTCGATCAGCGCTCGGATCGCAAAGTCGCGCCGCTGCGTCAGGTATCGTGACTCAGTCGGCGGAAGCCGGCGTTGCCCTTAGGATAGCCGCAGCGATGCAGCCTCTCCCTCGATCGCCACCGCGGCACCATAGCGCTCGGAGAGCCGGCGCACGCGATCGAGGATCGCCGCGGCGGTTTTGCCTTGGGCCAGCATCGGCCGTCCGCGCTGCGCGCGGCTGGTGCCGTGGCCGAGATCGAGCGGATGGAGATCGAGCCGCGCGAGCTTGCCGCCGCGAAAATCGCACATCGCGGCGATGCCGTGCCAATATTCCGGCGACGCCGGAAAGCCGCGCGTCTCGTTGCCGGTGCGGGCGTCGAGAAAGTCGGTCGGCGTCGCGTTGTCGTCGAGCCCAAAGCGCGCATAGGCCTCGGCGGGAAAGACCGGCACGTTGTCGTTCTGGAAGATGAAATTGCCGAGGCTGTAGAGGATCGGCTTGCCCCGGTAGATTTCGACGCCGAGCGTGAGATGCGGCCCGTGCCCGGCGACGACATCGGCGCCCGCTTCGATCGCCGCATGCGCAACATCGACGACGAAGGATGCCGGCTCTTCCATGCCGACATTGGTCGCGGCGGCGCTTGCGCCGGCGGCGCCGAATTCGTGATTGTGCAGCGAGAAGATCACGAAATCGGCCTGGCGCTTGGCTTCGCGGATCCAGCGCAAATTGGCCTCGACATCGGGCGCCTTCGCCTTGGTCGCGACCGAGAAGCCTGTGCCGCGCAAGAAGCGCTGGCCGAGAAAGGTCAGCGTGTCGGCACTGTCTTCGGGCGCTTCCTGGGCGCTGAAGAACATCGCGCGCTGGCGTGTCCGCGCTTGGTTGAGACCGAGCTTCTCGCCGAGCTTGGCGAGCGCCGCAAAAGCTGCATCATCGACCGTGTAGCTGACCGCGAAATCGAGCGGGTTGACGCCCGGCCGGCCGAGCGCGTCCGGACGCTGATCGGCGGCGCGGGTCCAATGCGGATAGAACGTCGTCGCCGCGATCAACGCGACGCGCCCCGCGGGCGTGTCGAGATAAGCGGGCTTGCGCGCCTCGGCGAGGTTCGCGCCGGCGCCGGCATGCGCCAGCCCGGCGCGCCGAAGGTGTGCCAACATCGCCAACAACCCGTCGTCGCCATAATCGGTCGCGTGGTTGTTGGCGCAGGACAAAAGCCCCAGCCCCATCCAAGCCAGCTCCTCCAGCAACGCCGGAGGCGTCGACATCGGCGTGCCTTGGGTGAGATTGGGCGTGCCCTCGCTCGGATCGCGCACCGTGGTCTCGAGATTGGCGAAAGCGGCGCCGGCGCCGCGAATGAGGCCGAGCAGCGCCCGATATTGCGGCTCGTCATGGGGCTTCAGCGCGCGCGCCGGCATGGCATCGCCCGCCAGCAGCAGCCGGATATTCCCTTGCTCGGCGCGATAGATCATGGCCGCCCCTTTGCGTGGCCCTTTTTCGGATGCGCGCAGTCTAATATGCTCGGACACGCGAAGGAATGAGGCGGCAGGAAACGAGGTGGGGCATGGCGCGCAAGCTCGTCGATCTCTCGATGCATCTCGAAAACGACGTGGCCTCCGATCCGCCCGGCTATGGCCCGCAGATCGAATACAAGACCCACAAGCAGACGGCCGGCGAGGTTACGCAATTCTTCCCTGGCCTCGAACAGGACGATCTGCCGGACGGCGAGGGCTGGGCGATCGAATGGATTCGCCTCATGACCCATAACGGCACGCATCTCGACGCGCCCTATCATTTCCACTCGACGATGAACCAGGGCGAGCGCGCGATCACCATCGACGAGGTATCGCTCGATTGGTGCTTCCAGCCCGGCGTGAAGCTCGATTTCCGGCATTTCCCCGACGGCTATGTCGTCCAGGCGAAGGATGTCGAGGATGAGCTGAAGCGCATCGGCCACAAATTGAACCCGCTGGAGATCGTCGTCGTCAATACGCGCGCCGGCGTGGCCTATGGCCAGCCCGACTACGTCGCCGCCGGCTGCGGCATGGGGCGCGAGGCGACGCTGTACCTCTTGGAGCGCGGCGTACGCTTGACCGGCACCGACGCCTGGAGCTGGGACGCGCCTTTCGTTCACACCAAAGAGAAATTCGCGGCGACCGGCAATGCCGGCCTCATCTGGGAAGGCCACAAGGCCGGACGCGAGATCGGCTATTGCCACCTGGAGAAGCTGCACAATCTCGAAGCGCTGCCGCCCGACGGCTATACGATCGCGTGTTTTCCGGTGAAAATTCGCGGCGCCTCGGCCGGCTGGACGCGCGCGGTCGCGATCTTCGATCGCTGAGATGACCTTGAAGCCCCGCGTCCTCGTTATCGGCGCGGGCATCGGCGGCCTCACCGCAGCACTGGCGCTGCAGCGCCGGGGCTTTCCGGTCCAGGTCTTCGATCAGGCGCCGGCGCTCAGCGAGCTCGGCGCCGGCATCCAGATCGCCGCCAATGGCTCACGTGTGCTGCGCGCGCTCGGTCTCGGCGACGCGCTCGAACGCATCGGCATCGAAGCCGGCACGGTCGATCTCCGGCTCTGGAACACCGGCGAGCGCTGGCGCATGCAGGATCACGGCAGCGCGCGCGAGCGTTACGGCTCGCCGCATTACACGATGCATCGCGCGGATTTGCAGGAGATGCTGCGGGCGGCGGTATTGCGCGAGAACCCGGCAGCGATCCGCCTCGGCGCGCGTTGCGTGGGCTTCGATACGTCGGCGCGCGGCGTCGTGCTGACGATCGAGGGCGGCGAGCGCGTCGTCGGCGATGCGATCATCGGCGCCGACGGCATCCATTCGGTCGTGCGCCAGAGTTTGTTCGGCATGGACAAAGCCGAGTTCACCGGCTTCATGGCGTGGCGCGGCCTCTGCCCCAAAGAGACGCTGCAGCCGGCGCTGATGCGACATGGCGGCTGGATCGCGCCGACCTCGCACATCATGCATTACCCGGTGCGCAAGGGCGCGATGCTCAACGTGATCGCCGTGGTCGAGCGCGGCGATTGGCGACACGAATCCTGGTACGACCGCGGCACGCATGCGGAATGGCTCGGCGATTTTCCCGGTTGGCATGACGACGCGCGGGCGATGATCGCCGTGACCGACCAGCCATTCAAATGGGCACTGATGGTGCGCTGGCCGCTGGCGCGCTGGAGTGTCGGCAATGCGACGCTCTTGGGCGATGCCTGTCATTCGACTTTGCCGTTCCTCGCGCAAGGCGGCTCGATGGCGATCGAGGACGCTTATGTGCTGGCGCGCTGCCTCGACACTTTCGACGATGTCGAGACCGCGCTCAAGCGTTACGAGGCGGCGCGGCTGGAGCGTACCAAGCACATCGTCCTCGCCGCCGTCGACCAGAAAGAGCGGCTGCATGGGGATGCCTTGAAGAACGCCGACACCGCAAAACAACATGTCGACGAGAAATGGAGCCCGCAACACATGCGGGCGCTCTATGACGGCATCTACAGCTACGACGCGATGACCGTGGTGGTTTGAGTTTCCGCGACCTTAGCCCCTCTCCGCGCGAAGCGGGGAGAGGGAGGGGCCCATCGCAAAGCGATGGGAGGGTGAGGTGTGCTTCGGCACCCACCTCACCCGCTCGCTGCGCTCGCACCCTCTCCCCCCAAGCGGGCGGAGAGGGTTATTCCGCAGGCTCTTTCGATCCTTCCGCGTGGATCGCCAAAATCCTCCGCACCAGCTCGGGCTTGCGCTGGCGGGCGATGCCGCATTCGGTGGCGATGCCGAAGCCGCTGACATATTTCGATGCCGCCGCGGCGCGTTTCTTGATGCCGTCAGCGCCGTCCTCGGGATGCACCATGCCGAGATAGAGCTCGGTCTGCGGCGCGAGGCTCAACCCCGCCATCGGCTTGAAGAACGCGTCGTCGCTGCGCGCGATCGGCACCGGCATGTGCAGGAACGCGATAGGGTGCTGGACCGACGACGCCAGCGCGTTGGCGAGCTCGACCATCTTCGCCGCATCGATCGGCTCGACGAAATGCTTTGCGTCGAGATCGCCGTAGCAGAGATGAAAGCCGAGCTCGACATCGCCCGGCACCGCATCGCCGAGGCGTTTCAGCCGCGCGAGGATATCGGCCTGCGCGGTGCCTTCCCTGGGATAGCGCGCGGCGAGCTGGCCATCCCAGATCACCATCTCGATGCATACATCCCACTGGATCGCGAGGTCGTTGTGCGGGATCGCGGCGCACACCCGCGCGACATCGTCGAGCATCGCCTTCTCATAGGCCGGCTCGATCGCCGGAATGTCCTGCGGCACGCAGAACGGCACGATCACCGCCATCGGCGTCGGGAAACAAACCTGGAAGCGCGCCGCCGCCGGCAGCTCGCCGCGCGATCGGGCGGCGAGGAAATCCTGATAGGAGGCGCGCGCCTCGCGCGCATAGCCGAGCTCGCCGAAATGGATATCCTCCGACCGGACGCCATCGGCAAGCCGCAGCTTGGGAAACATGCCTGCCTGGCCCATGCTGGCGTCGGTCTGCAAATACGCGTTGGCGCGCAGCAGCGGATATTGCCAACTGATCCACAGCCGCCGGCCGCCGGGCTCGCCATCGGGCACGCGCTTCAGTCGCCGCCCCAGCAGCGCGCCAGCGGTGCGGAACACCTCCTCGACGCTGTCGAGCGCGATGCTGCCGACGAGATGGACATGCTCGGGTATTTGCTCGGTCATGGCTTCCTCCCGTTTTTCGGAAAGAGTCTAGACCGGACGCTTGCCGGCGGCCAAGCTTCCCGCAGCGGTTAGTGGATTGCGCCGTGGGATTCGTGTTAGGAACTTGACGCATCGGGCGTTCCACCGAGACAACGGATCGAAACCGCCATGCCGACGATTACCCACGCCGAAGCCATCGCCCGCGCCCAGCAGGTCGCGGAAGTCGCCAAAGCCAATGCGAGCGCGACCGAGAAGCTGCGCCACCTGCCGTCCGAGAACGTCAAGGCGATGATGGAGTCCGATCTGGTCGGGCTTATCATCCCCAAAGAGCGCGGCGGCTATGGCATCGATAGCTGGATGACGGTCGCCGACGTGGTTACCGAGGTCGGGCGCGTGTGCGGCTCGAGCGGCTGGTGCTTCGACCTCCTGATCCAGCATCATTGGGTCTTCGGCATGTTCCCCGGCGAGGCGCAGGACGCGCTCTACAAGGCCGATCCGCGCCCCAAGATCGGCACCTCGTTCATGCCGGTCGGCAAGGTAACGCGGGCGCCGGGCGGGTTCCGGCTCAGCGGCGAATGGAGCTTTTCCTCGGGCGTCGATCATTGCGATTGGGCGATCCTCGGCGCGCCGGTGCCATCGCTCGAGGGCTCGGGCGCGCCCGATATCCGCTTTTTCCTCCTCGGCCCCGGCGAGTTCAAAGTACGCGATGTCTGGAATGCGGTCGGCCTCAAAGGCTCGGGCAGCAACAACGTCGTCGTCAACGATGTCTTCGTGCGCGAGGAAAATACCGTGCGCGCGGCCGAATTCGCCGCCGGCAACACGCCCGGCAGCAAGGTCAACAAGGGCGTGATGTTCCGCGAGCCGGGCTATGTCGCCTTCCCGTTCGGGATTTTCTGTCCGCTGATCGGGATCGCGCGCGGCGCGCTCGATTGCTTCACCGACTTCGCCAAAGCCCGCGCCGCCGGTCCGGTGCGCGATCCGGTGCTGCAGATGTACGGCGCGCAGCGCAACATCGGCGAGGCCGCAGCCGAGATCGACGCCGCCTATCTGCTCGCCAAGGACAATGACGAGAAGCTGATGAACGGCCTGCCGAACCAGGAAGCCGACATCGTCGCGATCCGGCGCAATTTCACGCTGGCGTCGCGGCTGGCGATGCGCGCGGTCGATCGGCTGTTCGAGGTCTCGGGCGCGCGCGGCATCATGGACGGCAATCCGATCCAGCGCTTCTGGCGCGACGTGCACGCGGCGGGCAACCACGTCGCCTGGGGCGTCGACACCAGCTATGTCAATGCCGGCGCCGCGGCCCTGGGAATGCAACCGCCCGGCGGAGCGCATTGATGGCCGAGACAAGGGCGAGGCCGCCTAGCCGCGAGCGCATCGCGGTCGAGGAAGGCTTCATGATTGGCGAAGTCGCCGCGGCGGCGCGCGCGCTCGACGAGAAGCTTGGCCTCGCGGGCCCGGTCTCGGAATCGCGCCGCGCGATGTTCCGCGACCTGATCGATCTCGGCGAGCGCCGCATCGCGGTGATGGACGAGGACGGGATCGCCATGCAGGTGATCATCATCGGCTCGCCCGGCGTGCAGGCATTCGATCCGGTGCAGGGCTGCGAGCTGTCGCAGCTCGTCAACGATCGCCTTTCCGCCGCCTGCCGCGCCCATCCGACGCGCTTTGCCGGCCTCGCCGCGATCGCGCCGCAAGCGCCCGACAACGCCGCCCGCGAGCTCGACCGCGCGGTGAAGAATCTCGGCCTCAAGGGCGGCATCGTCAACTCGCACACGCATGGCGAATATCTCGACGACCGCAAATTCTGGGCGATCTTCGAGGCGGCGCAGGCGCTCGACGTGCCGATCTACCTTCATCCGCGCGAGCCCAGCCCCGGCATGGCCGGACCGCTCGGCATGCCCGGCTTCCGCGTCGCCTGGGGTTACGGGATCGAGACCGGCACGCACGTCATGCGGCTGATCGCCGGCGGGGTGTTCGATCGATTCCCGCGGCTCAAGATTGTCATCGGCCATATGGGCGAAAGCATCCCCTTCACCCTCGAGCGGATCGACAATCGCTATCTCTGGGAGATCGAGATGGCCGGCCTCGCGCGCAAGATCGAGCGGCTGCCGAGCGAATATTTCCGCGACAACATCGTCGTCACCACCAGCGGGATGAATTACCGCCTGCCGCTGCTGATGACGATCGAGATGCTGGGCGCGGACAATGTGCTGTTCGCCGGCGACTGGCCGTTCGAGATCGTGCGCGATTCGGTCGATGTCGTCGACGCGCTGCCGCTGCCCGAGGCCGACAAGGAAAAACTCTACCACCGCAACGCCAAGCGGGTGTTCAAGCTCTGACGGCGAAGCGGAAACGTGCCGGGTTGCGGTCGGCGCCGCGCGGACGGATAATCGCGCCACGCTCAAAAGACTCAAGCTGGAGGCCGCGCCATGTTCGCCAAGCTCAATCACCTTGCCATCGTCAGCGAGAATTTCGCGCTGAGCTCGCGCTTCTACGAAGCGTATTTCGGCATGAAGCAGGCGAGCGGCTATCGCGCCGAGGGCGCGGCGGTGATCGGCGACGGCTATGTCGGGATGAACGTCAATCCGCGCGTGCCCGGCCGCGGCGGAAGGCTCGAGCATTTCGGTTTCGAGGTGAAGGACGCACAAACCGCGCTCGACCGCCTCAAGGAATTCCCCGAGGTCAATTGGCTGAAGCGGCCGTCGAACCGGCCTTATGCCGGCATTTCGGCGCATGACCCCGACGGCAACGTCTTCGACATCTCGCAGCAAGAGATGGAGAATCGCACCGACGTCTATGCCGAGCAGAGCGGCGACAACATCCACCCGCGGTACATCAGCCATTTCGCGCTGCGCACCATGCGGCCCGACGCGATGGCCGAGTTCTATCGCACGGTCTTCGAGCTCGAGCCGCGCAACCAGCAGCCGGGCGATCCCAACCACTATCTGACCGATGGGCATATGACCTTGGTCGTCATGCCGTGGAAGATCAAAGACTACGACGCGACCGGCATCATGCCGCCGTCGCTCGACCATATGGGCTTCAAGGTCGAGAGCCTGGAAAAATTCAAAGCCGATATCGAGCGCATCAAGAGCCGCAACCCCTATCTCGCGCCGTTCCCGGTGGATTACGGCCCCGAGATGCGCGCCCGCACGGCGCTCTTCGCAAAGAGCTGTCCGCTCTGCCAGTACCATTTCGCGGATTTCGAAGGCGTGCTGCTCGGCGCGAGCGAGGGGTAATCGCTTGCTCTCGCCAACGGTCGCGGTCGGCGCTCGCGGCAATTACACGGTTCGTGCGGCGCCTATCGCGGCGCGCCGCCCGCAATGACGGCTCGCGTCGACCCTACTCCATCGCCCAGATATGCGCGCCGGGGAATTTCGGCCAAATGCGCGGCTGCCAATTGTCGTCCATCATGTCCATGTCGGAGAAATATTCGGTGTTGCCGCCGCATGGGCTGACGAAATTCCAATAGGTGTTCGAGCCGACGATGTGGCGCCCCGGCTTGTTTTGCGGCTTCCAGCCGCGGCTCTTCATGTATTGCCCGCCCAGCATCACCTCGTCGAAACTTCCGACCTCGAAGGCAATATGGCCGAAGCCGGCCTTGTCGCGGAAATTGAAGAGGCCGAGGTTGTGGTGATCGAGCGAGCCCGCGGCGCGCAGGAAATCGCCGAAATCGGCACTGCGGTCGGAGATGCGAAAGCCCAGCCGGTCGACATAGAACGCGGCGCCTTCGGCTTCCTTGGCACGGGTGATGCCATAGACGAGATGACCGATGCGCGTCGGGCGCACCCGCTCGGAGCCGTCGAACGGCTGGTTGAGACGGGACGGCGCCGCTGGGTCGGCCACGAGCTTGGGCGCGGCGACCCGAAAGCCGATCGCGAAGCCGTGCGGGTCGATGCTGTGCAGCGTACCGTCCGCATCGCTCTGCACAGCGCAATCCGGGCTCAGCGCCGTGGCGATCTCATCGAGCGAGCCCTGGTTGTCGACGCCCCAGATCGCCTCGCGCAAGGTCGAGCCTTGCTCGGCCGTGGCCGGCAGCGCGGCGTCGCTCGCCGCGCGCACCTTGATGACCTGCCCCGATGGCACGGTGAAATCCGCCCCGTGCGCGCCGCCGCCGATCGGCTCCAATCCCCAATCCGCGAAATACCGTGTGCTCGCGGCGACATCTTCCGCGCCGAACACCAATTCCTCGACCCGCAGGATCTTCATCGTCTCGACCTCCTCGTCAGCGCCGCCCGAGACCACACTACCCCGGTGTGTGGCCGACGGCGTGGATGCTACTCCGCTCTCGACAGCTTCGCCACTGGGCCTGAAGCGATTGGGCTTGAAGCGATTGCGAAGCCTTGAGCCCGACCGTATCCTGTGAGCGACGCCGATCGGCACGATGCGTCAGGGAGCGAGATGATGGATCAGGTCGCCACCAAAACCCGCACATGGAATCCCGATAAATTCCGGCTGCGTCGGCTGGTCGAGCGTCTCATCGAAATGGATGAGATCGAGGTTCGCAACGAGCCGGTCGCGCTTTCGGAAATGAGTCCGATCATCGAGAACACGCAGAAGGGCGTGCTCTTCAAGAAGGCCGGCCCCGAGCAGCATGAGGTCGTCGGCGCGGTCAGCGCATCGCGCAAGCGGCTCGCTGCGGCCTTCGGCGTGCCCGAAGAAAAGATGCGCGAAGAGTTCATGCGCCGCAGCGCCAATCCGCAAAAGCCGTTCGAAGTGCCGTCGAGCGAAGCGCCGGTGCACGAGGTCGTCCTCGCCGGCGACCAGATCGATCTCTACAAGCTGCCGTTCCATGTGCAGCACGAATATGACGGCGGCCCTTACATCACCTCGGGCATCGATTTCGTCATCGATCCGGTCACCAAGCGCAGCAATGTCGGCTGTCGGCGGTTGATGCTACGCGGCAAGGACCAATGCGGCTTCAACCTGACCGCGCCGTCCGATCTGAAGCAAGTCTATCTCGGCTGCGTCGCCCGCGGCGAGAAGCTGCCGGCAAGCTTCACGATCGGCTCGCATCCGCTCGACACGATGGCGGCCTCCAATCGCGGCGCGCCGGGACAAGACGAGATCAACACGCTGGCGACGTTCCGCGGCGAGCCGCTGCCGGTGGTCAAATGCCTGACCAACGATCTCTACGTGCCCGCCGATGCCGAGATCGTGCTCGAAGGCTATATCGACGAGCGCGGCTATATCGACAATGAAGGGCCTTACGGCGAGTACATGGGCTATTACGGCCCGATGCATGGCGATCCGGTATTCCATGTCACCGCGATCACGCGCCGTCGCGACGTGCTGCATCAGACCATCAAGCACGGGGTCGGCCGTAATCTCGGCTGGTGCGACGGCGCGCCGATGGGCGCACTCCAATCCGAGGCGCGCGCTTGGAGCATCTTGAAGCAGGCCGGCATCGACGTGGTCGATGTTTTCTCGCCGCCCGGCCCGGGCGTCAATTGCCATCTGCGGGTCGCGATCCGCAAGCGCAGCAATTCCGAGCCGCATGACGCGATCGCGGCGCTGCTCGGCATGTCGCGCACCACGAAGCACGTCTATATCACCGACGACGATGTCGATATCCGCTCCAGCGAGCAGATGGAATGGGCGATGTCCGGCCGCTTCCAGGCCGACAAGGACATCATCGTCATGAAGGACATGCGCTTCATGCCGATGGACCCCTCGGGCGACCAGAAGGGCAACAGTGCCAAGGCCGGCTTCGATTGCACCTGGAACTTCCCGCGGCCGACCGCAGTGACGGCGCGGGTTCCCGAGGCGGCGAAGATCGGCGGTCCGGCGCGGTTCCAGACCGCGCAGCAGGCGCTCGAATCCGGCCCGATGCATTTCGCCAAGCTGATGTCGATGCTCGGCAGCCGCGACGGCCGCGAGATCGTCGTGGCGATCGAGAAGCTGCGCGATGCCGGCCAGCTCGATCGCAACAGCGACGGCGAGTATTACCTGAAAAAATGAAGCTCGCTTGAAGCAATCTCGCTTGAAGCAATCTCGCTTGAAGCAATAGCGTGCACCCTTCGACACGGCCGCTTCGCGACCTGCTCAGGACGAGGAGATTTTCTTAATCCCACGAAAAATCGTCCTCGTCGCGAGCGAAGTCGAGGGACGCTCGATCTCAATGCGGCGATAGCATTACGGCTTCCAATAAGCGAAGCCCATCGCGTTGCCGGTGCCCGCCATCGAGCGATAGCACGGCACGTAATCGATGACCGTGGGCGGATAGCCGAGATCGGCCATCGCGCCGGCGACCGGGACCCAGTTCTTGATCTCCGACGTGCCGGCCTGAAAGATCGGCTCGCCCAGCGACGCGACGCCTTCGATCTTGCGGCTCTTCAGCGCATCCATCACCGCGTTGTCGACGTCCTCGTCGATCACGAAATGCGTCAAGCCGCCCGAGGCGATGAGCGCGACCCGCGCGTCGCTTTTCCATGATTCGATCGCCCGCAGCAGCGATTTGCCGAAATCGTAGCAGCGTGCGACCGTCGGCTGGTTGGGCGGATAGAAGGTGTTGAGCACCACCGGCACGGTCGGCACCGGATCGTCGTTCATGATCTGGCGATAGACGAAGCCGAAAGCGTGCGGAATGTGCTCGACCCCGTCCGGCAGCCGCCCCAGCGAGGTGACATCGAACTGATCGGCGATCGCGGTTTCGATGATATGGCGCGCGAGATCGGGCAGACCCTTATAGGTCGCGCCCCGCGGCGGAATGTGGCCGGGGATCGCGATCGGGATGCCGGGCGGCATCTTCGCGATCTGCTCCTCGCGCGGGAAGGCGTTGGGAATGGTCTCGCCGCGATAGACGCTCATCGCCGGGATCAGCGCATCGGCGAACATTTCCATCTGATCGTTGCCGACGATCACCGCGACGTCGGGCTTTGCCTCGGCGAAGACATCGGCGAGCTTGCCGATGGCGCGGCGGCAGGCGGCGTGGCGCTCGTTCCAGACCGGCTGCGTGATCTGACGGTCGAGATTTTCGTTGGCGCGGAGCGCCGCGAGCTGATCGAAGCTATAGGCCTTGCCCCGGTACCAGTGCTCGGGATTGCGCTTGTCCGCAGCGACGCGCTGGCCCCATTGGTCCGGCGGCGTCGACAACATGGGACCATGCGAGGTCCCGATTCCGAGCACGATCTTGGCCATGCTAAAGCAATTCTCCTGTCTTCTTGGTGGAGCGCTTGCGACCGCCGCGCGTCAGCATACCCGTATCCGCGAAATTCGTCTTGTGACCCCAGGTCGATGCATAATCGCGCTGGGCCGATTTGGTGAGATAGCGCTTCTCGACTTCGAGAATCTTATCATAGCCGAGAAGCTTCTTCACGTTGGGCGTGCCGAAGGGGCTGGCGGCCACGCGCCGGTGCCAACCCATCATCGCCTTGGCGCCGCGCTTGCGGAAATCGCTGAGCATCTCCCACGAGGCCTGCAAGCCCGCGGTCGCCGCGATCGTCGGATAGAGCGCGATCCGCACGCCCAGCCGGTCGTATTCCGGCCAGCTCGGCGGCGCATCCTTGCCACCCCAGATCGCCAGTACCGGAGCCGGTATTTCCTTGCAGGCGCGCCGAAGCTGCGCCCGCGTCTCGACCGAATTGAGCCAGATGAGATCGGCGCCGCCTTCCTCGATATAGGCGATGCAGCGCTTCAGCGTATCGTTGAAATTGCTGCCCTCGGCGCCGATGCCGTCGCACCGCGCGCAGATGACGAAATCGGGATCCATCGCATCGCGCGCCGCGACCGCCGCCTTGATCTTGCCGACCGCCTCGTCGACCGGGATGAGCCGCCGTCCCGCGGCGGTGCCGGATTTCTTGGGCGCCTCTTGGTCTTCGATCTGCATCGCCGCGACGCCGGAGCGGATGATCTCCTCGACCGCGAAATGGACATTGACCGCGTTGCCATAGCCGGTATCGGCATCGACCAGGATCGGGATGTCGCAATGCGCCGCCATGTGGCGTGCGTGATCCACCAGATCGCGCAAGCCGATGATGCCGTTATCCGGCACGCCGTAGAGGAAATGCGAGAGCTGCGAGCCCGGCAGGAAAAAGCATTCGAAGCCCGCTTCCTGCGCCAGCAACGCATAGAGCGGGCTGAAGCCGCCGGGCATCACGGTCATTTTCTTGCGGCGCAAGATCGCGCGGAATTTGCGCCGCGCCAGCCCGACCCGATCGTGACCGTTCTTCGCCATTCCCTCGCCCCGATACGCAATTCGATTGATTTGATGGCGCAGCGTGAGGTTTGGGTCGCTGCCTGTCAACCGGCGGGACGATGTGGGCAGGTCGCCCTCGCAACGCAGCATCGGGAGAAGATTGTCTTGCCGGCATCGGGCTGGCACAATCGCCGCGCCATGATCAAATCGAAAGCCTTCCTGGCGCTGGTCTTGCTCGCGCTGCTTCTTCCCATCACCGCGCGCG
>DATLUE010000247.1:0-11802 GCA_035533255.1 Allostellaceae bacterium | reverse complement strand
CCGGTTTCTCGCGCTGCGCGCCGACAATATCAGCAATGTCGGCGCGCATTGCGTCTCGCTGTCGCCGCTGGCGAAAGGTGCGGGGCTCGTCACCGGCTCCTACGCCATTCCCGTGGCGAGCCTGCGTGCCCGCGCGGTCTTCACCCACACCGTGCCGACCAACACGATGCGCAGCTCGGGCCGGCCCGAGGTGAATTACGCGCTGGAGCGGCTGATCGACGCCGCGGCGCGCGAGCTCGGCATCGATCGCATCGCGCTGCGGCGCCGGAACCTGGTCCGGCCGGAGGCGATGCCTTATCGCAACGCGGTCGGAACGATCTACGACAGCGGCGATTACGAGAGCGCCATGGATCGCGCGCTCGCCCTTGCCGATTGGCCCAGCGCCGACCAGCGCCGCCGCGAGGCTGTTTCGCGCGGCAAGCTGCTGGGGCTGGGCCTTGCCAATTACGTCGAATCCTCGACCGGCGCCCCGCGCGAGCGCGCCGCCGTCTCGGTCACGACCGAGGGCCGCGTGCGGCTCATCATCGGCGCGCAGCCGAGCGGCCAGGGTCACGAGACCAGTTTCGCGCAGTTGCTTGGGGACATGCTGTGCGTGCCGGTCGAGAGCGTCGATGTGATCCTGGGCGACACCGATCTCGTCACCGAAGGCGGCGGCTCGCATTCCGGCCGCTCGATGCGTCACGGTGCGACGGTAATGGCGCTTGCCGCCGCGGCGCTGATCGAGAAGGGCAAGCGCATCGCCGCGCTGGCGCTCGAAACCACGCCCGAGCGGGTGACGTTCGACGCCGGCCGCTTTGCCGCGCCCGGCACCAGCCGCAGCTTCGATCTCTTCGCTTTGGCGCGCGCCGCGGCGCAGCGCAATCTGCCGGGCGATCTGCGCGACGGGCTTGCGGTGGTCGCGGATAACGAGATGCATACGCCGGTCTTTCCCAATGGCTGCGCCATTTGCGAGGTCGAGCTCGATCCCGAGACCGGCGCGGTCGCGATCGCGCGCTATGCCAGCGTCGACGATGTCGGGCGCTGCATCAATCCGCTGATCGTCGACGGCCAGAGCCACGGCTCGATCGCGCATGGCGTCGGCGAGGCGTTGTCCGAGCAATGCGTGAGCGACCCGCAATCGGGGCAGAAGCTCACCGGCTCGTTCCTGGATTACGGCATGCCGCGCGCCGGCGATCTGCCGAGCCTTCGCACCGAGATCGTCGAAATGCTGTCGCCGACCAATCCGCTCGGCATCAAATCGGCGGGCGAGGGGCCGACCACGGCCGCGCCGGCGGCGGTGGTCAACGCGATCGTCGATGCGTTGAGCGGCCTGGGCGTACACGACCTGCCGCTGCCGGCGACGCCGTCGGCGGTTTGGCGCGCAATCGAGAAGGCGCGAACCCGGTGACCGAGCAAGATGCGCAAAAGCAGCGCGCCGCCGAACGCGCGGTCGCCGAAATCCATGACGGCATGGTGCTGGGCCTCGGCAGCGGATCGACCGTTGCGTTCGTGCTCGAGGCGCTGGCGGCGCGGGTCGCGGCGGGGCTGAGGATCGTCGCCATTCCGTCATCCGAGCAGACCGCGACAGCGGCGCGGCGGCTCGGCATTCCGCTGACCGATTTTGCCGCGCATCGCCGCATCGATCTGACCCTCGACGGCGCCGATCAGGTCGTACGCGGCACGCTCGATCTGGTCAAGGGCCTCGGCGGCGCGCTGCTGCGCGAGAAGATGGTCGCGCTGGCGAGCGAGGCGGTGATCGTGGTCGCCGATCAATCGAAGCTGGTCGAGACGCTGGGCGGCAAGACCAGGCTGCCGGTCGAGATCACACGCTTCGGCGCGCCGGTGACGCTCGATCGCCTGACCGAGATCGCCGCGGCGCCGCAGCTACGACGGGCGGGGCACGAGCCCTTCGTCACCGATAATGGGAACTACATTGCGGATTGCAGCCTTGCCGAGATTGCCGACCCGGCGGCGCTGGATGCGCGGCTACGATCGGTCTTTGGCGTGGTCGCGACCGGGCTGTTCGTCGGTCTGGCGACGATGGCGGTCATCGGCACGCCGAGCGGGGTCGAGCTGCTCCGCCCGACGCCCGTAAATTTCTAAGCCCACAACAACAGGAGGTAGCAACATGGCTTTGTTCAAGACGCAGAACGATCTCAAATCCAACACCAAGACCACGGTGATCGAGCTGCTCAACGTGCGGCTCGCCGAGGCGATCGATCTCGCGCTGCTGACCAAGCAGGCGCATTGGAATTTGAAAGGGCCGCAATTCATCGCGGTCCACGAGATGATCGATACCTTCCGCACCGAGATCGACGGCCATGTCGATACGATGGCCGAGCGGATCGTGCAGCTCGGCGGCACCGCGCTAGGGACGACGCAGGCGGTGGCGAAAGGCACGAGCCTCAAGCCCTATCCGACCGACATCCACAAGATCAAAGACCATCTCGCCGCGCTGATCGAGCGCTACGGCAAGACCGCGAATGCGGCGCGCGCCGCGATCGCCGAATCCGACGATGCCGGCGACAAGGACACCGCCGACATCCTCACCGCCTATTCGCGCGCGCTCGACAAATCGCTGTGGTTCCTCGAGGCGCACACGCAAGAGCCGGAATAAGGTCGGACCTGCCGTCGCTGCGAGCAGACCGTTAGGTCGACCAAGCAATCCAAGGCCGAACGTGTCGCTCTAGATTGCTTGGTCCTTCTGGCTCGCAAATGACGAAGGTACGGCACTTCCGCATCTTTCTTTCCATCGCCCGCAATTCGGCGGGCGACGGCATGTCGCGCTACATCGCGTCCTGTTCTCGCGCGCGCGGTCAGGCACTATGATCCCCGATCGGGCGCGCCAAAGGGGAGGGAAGACGAATGAGCATCGTAGCGCGGATCGTTTTGGGGTTGCTGCTGCTGTCTTGCGCGGCGGCGGCCGCAAAAGCCGAAGCGATCAAGATCGGCGTCGTGCGGACCTTGGCCGTCGGTCCGATTTTCGTCGCCGACGACCGCGGTTATTTCCGCGACGAGGGTCTCGATGCGACGATCGTCTATTTCGATGCGGCGCAGCCGATTGCCATTGCGGCGGCTTCGGGCGACATCGATTTCGGCGTCACCGGCATGTCGGCCGCGTTCTACAGCCTCGCCGGGCAGGGCGTCTTGAAGATCATCGCCGCCGGTAATCGCGAAATGCCCGGCTTCAAGAACGCCGGCTACCTCGCCTCCAACCGCGCTTACGAGGCGGGGCTGACATCGCTCAAGCAACTCGCCGGCCGCACCGCCGCGGTGACGCAGGTCGGATCGCAACTCCACTACGATCTTGGCCTCGCCGCCGAGAAGTACAAGATCGACCTCAAGGACATCCGCGTCGCCGCTTTGCAGTCGAACACCAACATGAGCTCGGCTTTGGCAGGCGGCCAAGCCGATCTCGGCGTCTTTCCGGTGACGCCGGCGATGCGGCTGCTGTCGCGCGGCGATGCGAAGCTCTTGGGCTGGGTTGGCGACGAAGTTCCCTATGGCCAGCCCAACACGGCGTTCACCTCATCGAAGATCGCAAACGACCATCGCGCGACGGTCGAGCGTTTCCTGCGCGCGTTCAAGAAAGGCGCGCGCGATTATCACGATGCCTTTGCCGATGCGAGCGAGCACCGCCGCGACGGCCCGACCGCCGACGCGATTCTGGCGCTGCTCTCGACATACACGCATCAGCCGGTCGAGCAGATTCGCGTCGCCATACCCTGGCTCGATGCCGAGCTGCGCCTCGACAGCCAGGACATTCGCCGCCAGATCGACTGGTTCCGCGCTCAAGGCGAGATCAAGACTCCCGTCAACGCCGCCGAGATCATCGACCAGCGCTACGTCGTCGCCTTGCCGGGACGGGAGTAGAGTTAGCGGGAGCCGCGGTCGCCTGAAGGCGCGGGCTAACACTTTAGAGTTTCGTCATTGCGAGGAGCCCCTTCGACGAGAGCTCAGGAGCGACGAAGCAATCCGGTGTGTCCGCCGACTGGATTGCTTCGCCCTCATCCTGAGCTTGGCGAAGGACGCTCGCAACGACAATGTTTCGTTATCGAGATTCAATTTCTATCGATTTTCATTTCTTACCAACCTCGCTAGCCAGTTTCTTTTCCATCGCGCGCACTTCGGCGCGGGCGATGGAGCGGAGATGGACCTCGTCGGGGCCGTCGACGATTTGCAGATAGCGGCCATGCGTCCATATGTCGGGCAGCGGCGTGTCCTGGGTCAGGCCCTTGGCGCCGAACACCTGCATCGCGCGGTTGGCGATCGCGACCTCGATGCGCGGCACGATCACCTTGATCAGCGAGACCTCGCGTCGCGCCGCCTTCGCGCCGAACTGATCGATCAACCACGCGGTTTTGAAGACGAGGAGCCGCGCCTGCTCGATCTCGATGCGCGACAGCGCGATCCATTCGCGGATCGTGCCGTGCTCGTGCAGCATCTGGCCGAAGGTGCGGCGCTCGAGGCTGCGCCCGATCATCAGCTCCAGCGCCAACCCGGCGGCGCCGATCGCGCGCATGCAGTGATGGATGCGCCCCGGGCCGAGCCGCGCCTGCGCCAGTGCGAAGCCGCCGCCTTCCTCGCCGAGCAGCGCGTCGGCCGGCACGCGCACATTCTCGAACAGCACCTCGCAATGGCCGTTGCCATGTACCTGATGCATCACCGGCGGATTGCGCACGACGCTGAGGCCGGACGCATCCGCCGGCACCAGCACCATGCTCTGGCGGCGATGCGCTTCGGCACGCTCGGGACTGCTCTGACCCATGACGATGAACAGCCGGGTGCGCGGATCGGCGGCGTTGGTGATAAAAAATTTGCGGCCGCTGATCACCCAATCGTCGCCGTCGCGCTTGATCGAGGTACGGATGTTGGTCGCGTCGGAGGAAGCGACATCGGGCTCGGTCATCGCGAAGGACGAGCGGATGCGGCCTTCGAGCAGCGGCGTCAGCCATTGCGCCTGTTGTGCCGGCGTCGCCGCGAGATGTAAGAGCTCCATATTGCCGGTGTCAGGCGCGCTGCAATTAAAGACCTCGGACGCCCAATCGATCCGGCCCATGATCTCGGCGCAGGGCGCGTAATCGAGATTCGATAGTTGCGTGCCCGGCTCGTCGGGCCTGAGGCCCGGGAGGAACAGATTCCACAAGCCCTCGGCGCGCGCCTTGGCCTTAAGCTCTTCGACGAAAGGCGGCGGAAAGATGCCTTGATGCTCGCATTCGGCGTAGTCGGCGTCGCGCGGGGCGACATGGGTGTCGATGAATTGCTTGACCGCCGCCTGCATCCGCTGCGACTTTTCCGAGAACGCGAAATCCATGACGCCGCTCCGGCTTGTGCCCTGCCGATGGTATCATGCGAAGCAGCAGTGCGGGTCAACCCCTCAGATCGAAAGTGCGGTAAAACATGTTGCATAACCAACCTGCGCCCTTGCGGCTCGCTCACAAGGACGAGGAAGGCGTTTTCTGGCATCCTCCGTCGATGCCACGCGCAATTTTCTTCATCCTGAGCGAAGTCGAAGGACGCGCGATACTCATGCAATTTCGCTTTGTAGCACTGTTGATACTGCTGGCATCAATCCTCGTGCCGGCTCTCGCACACGCGCGCGACGTGAACGTCTCGACCGTGCCGCAAATCCTTCTCGCCATCGCCGACGCGAAGGCCGGCGATATCATCACGGTCGCGCCGGGCCGCTACGAATTGCCGGGCTTGCGGCTCACCGCTAGCGGCAATCTGCAGCACAAGATCGTTCTGCGCGCGGCGCGCCCCGGCACGGTCGAGCTGCGCTCGGCCGCGGTCGAGTTCATGAAGATCAGCGGCTCGGATTGGGTGGTCGAGAATTTCGACATCGCCGGCATCTGCGCCTCCGACACCGATTGCGAGCATGCCTTTCACATCGTCAGCCACGCCGATCGCACGCTCATCCGCGACAATCGCATTCGCGACTACAACGCGCATATCAAGGGCAATGGCGAAGGCGGCTATTTCCCGAGCGACGTGGTGATCGCGGGCAATATGCTGTTCGACACGCGGCCGCGCGTGACCGACAACCCGATCGCGCCGGTCGATGTGGTTGGCGGCTCGCGCTGGATCGTGCGCGGCAATCTGATCGCCGATTTCGCCAAGCGGCTCGATCATCCGCCGGTGCGCACGGATGATTGGAGCTACGCGATGTTCTTGAAAGGCAATTCCGAGAACGGGCTGATCGAGAACAACGTCGTCGGCTGCATCATCGACGCGCCGCCGACGCCGTCGATCCGCGGCATCGCGCTGGGCGGCAGCGGCACCGGCCATAATGCGGGCCTCTGCGACCGGGGCGACGATTGCACGACCGAGCATCGCCACGGCACGATCCGCGGCAATATCGTCTTCAACTGCCCGGCGGAGCCCGGCATCTATCTCTTTAAATCGGCCGATACGCTGATCGCCCGGAACATTGTGATCGCAACCGCCGGCATCGAAGCCGTATCGCCCGAGACCAGTGCGCGGCTCTCCGGCAATCGCTTCGACGGCGCGATCGTCGTCCAAGACGGCGCGACCATCGCCGGCGCGAACGACAATGTTGTCCTGACCAAAGAGGAAGCGAGGCAGCGCGATCTCTTGCCGTTGCTCGGCAAAATGTCGCCGAAGCCGGGCAGCGACCTCGCTCGCGCGGCGCGGCTGGTCGCGCGCTATCGCACCTACCGCGCCGCGCTGACGAAGCGATAGGCGCCGTCGTCGGGCGGGTTGCTCGCCGGCCGCGGCGCGACGCCGAGCGGGTAGAGATTCTCGTATTCCGGCATCAGCTTGAAGCCGTTGACCTGCTGCATGTCGACGCCAGCGCCGATCGCGGGCGAGCCCGGCTTCAAGTGATAATCGAAACGGCTGGGATCGACGAAGCCGATGTCGCGCACCACGCGATTGCCGCCGCCGCCATTGGCGTCGAGACCGCTGGTGCTGCCGCCGGCGATGACGTTGTTGATCAGCCGCCCATTGCCCTGCAGCGGCACGCCCGGCCCGGCCATGATGTTGTCGGCGACGACCGTCGTGCCGGGCGATCGCGAATGGACGAAGATGCCGCTCGAGCGGTCGAGCACCATCGTGTTGCCGACCACATAGACCTCTTGCTCGGGCAGGGTCGGGCCTTCCATCGCGATCGCGATCATCGTGTAATTGTCGGCCTTGGGGCCTTTCTCGATCACGTTGCCGATGATGTAGCCGCGGCCGCCATTCGACATGTCGATCGAATAGCTCGCGGTGCCGTCGGCGAAATCGAGGATACGGTTGTAGAGGATGTAGTCGTTCTCGGCGCGCGTCTTGATGTGATGGCCGATGGTGGTGTCCTGGAACACGCTGCCGCGCACGAACAGCGTGCGGATGTGGTTGATGTAGATGCCGTGCGTCTGGCCGCTCTGCGTGCCGTTATGGACGAAGGCCGAGCTGTCGATGACGATGTCGCTGTCGGCATTGTCGGCGGCGAGGATGCCTTCCTGATTGTCGTGGAAATAGCAGTTGAAGATCGTCAGATTGGCGCCCTCGGCGCGGATGCCGGCGCCGTTGTTGTCGCCGACCTTTGCGCCGGAGAACTCGATGTTCTCGATCCGGATGTTGTTGCCCGCGGTCACCCAGATGCCCTTGCCCTGGGCGGCCTCGCCGTCGGCATCGAGATGCGGGCGTCCGCCGACGCCGCGGATGGTGAGGTTGCTCGCCTTCCAGACCGCGACATCGCCGAGGTAATTGCCGGCATCGATCTCGATCGTGTCGCCGTCCTTCGCCTGGTCGGCGGCGGCGTGGATGGTCTTGATGTCGCGCGATGGGCCGACGCGCAGCACGCGGCCGCTGGCATGCGGCTGCGTGCCGGCCTCCGCCATCGAGGGCGGCGGGACGAGCGACGCGGTCGCGGCCGGCTGCGGCACGCCCGGCACCGGCGGAACGCCGCGCATCGCGCCCAGATGGGTCGGCGCGGCCGTGGTGAGACCGCGGCTGGTCTGGCTAGCAAGACCGGGCCCGAAAGTCATGGATGCGACGTCTTGCGGATCGATCGGCAAGGTGAAGCTGCGGCCGTCCTTCAGATGGATGGTCATTTCCGCGAGCGCGGGGATGGCGAAGGAAGCTGCCAGCGCCGCCACCGAAAGAATTGTGCCGAGCCGATTCATGAGTTCTTGACCATAAAGATGAGGGAATCCTGGCACCCAGCCTGCGCCAAAGTCTTTGACGGACCGTAAAGCCGTGCCGGCCGGGCGTGAGTTTGCCCTGCGGCTGTGATAGTCTCGGAGACGAGCCGGACACCGGCCGCGGTCGCGGGATCGACCGAGAAATGGGGTGCGGAAATGGCCTATCGCGTGACCGCAACGGGCAAGCCGTGACGGGAGACGGCGCAACCTTCGACACTATCATCGTCGGCGGCGGCTCGGCGGGCAGCGTGCTGGCGAACCGTCTCTCGGCGCGCTCTGGCCATCGCGTGCTGTTGATCGAGGCGGGGATCGACACGCCGCCCGGCCAGGTGCCGGCGGACATCCTCGAGATGTTCCCGAAAGCGGCGCTCAACCCCACCTATAAATGGATGAAGCTGGTCGCCTACACGCAATCGCTGCGGCGCAATTATCCGCGGCCGCCCATGCCGGTGCTCTACGACCAGGGCAAGGTGATGGGCGGCGGGTCGAGCATCAACTACCAGGCCGCCAATCGCGGCGCGCCCGAGGATTACGACGAATGGGCCGAGCTCGGCGCGGCCGGCTGGGGCTGGCAGGGTGTGCTGCCCTATTTTCGGAAGCTCGAGGACGATGCCGATTTCGGCGGCAGCGCGCTGCACGGCAAGGGCGGGCCGCTGCCGGTGCAGCGGATGCGGCGCGAGGATTGGTGCGGCTACACCAATGCCGTGGCGCAGGCCTTGGAGAAAGCGCAGCTTCCTTATCTCAAAGACCAGAACGGCGCCTTCGTCGACGGCTATTTCGCGGCGACGCAGAACAACCGCAATGGCCAGCGCGTCTCCGCCGCTCTCGCCTATCTCGGCGATGATGTCCGGCGTCGCGCCAATCTGCGCATCCTGTCGCAAAGCCAGGTGCAGGCGCTGCTCTTCGACGGCCGCAAAGTCACTGGCGCGACGGTGCAAACGCCGCGCGGCGTTGAGACCTTCCACGCCAACGAGATCATCCTCTCGGCCGGCGCAGTGCATTCGCCGGCGATGCTGCTACGCGCCGGCATCGGGCCGGCGGCGCAGCTCTCGGCGCTCGGCATCAAGGTGCTGCACGATCTCCCGGGCGTCGGCGACAATCTGCGCGATCATCCCGGCATCGGCCTCCTCGCTTACATCACCAGCGGCGCGCGCGGCGCTCCCGAAAGCCGGCCGCTGCAGATCTCGTTCCGCTATTCCTCGAAGATCGCGGATTGCCCACCGAGCGACATGTTCACGGCGGTGTTCGGCCGCGGTGGCTGGCACGGCGTCGGGCGCCGGCTGGGCATGGCGATGACCTGGGTCAATAAATCCTATTCCGCCGGCCGCGTCAGCTTGCAAAGCACGAATTGGCAGGACGAGCCCAAGGTCGAGCTCAATTATTTCGACGACCAGCGCGATCTCGCGCGGCTCAAGAGCGGATTGCGCTTCCTCATCGAATTGTTCGACGCGGCACCCGTGAGGCAAGCGACGCGCACCCCGATCGGCTTCCGGCTGTCGCCGCGGGCGCGCGCGGCCGCCGCCGTCAATTTCAAGAATCAGATGAAGATGGGCGCGGCGGGCTTGCTGCTCGACGGGCCGGCGGCGGTGCGCGATGCGATCATCCGCGACAAGATCAGCGAGGCGCCGCCGCTGTCGGATATGATCGCCGATGACGGCGTGCTCGAGGATTTCGTGCGCGCGACCGCGATGGGGATCAAGCATCTCTCCTGCACCTGCCGCATGGGCCATGACACCGACCCCAAAGCGGTGACGCGCACCGACGGCACGGTGAAGGGCATCGGCGGCTTGCGCGTGGTCGACGCCTCGATCATGCCCAATCTGCCGCGCTGCAACACCAATCTGACGACGCTGATGATCGCCGAGAAGATGGCGGATAAGGTATTGAGTTCATAAATATCCCTCTCTGCCCTTGGGGGCGGAGAGCGCAGGGTGAGGTGGGGGCTCAGCGCGCCCCGTTCGATAGCGTGCGGTTCATCGACCCACCTCATCCTAAATTCTTCGCCGCCCGCGCACGGGCGGAGAAGGACTTGGAGGGAGACAATCATGGTCGAGACGATCAAGGACGACGAAGTCGGGCTTTATGCCGATTTCGACAATCGCGCGCGGCGCGCGGCTTTGGCGACTCAGCAGCGGTCCGCGCGCACGCTCCCGATCATCGATTTTGCTGCCTATGCGCAAAACGGGGGTCTGGTTGAGCGAACGCGCGTCGCCCGCGCGCTGCGCGCCGCCTGTATCGATACCGGCTTTTTCTATCTCGCCAATCACGGCATCACCCAGGCCGAGCTCGATGTCGCTCATGCCTGGGGTCTGATGTTCTTCCAGCAGCCGCGCGCCGAGAAGGCGAAGCTCGACAAGAGCAAGCACATGGATGGCGGCGTGCTGCGCCTTGGTCGCTGCCTTCGTGCCTTTCGGCACGGCGTGCCGCGCCGCCGGCAATCCGATCGACGGGCCGCCATCGATGCGAATGAGCGCGAAATGCGGCGCGCTGTCGATCTCGATCGTGAAGCCGAGCAGCTTGCCGTAGAAGGCGACCGAGGCAAAGGGTGACCTCGTCCTCACCCTCGTTGCCGCCTCGCGCGAGCACGTTGCTCAGATCGAGGCCCCTTGCCTGCGTCCGCCATCCTGCGGCGACCTTGCGTCGACCGCGTACAGAAGCACGACGCCCGGGTCGCTCAATCAAATCAATTGACATCCCATGCTCCAATCACAGAAGGGTGAGGAGCGAGAAATGACCTCATCCTGAGGAAGCGTGTAACGCCGTCTCGAAGGATGAAGTTAGCGCGCATTTTAAGGGGAAAGCGCGGGCATGGGCGATTTCGGCAATGCGGTCGGGCTGGCGCTCGCGCCCATGCTGCGCGGCGATCCCGATCTCTACGCGATCGTGCGTCTGTCGCTTTGGGTCAGCCTCAGCGCGGTGGCGATCGCGCTGTTGGCTGGGCTGCCGGCGGGCGCGGCGCTCGCGGTCTATCGGTTTCCCGCACGCCGCGCGGTGGTGATCCTCGCCAATTCGATGCTCGGTCTGCCGCCCGTCGTCGTCGGCCTCGCCGGCTATCTGCTGCTGTCGCGGTCCGGGCCGCTCGGCCGGTTCGGGCTGCTCTATACCCCTGGCGCGATGGTGGCCGTGCAGACAGTGCTGACGCTGCCGATCGTGGTCGCACTGGTGCATCGCGCCGCGCAAGAGCAATGGGCGAGGCATGGCGATGCGCTCCAGGTCGCCGGCGCGACCCGGCTCAAAATCCTGCCGCATCTGCTGCTGATCGCGCGTCGGCCGGTGCTCACAGCGCTCCTGGCGGCGCTCGGCCGCGCGATTTCCGAAGTGGGCACGATCATCATCGTGGGCGGCAACATCGCCGGCGTGACGCGGACGATGACCACGACCATCGTGCTCGAGACCAGCAAAGGCAATCTTCCGCTTGCGCAGGCGCTCGGCTTCATGCTGATTACGCTCAGCGTTGCTCTGAGCGGTGTCGCGTTCGCCATCGCCGACCGGAAGGATTCCCGATGGCTCGATTTTTGCTCGCCGTCATGATCGTTTTCGCGGCTGGCCTATTTCTGGTGCCGCGGTTGGCGCGCGCCGACGATAAATACATCGTCCTTGCCTCGACCACCTCGGTGGACAATAGCGGGCTGTTGAAGCATCTGCTGCCGATCTTCAAGCAGGCGAGCGGCATCGA